>NZ_JACHIG010000005.1:0-300000 GCF_014203095.1 Prosthecobacter vanneervenii | reverse complement strand
CAGGAAGCGGAGGAAGTTTCAACATCTACGGCGGTACCGGTGCCAAACGAGGGGTTCCCATTGCCGCGCTGCTTTAACTACAGAATATCTTGGGGCGAAATGGATTGAATCCGTCGCCAAGCTGCGCTGATGTCAGCCTTTGAGTTTTAATTCAAGCAGTTTTCGGTGTTTGGTGACTCGACCGCTGACGCGCTTGCGCCAACAGCGGAAGCTGGAGGATTTCAGCTCTCGCGGTAAGCGACACGCGGTTTGAGCAAAAATGACAGAGGTTTGCGCATTGGGCCACTTTTTACCCGACCCTTGCAAGGCCGGTGCAGGCCTTATGCAGGCCACCAGCCAGCGGGGCATTTCTCGGTCTTGAGCCACCATTTTAGGCTGGTACACCCGCATTTTGGATGCCCGCACCGGCCCAGGCCAGCCCTCGCCTCACTATCCCAGGCAGGGCAGGCCTCGCAGACCATAGCCCGCTTCTGCCGGGTCGTCTCATCCACCAAAGGCAGCCCAGCGGCCAGCCAGCGGCCAAAGGCAGCCATGCCACGCGCCGCGATCTCAGCGGCCGTAGGCAGCTCCAGCCGCGCCAGGAAGGCCGCAAAATCCCCGTCTATCGCTGCGCTTTCGGGCGAGAGCTGCGTCACGCCAGGCTGTAGGCCCCAGGTCGCGCTGCTACCGTCCCACATCGCCCAGACCTCAGGGCTGTGGTAGTGGCCCGGCGCGGGCTTCCAGGAGCCTTGGAAAAGCTGCGAGAGCTGACCAAACGTGACGCTGGTCACCATGCGACAGCCTCCACGGTAAAGGTTGCGGTGATCTGGCCATAGTCGCTGCCTGGATGGGGCAACCGGCCAAAGGTCAGCAGGAGCTGAGTTCCGCAGTGCACGTCCGCCGTACCGTTTGTCGCCCCAGTGAGAGGCCCGGTTGAGCAATAATCGGTCGAACTGCCACCCCCTGGTGATGCCCGACTCACGATCGTAGGTCCGCTCACGACGGCGGCGGTACACGTAGTGGCCAGCACGTTGTATTTATAGCCCGTGCCGCTCACAGTGACTTTGACCTTGCCACATGCTTTGACGGTCAGACGGCATACACCTTGATCTTGAGTGCCCGATCCGCCGCAGGCCCCTTTGCCCACGAGGGTCACGGTAAAAATCCCTGTGCTGCCATTCCACGTGCCTGCCCCGGTGATGTTCGAGACAAAATTGCTGACTTTGAGGCAATCTCCAAATACGTCGGCCATAGGTGTTATGCGGGCGCGGTGCCGAGCAGCTTTGCGGTCATTTGAGTGCCGCCAACACAGATCGTGTAAGAACGAAACATGACAGTCCCTGAGGCGGGCAGATCATTGAGATTGATCGTGACGCTTTTCCCTTCTCCCTCCAAAGAAAGAAATTTCAGGTTTGGGGCGAGTTTAACGGTCACCGTTCCATCAGTGCTCTCAAAGGCTCCATTCTTGGTATTCGTCGTGATCGAGCCTGAATCATCGACATCCTGGCTCTCCTTCACAATGGCATTCCGTCGCACACCGCTGCGGATCGCCGCGATTGGGTGCTTCATCGGGATGCTGCTGTCTCCCCCAGGTATGTTTCCGGTGGCTCGTGTGTCCAGATTCTGGCTTGGCTTCAGCCGCTGAAAGGCCCGCGACATCTCCAGATAATCCTGTGCCGCCATGTGGTTGGGCGGCCCAAAATTAAAAGTCGTGGTGCCGTAGTGCAGCTGATGCGACACGCCCTGGATCTGGGCATTCATCGCAGCCCACTCAGCCCGCTGTCCGGTGATGTTCACCACACGTCCTGGGATCATCGTGAGGTCGCATTCCTCATCGGTCACAGTGATCGCTCCTTGGTAATGGAGCACACCCAGAGCAGCCAGCAGCTTCACCGCGATGCCAGTAGGCATGGCCTCAGGATCAAACGTGCCGCCTGCATAGCCGCCCATCACGAGAGTATTCTCATACGTGTTCGTGACCAGATCAGTCGCCGTGCAGTCCACTTGCACCACCTCTTTGCTGAGCTTGTAGCCCTTCTCGGTATGGTCAGGGTCATTGTAGGTGCGGATGGTCAGATATCCGGTAGCCCGCACATAGCGCAGATGAGCCGACTGATTCATCCAGCTGGGAATGCTCCCCTCCAGGATTTGATTACTGCAGCCGTTGATGTCTGTCAGATCTTCTGCATCAGCATTCTCAGGTGCGTCCGGGTCCAGCTCCAGGGTTGATCCCTCTCCGACCACGACATCAGCAGGATTTGCGTTGATGTTTGCATTCCGCACCCACCATGCGGGATCTTCAATGTCGATCGCTTCCACCGCGATGTACTGCTGCTCTGTGACCGGCTGTTGATAGGTAGGCAGCTCAGTGGGCGGATTCAGCTGTAGCTCAAAGGTGAGCACCCCGGGTCCGGAGGCATCGCCAGCCTGGTCGATCATTCGGGACGGCGTGCCATCGAGCAGATAGCCGCTATAGGTGATCTTCACTCCGGTAAAGAGCAGATCGGGTCGCGCCTGGATTTCCTGACTGATCAGCACACCTGTTCCGAGCGAAACCGTCTGTGCCGTGGCAGCGCTTCGCTGTGTGAAATTCAGCGTGGGAGGATCTGTCGTATAATCAAACCACGGCACCGCATCCGGCACATAGCGCAGCACCTCATGCAGCGCCGTCGCAAAGGTTCCCACCACGTCCACCGGCTGTGGCGTGATCAGAAAGCCCGCGCCATAGCATTCCCCCATCTGCATCTTGTCGCCGAGGTGGAACCGGTTGCAGCTTGCCAGGATCCACGCCAGCGCCGTCCTAGGCGTCATTGGCAGCACTGGCAGGCCCGGCGTGATGCTGGCAAACAATGCCACTGTGGTCGAAGCACGCGGCACGAAAAATTTCAGCGCACTCGTGCCTGAGATGGTGGCCGCATTGTTCAGCGTCACCGTCGTTCCGACGATCGCCGTCACATACGTCAAAGCTGGAATACCCGTGCCGGTGACGCTCATCCCAGCAGACAGGCCGGTCGCAGACACCACCACCACGTCATACGATCCATTGGTGAGAGTGGAAGAGCGGGAAAAAACCGCCACCCGTGAATCAAAGACATTCTGTGTGATGGAGCCCGTATTCAGAAAAAACCACGCATCCTGAAACTGCACCGTGATTCCCTCAGAGATCCCTTCCCCCGTCCGGCGCGGTGCCATCGCATGCCCACGGAATACGACAGCATCATCACGCCGAAGAATGACCTTGTCCTTGTAGCTGAACGGCACATCGGCATCCAGCATGCCCGGGAAATGCAGCGTCAACACCCCGGGCTCAAAACTCGTGAAGGCAAGCGTGGACGAATCATCAGCCCCCCATTCAGCGAGAGTCTGAATTGTTCCTTCATGCTCCAGAGTCCAGGTGGCCACGGCTCAGATCCTCAAGGGGTGATTGTGACGGTGCCGTCCTGATGCACCGTGATGGGCAGAGCTGGACTGCAATACTCATCAGGCAGGAAATCAGACCGCTGCTTTCCCAGCATGGCGGCACATTGTTCGATGTGCGCCACATTCAACGCCGCAAAGGCAAACACCTTGGCCGCGTCCGTGCCCATTTTCTCCAGAATGGCCGCAGGGGTGGCACCCGGGCGCGGATTGCGCCACAGATCATTCCATTTGCCGATGTGGTCAGCAGCTCGGGCCTTGATCTGGTTCACGATGCCCTCGCCCATGGCCTTGGCAGTCAGCTCAGCAGCAGATGGCGGGGTGGAGGTAGAGTCAAAAATCTGAGCCTGCATAGACGATGCAGACAGCATGCAGAAGATGACGATCAGTAGTGTTTTCATAGGAGGGTTGAGTTTGGTTTGAGGTTGGAAAATCAGTGAACAAGCCAGTTGGTCCCATCCGAGATGACTTCGACGAAATAAGACCCGCCACCACTCACGGTGGTGTATGGGGTCCGGCTCGTGGCATCTGTTACACAAGCCTTGCTGCCTGCTCCGCAGGTGCTGGCGCTGGGCAATCCTGCTACCGTATAGCTCTTGATCTTGAGAGGCTGCATTAAATCGGTGGTATTGGCTCCGATCTTGATCTTGTCCGCACCGCCGCGCATCAGGTACATATCACGCGCGGTGCCGCCGCCGCTTCCCACCTGAGTTCCCACATGGCACTCATTCGCCGTAGTCTGCCAATCGGCAACGAAGGCCTCCCAGCTGGTGCCGTTCGACCATGTATTATAGACAGCGAGATTGGCAGAATGCGAATTGCTGAAAACATCGAGCACATAAGATGCCGTGCGCACAGCGTTACTCACCGCACCTGTCTGGCCGGAATACATAAGGCCAAAAGTGACTACGCCGCCATTTTCAAAGGCGAACTGGTTTCCGCCATTGGCTTGATTGCGGCCAATGACTGTATTCGCGTCCCACAAGACACTGTTGTAGGCGTCAGTGCGGAGATAATTCCCGCTGTATCCGAGATGAAGGCCGTAACCGGTGCTGATCGTAATGTCATTCCCAAAGGTATTCACTCCGCTGAAGGTATTGCTGCCGTTAAGCAGCGGGACCGTAGCACCGCTTGTGCCGATGATCCCGTAAGTCAGAAACCCGCTTGCTCCATTCACCGCATTGGCAAGAGCGCCTTTTACGCCACTACCAGGCGTGAGCTTCTGCACCCAGACGCCGTCTGTGATCAGAATGTCATCCGCGCCAGCTCCGCTCGTGGTCGTAGTGCCAATGGTGATCCCATTACTCGGCGTCACCCACACCGGATCAAAGCCAGCTCCCTGCGTCTTCAAATACTGCCCATTGGTACCTGGAGCCAGAGCTACCCATCCGGATGCGCCTCGATAAAGAACCGTGCCACGGGTGCTGCTGATGCTGTCGAAAATGGCACTGGCGGTGACAGATCCACCCAAGGCCACAGTATTACCACCCACAGTCACGTATGGATTCAGCAGCTTGGAGTTAGCGATGTTTCCTTGAAGCATCGTATTCGTCACGGTCCCCGAGTCAGCTGACGTAATCACCGTGGCATTCACGCTGACATTCGGCAGGCTGATGACGCGGTCGGCGCTGATGCTGTTCGGCGGCTGTAGGCGCATTGTATGCCCGTTGTTGAGCCACTGGATATAGCCGGGCTGCAGCTGCGCAGCGGTGCCAGCAATACCCGCGTATGAAATGAATCCAGCCCCTGTAAGCGATCCGTCAGAGGCGAAGATTGTCAGCTTGCCAGCATCCGCTGTCCCTGCGCCGCCCGTTGAGGTGCCACCCAGAGCGCCAAGGAAGACATCAGCACCTGTGATGCTCATGCCGCCCTCAAAGATCAAAGCCCCAGAGCTGTTGATGCGGATGGAATGATTGCCCGTGGCAATATCTTCAATGAGCATGCCGGTATCGGCATCCTTGAAAACGGTGCGTGTGCCTGCATGAGCCAGGCAGGCAGAGATAGCCAGAGCGGTGATGATGAGGAGTCGGATCATGTTCATAGGGAATGGGTCAAACAGCCTTCCAGACTTTGGCATTCGTGCCTGCGTCGTAGTCGAGCGGCCTCACCACAAGCGTGCCTGCGGTGGGATCGGTCTGGGTCGCATCGTTGCCAGCGAAAAGCCGGAAGTGGATCGCCTGGGCAAAGCCGCTGATCTCAGGCACGATCAACATCGTGAAGCCCACGGCAACGTCAGTAGTCGTGTAGCCGTCCAGATTGTTGGGTGCGCCGCCTTCAAGGCCGGTGATAGCGGGCACGTTGGCGATCGATCGATAGTCCATTTGCGCGAGTGTACTGAGGGTTCGGCTGGTCGGATTGACGGCCAGCATGGAGAAGACGAAGCGGTTGCTGACCCCGAAGTTTTCACAGGTCACATTGCGCACCCAGGCCTGTGAGTAGGTGCGCAGCTCGGCATCCCGCTGGCCTGTCAGCACGCCGCCAGTCGGGCATTGCACAGGAATATCCAGCGCCTGCATGGCTGCCTCTTCCAGGGATGCGCAGGGAGGGAAAAACACCGGGATGTCAAAAGACAGCGCACGCGTTGACCGGTCAGGAAAGGCTTTGGGCCACGGTTCGCGCATTGGTTGTGATACCTGCGTGGTCTGCGCCAGCTGGCCTGTCAAGGCACCCGCTGCCTTGTACACGCGGCTGTAGCCATCCGTGATCGGGAAAATCGTATCACCGTCTGTCAGCGTCCAGATCATGCGTTGCCGAGCCTCCCGTTGAGCAGCTGCTGCTTGAGCAGCTGCACTTCCTTGATCACGTCGGCTACCTTTTTATCGCTGCCTTGGAACTTCTCCCGAATGGCGGGGATCAGCTCCATCATGGCCTTGAGCACTCCATCCAGCTCCGCAGGGGTGGCACCGTCCTTGAGCTGCTCGGCCGCCTTCTTCAGATCCTTGCCGGTCTCTCCCAGGTTGTTTGCCAGGTTGCCGGTGCGTTCGCCGATATCTTTGGCCTGCTGCTGCTGCTGATAGCCGGTCTGCCTGCGCTCGCCCTCCATCAGCCGGTCGCGGTTCAGCCGGTCCAGCTCACGGCGCTGCTCGGGGGTGGCATCGGGGCCAAGCTTCAGCCTGGCCGCTTCATTGCGGTTCTTAGCGGCACCGGTGTAGTCGTGATTCTTTTCCGCTTCAGCCGCATCGTTCTCTAGTTTCCGCAGCTGCTCCTCACGGGCTTTCTTTGCAGCCTTCTCCGCCGCCTCACGCTCAGCCTCGGCAGCAGCACCGCCAGCCTTGGCGAACGATTCGGCCTGCTTCAGCGCAGCCGCTTCGACTTTGAGCAATGCCAGCTGGATATCCTTCTCGATTTCCGTGATGCGTTGGCTTGCCTCGGTCTGCTCTGTTTTCGTTTTAACGAGCAGCTCCTCTTGTGCTTTGAGCCGCGCTTCATTTTCTTTCTGCCGGTCCAAGGCCGAACTGAGAGCATTTGCCGGTCCAGTATCACCCGCATCAGCAGCTGTCTTTGCTTCACTCTGCCATTTGTCAAATTTCAGGCCCTGGCCACTTTCCATGGCCTCCCTGTCTGATTTTAGCGATGGCAGTTTGCTATCGCGTTCTTTGACGGCAGCGTCGATTTTAGCAGGGATTCTCTCCAGCTCACCAAGCAGGGCACGCAGATCCTCTTCATCACCGAACTTGTTGCTTTCGATCAGTTCATTAATTTTCCTCTGTCTGGCTTGAAGCTCGAATATTTGACGCTGTGCCGCTTCCGCAGCGGCCACGTTACGGCCCTGATCAGACTGACTTCCATACTCACGCCCAAAATCTTGCAGATCCCGCTTGGCTGTGCCGACTGCGCCTTCAGTGCCGCCCACCTGGTCGCTCACATTGCCAAACTGCTGCTTGAGCAAGTCTAGTTGAGCCCTTTTCGACTCCAGATCAAAGTTTGCTTTGTCCAGTTCATTGCCGCTGTTCAGTGCGGCTTTCCTCGCATCATACTGGCTGTTGATGGCTTTCTTTTGATCAGCGTCCTTGGCGTTAGCCAGCGCGGCCTGGCGCTCCAGTTCCAGCTGGCTGTTAGCAATCTGGTTTTGGATGTCGCGCAGTTCTTTCTGCCGATCAACGATGGCGCTGATCTCGCTCTTGATGTTGCGCCAGCTCGTCGCTGCTTTTTCGACTTCAGCAACGTACTGCGACAGATCCTTTTGGAAGGCCTTGTCAGCGGCTTCTGAAGAACGTTTCAGCGCATCCTCCAGATCCTTCACGGAGCTTGTCACCTTCTCCGTCTCAGCCTTCGCCTCCTTGGCCTGGCCAAACTTTTCCCAGAGCAGATTCAGTGCGACCGCCGCAATGCTGATGGAGCCCGCCAAGCCGCTGCCCATACCAAAGGCCAGGGCCAGCTGCGGAATGTTGTTCATGATGCCCCGCAGGCCATACTGCGCGTCATCCACAAACTGTGCGGCCACGAGGGCTGTATCCCCGATGCTGCGCTTGGCGCCATCAAAGGCCTTGCCCATGGCCTGCGTGCTCTCAACGGCCTCACGCGCCAGGCGCTCCTGACGCAGCCGCGCCATGATCTGCTGTTCCAGCAGCTGCGTCTGCTCTTTCAGGCGGATGCCTTCCAGCTCCATCGCCAGCTGATCTTCTTCACGGCGGATTCGCTTCGTTCGCGCCGCTTCTTCCTCGGCCTCTTTAATCTGAAGCGCATACTCAAAATCCACCTTGCGCTGCTGGATGCGCTTTTCCTCGGCGGCGGCATCCTGCATCAGCCTCTCTTGCAGCTGCGCAATTTTCTGCGCCACCTCATCCCCGCTGGCTCCGGATTCTTTGAGAGACACATTCAGCCGCTCAAATTCATCCACCACATGCCCGATGAATTTCTTGTCCGCTCCGCCTGCTTGCAGCGTGTCTGCAATGCCTTTTTTGAGATCAGCAAAAAGCTCGTCATAGTCATTGCGCGCCTGCTGCACACCCGAGGGGTCGGCAGTAGTGACGATGCTGATTTTGACCTGGCTTTCGTCGGACATGATCGGGGATTGTCCTGGACCTGATTAGTTGGCGGGGGCGGGCGCGGGATCGGCTTTGCCTCCACGCTTGGGTTTTGTGGCAGCCTCGTCTGGCGCGGCATCAGCAGCGGGCGCAGAAGCCGCCTGTGCAGGATTGAGCGCCTGCTCATAACGCTGCACATCTTCAGGCTTCAGCGTGCTGCCCAGAGAGATCAGCAGGCGGTTGGCCGCACTGGCCAGAGCCGCAGGCTCATGGCTGGCATGCCGCGCCAGACTCGTCGCCAGCAGCATGGAGCATAGCTTGGGCAGATCAGCAGACTGCTTGCGCGCCTGCGCTTCGATCTTCTGCCAGCGGGCGTCATCAAACAGAGCTTTGATCTTGGGCAGCGCCGATGCGTCGATCTCATTGAGAGGAGTGGTAGTGTCAGCCATGGTGGGGATGAGTTGAGGTTGCGTGCTTCAAAAGAATCATGCCGGGGCCGAGGTGCCGACGTAGAGCTGGGCCACTTCCTCGCCTCCGCTGAAAGAGCGGATGCTCTGGAGCTTGAGCTTGCCCACGCTGCGCTGCTGAGCGGCAAAGCTGAAATTCTGCCCGGGCACCAGGGCGGCATTGCGCACCGCGATGTAGATGCCCGATGCCTGGGCAATGAAGTCATAGGCGGTCGTACTCTTGCGGCCTCCCAGCGCTGTGCCGTATCCAGCACGGGCCATCACCGCCGCACGTGTGATGTTCATCGGCTCAATATCCACACCCACGCCGTAGTCTGTGAGCACCACGTTTGTCACGCCGATGCCATTCACCTTGTCCTCGTCATACTTCGGTGCTGGCTTGATGGAGAATCCGCTCTCGCCCAGATCCAGGCTGTCCCAGGGCGCACCGCCCCAGGTCACCTGCCAGGCCGGATTGATGATCTCGGCAGTATCAAAGAGGTCATCGCCAGGATAGGCCACGCTCGTTTCGCTGAAGAACGAAGCCAGGCTGTTGGCATTGCCATTGAGCGGGACGACCCCCCAAAACTCCACTTCGCCGATCGGCGTCTTGCGGATGTCACCTCGGATCTCCGGCTCAGCATACACAAACGCATTCGGGATGCGGCAGCGTTTGCCGGTGGTGGTATGGATATCCAGCGTCTCATCCGTGCTGGGCAGCAAAGACGCCCCGCGCTTTTTGGCAGCGAAGGGGAAGAGCTTGGCGATGGCCCCAGCGCTGAACTGCTGAGGAGTTCCTTTGATCTTGATCATGCGACCTACCGGCACACGGTCCAGCTCTCCAAACATCGCCGAAGGGATCGGCACCACCTCTTCGGACATCTCCACTGTCCAGGGAGTTTCAGAATACAAGACGGCAGGAGTGCCAGCGGCATCGAGAACGATGTGACCTGGCTCGCGAAGAATGAGGGTGCGGTTCTGAGACATAACGTGGGTTGCTTATTCGATGGTGATTTCTGCGATGAGATCATTGCTGGCCTGCATGCCATCCTTCTGCGCGCAGACGCGCATTTGATGAATGCCAGACTCAAGGGAGATGGGTGCGGTGTAGAGGCTTGCAGCGGCATTGCCTGAGCCCGGGAAGGTGCCATCCAGCGTGTAGTAAATACTGGCACCGGCAGTGGTGCAGGTGAGAGCAATGGCCGCGCCCTCCTGTGTGACTGTCGGCGTACTGACCTTCACCAGGGCATCAGGAGTCACATGCTGGATCAATGTCAGCTCATGGCAATTCTCGCCATCTGGCAGCGGGATCTCGGTGATCATGCGCTTGAGATCCGGATACAAGGCGGAGCGGCCGCGAAAACTGCGACGGTTCAGCACCTGCAGCAGATGGGTGCACAACAGCGATGCTGTGATGCCCGTTCCTGTGCTGCCCTCATTGACGAGGCGGTTTTCGATCACCCGCACTTTCGCGATCAGCTTCATTGCAGGCGCTGCGCTGTTCACGCTTTCGCCTTCCACATCTGGCAGCATGATCACCACGGCGATCCCGCATTTGCCATTCTTCAGCTCCAGGCCGGAAAGCGCCTTTTTGATCTCTTCTTCGATCATGGAGGTTTGCCCCACAATGGGGTTTCCCTCTTCATCCTTGGCCAGCGGTGTGCGGCTCTGATAGACGGGCACATACAGCATGCCCGGATCGGCGCTTACCGCGCCAAACAGATCATCGTGCAGCTCTTGAATGAAGTCGTCTATCACAGCCGCACTTCACCACAGCCTCAGCATGCAGGCACCCCGCCTTACCCGCCTTTGCCGCACATCATCAGGCCGCTGCTGCCGTGATCTTGCGCAGATAGCCACGTGCCCCAAACTCTGCTGCCTGGGCATACTGAGCCACGGTGGGCAGAAGGCCGGTGTCCTGTGACAGCACCACAATGCTTTTGAGCAGGTAGTAGAGCTGAATCTTCTTTCCTTCTCGGCGGGCCAGAAAGGCCATGCCATTCCCGCGCCTGCTCACATACACAAACAGATTGTCAAACTCACGAGCCCGCTTGCCATAGGCCTCAGCCCGCCAGGGGATCGTCAGCATCTTGGCGGCCACAGGCTTGATCACCACAGGCCCAAAGACGCGGCGAAAGATGGCACCCGTCACAGCCAGCTCCACACCGCTGGCAGAGGCCGTGTAGCTCACCAGCTCGGCCCGCTTGGTCAGGTAGCCTGTGGGGCTGGCTCCGAGCTGCTCAGCCGTCGTATGGCGCTGCTCTGCTGCGCTGCGGATGTGCATCCGGGTGCCTTCGGCTGCCGCTGCGCCGATATAGTCATTGAGCGGCTTCAGATCGCTGAGTTCCTTCAGCAGCTCCTGGAGCACCGGCGTGCTGTCATCCGCCTTGATTTCGATGTTGAGAAGTCCGCTCATGGCTGTAACGTAACGGCATGACACTCGATGAGCTCCAGACACTCAACCCAGAAGCAGATGCAGAGCTGCTTTCCATGGTCGTGGAGTGCTCGCAAGCCGGGGAGGAAGAGCTGCCGCTTCCTGCCGAGGCCTATGAACGGTTCTAAGATCATGCCTCTTCAAGAATGGCTGCAAACGTGTAGCCTGAAGAAGTGCGGATCATGCCCGAGTTTTTCACCTTCAGCTTTGGGCTGGCAAGAAACATCACTTCCTCCTGATGAGAGAATCGCGGCGCTGCCTCATCAGCCAGGGGCCGCATATCCCGCCCGCTTTTGCTGCCACTGATTTGCAGCACTGCCTGAAAAGGCTGGCTTGAGGCAAATTTTACGGCCACTGATTTTTTATGTGAGAAAGCATTAAGCGGCTTGTCCGGCCACTTCCCTGATTTAATGATGGAGGCAAACGAGGTCAGCTCATCCAGGGTGGCAAACCCAAGCCCGCGCCAAAGCGGGCCTGCCACAGGCGTGGGCTGCACACGCTGCAAAAATTTCACTAGCTGCTGAGTTTCCTTTGAGGAGATTTCTTTGTTGAGCCGCTTGTAGCTGCCGTCAAACCAATGACGCAACACCTTGCTCATGTGATGATGCGGTGCCTGGTCAAGTGCATCTGCCGCCTCCTGAGAGGTCAGCATCTCAGCTCCAGACAGCACATCCACAGCTTTGCGGCACACTTTGTCATGGGCGATATATCCCCTCCCGCACCGTTTACCTTTATGATCCTGATGCATGCGCTTGGGCACATGCTCCGCATTGAGGCGTGGATCTTCCAGCAGCATGCTCAGGCTGTCCAAGGCATCACAAAGGCTGTCAGTATTCTTCCGCACTCCATGCGCGTATTTGCCCAGCCAAGCCAGAGGATCTGCGGCAGGGCTGTCCGGCTGCTTCACCTTCCGTGGAGGTGGTGGCGCATTGCCAAACGCAGAGTCCAGCGTGAGCTTTCCATCCTTCGCCTCCGCATTGGCGAGCACTTTCTTCAAGCGCTCCAAGGTGGCAGCGGAAAGCCCGTGGGTGCTGACAGTTTCAGGTGGCAGACTTTTCACTTCAGCAGGCACCTTTACCGGCTTGCCATCCACCTTCAACCCCCACTTGAGTGCTGCTTCACGATCTCTCACCTGCCAGCCCATGCCGCTGTTGAATCGGAAGGGCGGATGACTCACATCCAGCGCATCATTAAAGAGCGCGCTGCTGCCTATCGCTGCCCAGATGGGCGAATTCTTCAGCGCGATCATCCGACCTTCGGCGAAGGCGCTTTTACTCACGCCTTCCCATTCGATGTTCTCAGCTGCTTCCTTCCAGTCCTTAAGCCACTCACGTGGCACGCGGCGGGATTCCAGGCGCACCAGCTCATAGGCGGGGAAGAGATCCAGCGCAGCCTCGCTGAGCCCCTGTTGTTCCTGCCCCTTGCCAGCCATCAGCTGCACCTGCGTATTCAGGATGAGGTTGATTCTTTTGTCGCTGCTCAGGTCTTGCAGGCTGCCTGCACGCGCTGGTGGAATGCCAAGCGATTCATCACCGGGAAATCCTTTCACGGGATCGTATTGCAGCCGCGTCAGGATGTCTTTCAGCTCCAGCCTGAGCTTGCCCATGTCGCCGTCGTAGCCATTGGCAATGAAGCGCTCAATACGCTGCTTCAGCGCATCCAGATAAACAGCATTGGTGGTGCGTGCCGAAAAGACAGCTCGTTCACGGATACCCTTTTCCAGGTCGCGTATCTCCGCCGTCCCCATCCAGGTGGGGAAAAGGCCGCGCTTCTTGGCCAGCGCAAAGGCTGCACTAAAGGTGCTGTCGTAGGGGTTTGGAATCAGCAGAGCCATGCATCAAAACAGCCCCCCAAGCTTTTTCCGCGTGGCCCAGCGTTTAGCCTTGTTCACCACCTGCATGCTGCCACCACCGGCCTGCTGGTCAGGATCGGCGGGCGTGATGGGCTGCACCAGCTTGAAGGTGCCGTTGGACACATCACGCAGTTTGCGCATGGCCTCGTCATATTCTTTGACGCGCAGATCATCCAGCAGCGCCTTCATTTTAGGCAGGCGTGTGAAAACGCGATGGCGGATGATCACCAGCACCGAAGCCCTGAGTTCATCCGGCACCGTGCCTTCGATGCCGAGGATGTTCTCGCTGTTGGCGGCGATGTAGCCGCGTGCTTCTGCCACCGCATTGGCAATCACCTGCGCCACGACTTGAGCACCCGTGACACCATCAGGAAGAGATACCGCTGTGATGCTGGCGTATTCAGAGGCGCTGATGATGCCCTCGTCTTTGAGAGCGTCCGCTGTGATGGAGGTCCAGGCCATAGTGTGGTGTGTATTTGAAGGGAGGCTCAATGCTGCGCTCTTTGCCGTGGCAAAGAGCGCAGAGGTTGAGACACCGCTTAGCCGATGGTGAAGCTGCGAATCGCCAGATTGCTGGTGAGCACCATCTTCTCATAGTGCTCCACAGCGATGATCCACTGCTTCACACCGTGAGGGATGGAATGAACCGCGTAACGAGTGCCCTGATCAGTCGGGCTCCAGAAGTCTTTCACGTTGGAAGGATCTTCGGTGTCCGCATTTTGCAGCGCGGTGAACATCATCACCAGCGTGCCGAGAACCTGAGCCTTGGCGGTGGTAGTGGAGGAATACCGCGCATTGCTGTGCAGCACCTGATCTACACCCAGGAGTCCGGCCAGAGCCTCAGGAGTCATGCCCGCAGAGGCAAAGCCGCCGGCAGAGTTCTGGGCGCGGTGGGACAGGGCGCGCTTACTCCACGCTGTGTCACCATAGCCCACACGATTGGGCTTCATGCCGAGGATGTCGGCGGCAGTCACCAGCTCCAGGATCACGTCCTGGTCGGGATCTTTGCCATCCGTGGTGTCCCACGTCTTGCCAGTGTTGACGTCAGCGGCAGTCAGGAGGGCGATGGCGCGGCGGAGCTTGTTGATCATCAGGCGGCGCTTCAGCTTAGCCACGCGTTTCTGCTCCCAGTTCGGCTCTTCTTTGACCTCATCAAGATCCACCAGGATCATAAGACCACGGTTATCCGTCTTGCCCAGCTCCTTTTTGGAGTTGTACTTCACGCTCTTGAAGTCGGCACCCATGGCGCGCAGATCCTCTTCCGTGCCAGAGAGAAAAGCCTCCCAGTTGATGTTTTCGAGATACTCGAATCGGCGGCCCACTTCGACAGAAGGAGCGAAGAAATCCAGCTCCTGTTGCAGAATGTTGCCGCCATCCTGCCAACCGGTAGCATAGGTGGTCAGCGGCTCGGAGAAGCTGCTCTGCGTGATGAGAGAGGCATTGAGACGAGTCTCTACCTCTTTCTGCCCTGCAAACTCGGGGGCGTAGTTGACCGCCATCGCGGCGGCGACGGCGGCAGTCATGGCCTCAAAGGCCTTCTGGGCGTTGAGGCGGGTGGTGCGTTTGATCATAATAGGATGATGAGGGGTGCGTTGTTGGATTGACTTGGATTTTCAGGGCAGGTTAGGCACCAAGCACGATCACCACGGCTCCGTTGACCATGGCGGCCTGGGTGGTGGCCAGGGTGGCGGCATTGGCCACCACTTTCGTGAGACGCGGTTGGCAGGGCTCAACCTCGATCTCAAGGCCTGCGGTAGATGCGGTGCGGGACTTGCCCACCTTCCAGTAGGTGCCGGTTGCGGCTGGCGTCGTAGTCACCGTGCCGTCACCATAGCTGTACACATCCACATCTGCGGCGATGGTGCCTTGAGCCACCATCAGCACAGTGCGCTTGGCCACGCCCAGAAGGATCACGTCGATGGGATCTTCGGCGGCGTCCGCTTCATCTGGGCATACACCGAGGGGTTCATCGGAAGCAGCCGCCACCACGGCGGCATGATTGGCATCGCTGCCGCGCTTGACGAGATAGTTCTTGGTGCCGATCGGGGCGTCAGCTCGCAGGCTCAGATGAGCATGCGTGCCATCCCCTAGGGCATTGTGGCGCACGCGGCGGCGCGCCGTGGGACTGAAGGCCAGCTTAATCATGGGGATCATGATGGCGGTGACAAAGGCTGCGAGAATGAGGCAGCCCAGAACGAGTTCGATTTTCATTTTGGTTTTCTGACTTGGTTCGGTTTGTTGTGAGCTGCCTCAAAGCGCATGCCGTGAGGCAAAGGGTTGTTTACGCGGCGGCTTTTTTCAGGCGGGCGTCGTGAGCCTTCTGGGCGGCGTGGGCCTCCTCGGCCTGCTTGCGCGTCAGACCGGCGCTCATGCGGCGGCGCACCTCGTGTTCATCCGGGCCGCTCGGGAAAGGCGGCTTTTCCTTGCCGCTGGCGGCGAGGGCTTTTTGCAGCTCATCCACCTTGACGGTGAGAGCTTCATTGTCTGCGCCCAGCTTCAGATTGTCGCTTTCCAGCGTGGCAATCTTTTTGAGCGCGTCTTCAAGCTCGGATTCGAGCTGCTGTTTGGTTTTCTCGGCCATAAGTGTGAGGGTGGTGTGTGTTGGTTTGTGCGTGTGCTGTTCGGTCAGAATGATTGGCGGGTTAGGATTCAGGCTGCTTCATCGCATCAAAGAGAGGCTTCAGCTCCGGGCAGGCCTGGGCGGCTTTGTAAGCGTCGTCATAGCCGACTTTGTTTTTGACCATGTAGTCATCCGTCCACGTGTTGATGCGGGAGCGGCGCTCACTGGCATCCATGATGGCCTCTTTGCTCCGCCCCAGATTCAGGCCTTGATTGTTCAGCCTGCACGGCTTTTGCAGCATCTCTGCCAGCACTTTGTCAGGCTCGGCATTCAGACGCGTGGAGAGTGCATCATCCCCCTGCGCATCGGCCTCGGCCTTGGTGATGCGCCCGCTTTCCACCAGACGGTCAAGGATGGCATTGCAGCGGGCCTTGCGTGCCTCATCACGCTCGGAGGTGAGGGCGTTCACACGCGTTTCAAGACTGGTCTTTTCACCGTTCAGCGCATTGATGCGCGCCAGAGCGGTCTCGATGCCGGAATCAACATCGGTCACATCGCAGTTGAGCGCCGTTTTCATTTTATCGGCGCGGGCCTTTTCCTGGGCGGCCCATTGTTTCTGCTGTCCAATGTTGGCGATCATTTGCCCCACATGGGTTTGAATGACTTCATCGGGATCATCCGCATTGCACAGACCAGCGCCGCAAAGCGCATCTTTGATTTTCTTGATCATGGGTGGTTCGGTTTGGTTTTCAGTTTCGAGTTCGGCTTCAGGTTCAGCACAGGCATTGATGGCGCTCTTCACGCCTTTGATGTTGGGTCGGCTCGTCATGCCCACACTCCACAGCATCACCGGGCGTTCCCGCCCTTCGGATTGATCCTCGGTATCCCAGGCCACACTCGGGAAGGGATTCTTCTTCAGCAGAGCTTGCGCATCCGAGTTCCAGCGCATCCGGCCATTAAGGCCTTTGTCATCAGCACTCAGCTCCAGCACATCGCCTAGCTCCTGACGCTTGGGCCAGATGTCAGGCGCAAAGTCAGGATGCCCCACATAGACCTTGCAGCTGTTGATGCGTGCCAGGCGTGACAGCCTGCGGTGCCAGGCATTGAAGCGTTTTACCAAGGCCTCGGCGTCATCCTTGCCAAAGACCTGCACCGCCTCAGGCGTGCCATCAGCATTCTTTTCGCTGGTGGGCCATTCTCCATAAGGCGCGAGCTGAATCCACTCCGGCAGCTCGGCATTGATGTGGGTGCGCAGACCGGAGGCAAAGACGCGCTGGATCTCGGCGTTCAGACGCACGTTGGAGATCCGGACAAAGAAGGAATGAAGAGCGTGTTTCATGATCGTTAACGGAGAGCCCAGCCATTGACCAGGGCTGAGGCGAGAAGGGTTTCCCAGGCGCTCACCTGGGCTGAGTCCTGGCCGATGCTTTCGGGCAGATGCTCTATAAAGGAGGCCAGCGCATTCAGCCGCGTGGCATCCGGGGCACGCAGCACGTCTTTCATCTGCGCCACCAGATCAGCCCTGTCTTCAGTGGCTGCCTTGGCCAGCAGGCGGCTGGCACCAGCAAGGAATCGTTCCTCTTCAGCATCAGCATTGGCCCGCTGATTCATGAGGCTGCCAAGATCCTGCGGAGCTGGCTTGGCACCGGGATCTTGCAGCAGATCCGCGCCCGCTTTGGGCTGAGCCAGGCCAAAGCGCTCCTGGATGTCTGCCACCGCCATGGGCACACCCATTCCCACCAATGTCTGCACCACCTGCAGCAGAAGCTTCAAGTCCTCGCTCTGTGGCACGATGATTCGGATGTAGGCTTTGGGATTGGCAGCGGCCTTGGGGCCAAAGTGGAAGCCGAGCACGATGCGCTCGATCTCGTTGAGCTTCTCGCTGATGGTCAGGGCATCATCCTGCTCGATGATGTCAGTCTCTCCATCCTGGAGCGATGCGCCCGCGCTGTCCTTCGCACTCAGGGTGCCGAGATCCGCGCCACGCCACAGCGCGGTGAAGCGTCGATCCACCCGCTCCATGATGGCAGGCATGGGCAGAGATCCAGTGCCGCCCTCAGCACGGATGAGCTGGATGGGATCTTTGACCATGCCGTCATCTCCATACAGCACCGCCGCCCAATCCTGCCCAAAAGCCTCCACGGCCTCGGCCATGGCGCGGCCGGCATCGGTATCCTTGCCATGCTTGGTCCGGCCCAGCATGCCAGGCATGCCGAATTTGTCAGAGAAGGCCAGCAGATCTGCCAGCGCATTGCGCTTGGCCAGGTAGCCAATGGAGGCGGCCACCATCAGGCCGTCGCTCACCGTTACCATCCATTCACCCTCTGCCAGGGCGTTGCCTTCATACTCCAGCCCCGTGGGCAGAAAGCGCAGCAGTCCGGTGCGGTTCTCAAAGAACTGGAGGGGCACATACTCAAAGGTGCAGCCGAGCTGCTCACGCGCCGGGCTCCAGACCAGATGATGAGAAGCATACTTGTAGCTGACCGCCTCCATCATCTGCCGGATCAGCAGGGCGATGCCACCCCGGTGATTCATATCATAGGCGTTCACCGCCTTCACATTGCCCCAGAACTGCGTCAGCACGGCCTTCTGTTCCTTGGCCTCGCTGGAGTCATCCACCTGAAGCACCTGCCAGTCTCGGCGCGCCACGGTCTTTTCCCGCTTGGGCTTCACGATGCTGATCGTGTCATCCCTGAGTGCCATGGGCTGCCAGAAGGCGGCAGCCTGGCGGAAATCCCCGCGCTCAAATCCGTCCAGGGCACAGGCAAGCGTTTCGCCGGATAGACCGCGCAGCTGGGCATTGCGGATCTCACGCACATAGCGGAGAAGCTGCTGGGAGAAGATGGAGGTGCCTGCTTTCAATGCAGCCATTCAGCCACACCAGACCCCTTCAATCACCCCGCCTTAGCCGCCTTTACCGCGCCCCAAACGACCCTGCACTCCCACCCCCGCCCCCCGGGCCAAAAACGCCCACGGGTGAAAAATCGGGGTGGCGGCAGCCCACCCCGGGGCCTTTGCAACGCGTTTGCAACGTTTTTGAGCCGCCAAAGAGGCCCGGATGCTGTGATGACAGCACCCCACCCCCCTCAAAACGCCAAAAAACGGGGTTTCCGCGTTTTCGGCTTCACCCCCGCTTCAGAGCCCCAAAAACTGCTTCATGCGGGCCTTGATCCCGGAAGCCGAAGATCCTGACCCCGGCTGCGTATTGACCCGGCTCCAGCCGAAGGCGGCCGCTGGCGCATCAGCAGCCCGCACAGCCAAAGCCAGCGCCGTGCATCGGTCACTATGCCCTTCTTTGGTTCGTGGGCTCCAATAGTTGTACTCTCCATTGGAGATCACCTGCTGCATTTGATGCAGATCCTCACGGATCTCCCGGCTCACAGGCACACGCAGCTTGGTGGGGGCCTCAAACAGACGGCGCATGCGCGGGAAGATCTCGCGCTTGAATCCAGCCGTGAAGGTGCACAGCTCCACTTTTCCCATCTTGTGTTTGGTGGGCTCCCACTCGCCATGCTTCTCCACCACATAGTCCCCCAGTCCGATGCCGGGTCCGGTATAGTCAAAGCAGACGCGGCTCGCTGCTTTGATGCGGTCACTCAGAATGCGCTCTTGATCTGGAGTGGGCACGTTTTTCAGCACCAGCACCTCCCGCGTCCAGAGGATGTCTCCCACGCGTTGCAGCGTCCAGCAGACAGTCGGGTCATTGGTCCGGCCAAAGTCGATTCCTAGATAGGTAGGATTCAGCGTGCCTGCTTCAATCAATGACCAGCTCTCCGTTGCCTCAAAGGATTCAGCCAGGCTGATCACGTCATACGGCAGCAGCACATTACTGCCATCCAGGAATCGGCACTCATACTCCTGACCGAAGCCCTCGTCGTCATCCATTGCGGAACGCAGTTCCTCGATGTTCACCGGCAGCCCCATCAGCACCGCATGATAGATGGTGATGAGATGCTTGCTCCAGACCATCTTGCCCTTGGGCGGCTCATTGAAGATCTTATCAAGCATGCGCCCCTTGCCATTCGGCGTACTCACCACGCGGATTTTCTTCTCGCCACCACGCAGGGGATTGGTGATGCTGGGGAGGATGGCGCGCCAGGTGGCATTGGGATCATCAAAGAAATCAAACTCTGTGAGGATCACGTTCCGGCTTTCACCACGCACGGTGTCAGGCCTTCCAGGCACCGCCATGGCCGAGCTGCCATTGCTGTAGATGATCTCTGAGGACTTCAGCAGGGTCTCTCCGTGAATGCCTTCACGGGTGATCTTTTCATCCTCCATCACCAGGCCAAAGGCCTCAGCCCAGAGTTTCTGTTGATCCAATGAGGACAGACTTTGACGCTCAGACGGAGCCGCGATCATCCAGCCATGCTTGGGATTGATCGTGCAGTCCTCAGCCGCTTCGCCTTCGGAGTTGAAGTCCTTCCCACTCTGACGGCTGGCGCACATGGCCTTGAAGCGGGCCGTGTCATGCCAGTATTCAAAGCCATACTGAAGCAGCTGGCTCTTGGGGTTGGTTTCAGGAAAGGGGTTGCGCCAGCCGTTGGCATTGGCTCCGAGGTTGTGCTGCACGCAGCGTTCTCGCAGCTCTTCCAGCTGCATCTCATGCAGCGGGTTGCCTTTGCGATCGGCAGCCTTGGCCACAGCGGCGACGAACAGTTCAGCTTCCTCTCGCGCCGTGCGTTTGCATACCTTGACCTGCTCATGGAGCTGCTCAATGGCATCGCGCTGACGTTTGTCCGGCTTCATCGTCCAAAGACCTGTTTCCAGCGGGCCACTTTTTCTTCATCGGTCAGCTCCGCGCTTTCCATGGCTTCCTTGGCGGTTCCGACCTTCGACTCAAGCAGGGCCAGCTTGCGCTCCGCCTGCTCCAGCTTCACCGCATCCTGCTTGAGCTTTGCCATCTGGATTTCCTGCTCGCGCATTCGCAGCACATCCTTGGTACTGGTCTCCGGAGACGCAGCATCCTGGAAGATGCGCATGGCCACGAGCTTGCGTGTGGCTTCGTCCATATCCGCGCCATGGCCTTCGAGAAACTCGCGCTCCTGGCGCATGGCCCGCTCCATGGCCCAGGGTCCGCCTCGGCTGGCCTTGTAGCGGCTCAGCGCCCCCAGGCTGGAGCTGATGCTCCACTTCTCCAGCTGCTCCAGCAGATCCGTATAGTGCATCTTCTGATCAAACATCAGCGCCTCAAATTCATCCTGCACCTCCGCTTTTTGGAGGCGCGATAAAAGCGATTCGTTGGTGTCTTGAGCAGGCATAACGGTGGAGATCACAGGCGCTGCTTGGCCGCGAAGGCCTCGCCTTTCTCATCGAGCTGATAATAGGGATCGGCGTCATCCAGCTCGTTCGGAGACTCGATGATGTAGCCTTTGGCGCTGAGATTGGAGAGCGCGTCATCCACCACGGCTTTGAGAGGACGGGGGCGCACGCGCACGTCCACCTGAGCGCGTAGCACACTCAACAGCAGCGGATGCCCCACGGCTTCACGCAGGATGCGGATGATTTCGATTTGCAGGTTCATGGTCGGAGGGATGAGATTAGTTTTTGGCCTTGCTCTTCATGAGATCGTCAAAGCGTTGATGGAGCCGGGAGACGTTGTCATTGAGCGTCCGCTCCAGACTGGCGAGACGCGTTTCGTGGCCCGCCAGCGATGCCTTGTGACCGGCCACGGATTCACTGACAGGATTAAGCCGATCATGCAGACCTTTAACCTCGTTGATCATGAGCTGGGTGAACCTCTTCTCCATGTCATGCACGGCCTGCATTAGTCGCCCTTCGCGCTCTGCACCCGCCTTGGCCACGGAGGCCAGCTCCTCGCTGGTGTGCTGAGCCTGGCGCACGCTCTCGCGGTTCATCGCGTTCAAGGTGTTCTCAAGCTTGTCCAACTCTGACTGAGTCTCCTCTTTGCGTGCATACTCAGTGCGTTTCTTCACCTCCAAAGGCTGAGCCACGTTCAGCGGCTCATCCTTGGTGCCTTTGGCTGCGGTGCCTTTGCGGTAGGCCAGCAAGCCCGTGATCACAAAGCCCACCATGATCATGAAGTACTTCACGAAGTCAGCAGGCACAGAGGAGATATCGGTAGAGGAGGCGAGTGTGATCATGAGCGCGTTAGAAAGAGGGTTAGGCCCACCGCCATTCGGCATCGACAAGAGCAGGCGGCTTGATGCCGTAGAGGAGGCAGGCGGCGGGATTGAGATCAATGCGGCCCCGCTCGCTGATGCGATCACCTACCTTGATCTCTTGGGTCTTGCCTTTGATCCGCACCAGCACCGGCCTGCGAGCCGCCGCATGCACACTGCCCCAGCGCGATATCATGTAGTCCGCATGCACAGCGACGAATGGCGTGAGGGTCTGCGCGGTAACGTCGCCGAACTGACCAATGCCATTGTCTCCGACGCGGGAGCAGGCGATATCAGACTTGCCTGTTTGCTTGCAGGCTTTGAAGCGTGCCACATCGACAGGATCGGCAAAGGTAGAGGCCTTGCCCTTCACCCAGGCCGTTGTGCAGGCCTCACAAGCCGACACAAGAGCATTGAGTGCATTCTGAGACTGCACCCCCCACCAGCCATCCACTGTGACACCGAGGATCTTCTGGATCTTCTTTTTCACCGCCGCAGAGGCTTTGATGAGCGCCTCCTGATCCGTGGGGCTCCACGTTGCGTCATCAGGCACGCCGAGCAGTGCCTGGATGCCTGCGACGATTTGATAGTTCATGGCCATGGGTTCAGCGGGCATAGCGGTTATTGAGTTCATCCACGGCCCGGTCTTCCACCGCATCCCCACGCCACCAATGATAGTAGGCGCATGAAGAGCATGAGATCAGGCAGGCGGCAGCGAAGAGGAATTTCATGGAGTCCTTTCATCCGAGATCCCCCCGCCATGGCCGCATGTGGCAGCATGCTTTCCTATGGCCATGGCAGGGGTTGCGCGGCGTGGGGTGGGTTAATAAATTCATGAGGCAGGCAGCACGCTTGCAGGCGCTTTGCCGGAGGGCTGCACCGGCACCGCTGGCGGCTGCACGGCACTTTGCACGATGGCGCTGGCCTGCTGGATGATCACCGCATCTCCGGGCTGGAGCTTGCCGGTCTGCACCGCCGCCTTGAGGCCCAGCTCTTCGAGCTTGAAAACCTTGCTCACAGTGGAGTCGCTCGGATCGGTGACGACCGCGATGCCCTGCTTCACATTCACCACCTGGCCGGGGCTGATCTTGCCTTTGGCCGCTGCCACATCCAGCCCCAGCTCAGCGAGAGAGACAGTGGCACGCCCGGCGGGAGAGGCCAGCCAGGTCAGCACATTGGCGCAGGAACTAAGCATGAGCACCGATCCCAGAGCCATGGCCTTGAGCGCCGTGGCCACTTCCAGCGGCGTCTGATGCGCGATCTGCTGATGCACGCCATAGCGTGATGCGATCGCATTGATCACGGCCACAGACAGCGCAGCTGGATCATTGGCATCCACTGCATAGTAGGTGCTCGCGAAGGTGATGAGCTGGCTGACAAAAGAACCCAGCGCTGTACGCAGCACCTCCTGGCGCTTCAGCGTCAGCATGGATGGATCAAGATGCAGCAGCTTCGCCACCCATGACCAGACGCACACCGCGCCAAGGATGAGCAGCCCGAGGAGCAGGCTGTGAGAGTTGGGCAAGGTCTCAATGCCATGCGCCGAGATGTAGGCAGCCAGCGCCACAAAGAGATGACGCAGCAGAAGGTTGAGGGATGAGATCATGATCGTGGTGGGGATAAGGATGGAAGCGAGAACTCCAGCCGCCATGCCCCGCCAGAGTGCGCGGCACATCAGCCACCTGGACCGATGTGCCGCACGTCCCCGACCAGGAACACACGGCTTCGTGCACCGCCATTGAGCCACACCCACCCACCATCAGCACCCCGCCTTACCCGCCTTTACCGCACCACACCGGCACAAAAAAGCCGCGCATCTCTGCGCGGCTTTTATCAGGCATCAGACTTTGTGGCTCACTCACTGCATCTTGCGCGGTGCAGTGACGGAAATAAGCCAAAGCATCAGAGCCGTTGCGCCTGCACTAACCGCAAACCACAGGCCGTAAACCCCAACGATAGCCGCCGCCACTAGACCAACTCCCATAGCGATGAATGCAAAGAGGATCGCAAGGTTTTGCAGCCATTCCACCACCACCTCAACCGTGAAGGGGGTAACAGGTGGCACCACTTCAACCGCCTCTTTTTTCTCCGGCTCAGCAGCTGGCTCAGAATCTGACGCGTTTGCTTTTTCTTCATGATGCCGCCTCACAGACATCGCGGCTTCACAGAGCGGCCGATTTTCCAGCTCTGAGTAATCCTGGATCGGCTTCCACTCATCGCTGCCTTCTTTGGCAGCGAGAGTGGCCGTTGTCACCCTCCCACGTTGCAGCATGAGCTTGATGACTGCCGTGGTGTAGGGGCCGATGCTTTGGCTGTTTTGCCAGATGAAAAATTGGAGTGATTTGGACGGCGTCATACTCACATGTCTTTTGTAATTTTAGCCACAGGATAGATCCATGCAAAGTCACCACGGTGAAACTGCATCGGTGGATAGGCCCCATGGTTGTAGGAGCTGAGGGTGATCGTGTCGCCATTGGCTTGGTACACCTTCACCAGTACATCACCACCCTTGTCTTCATTCAGCCTGGCCAGCACCACCTTGCCATTCTTGGGCTGCTGGCTGGGATAGATCAAGGCCACATCTCCAGGCTCTATCCTTGGCATCATGCTGTCACCCGCAAGAGTCACCGCAAATGCCTTGGGATCTTCAGGATTGAACGCCAGAAAACCCTGATGCGTGTAACCTCCATCATCCCAAGCCATATTGGGGCCGCACTGCGCCATGGCCAGCAGCGGCACATACTTGGCCGTCATGCCAGGCGGCAGATGAATGTCTGGCACAGCTCCAAAAGTGCCGACTACAGCGCCGCGTTCGATGGGATGATCTGAACCGCTCATGAGTTCTGATACGTCTAGATCGAGAATTTCTGCTGCTTTGCGTGCCATTTTCTCCCCCATCTGGCTCCGCCCCTCTTCAATGTCGATGTAGGTTCCGACCTGACTATATCCCATGCGCTTTGCCATTTGAGCTGGTGTGTACCCCTTAGCTTCGCGTGCATGCCGGAGCTTTCCACGAGCACCCGTCACATACGATGCCACCTCTTCAGTCGTATGGCCTGCCTGATGCCGCTCTGCCCATTCGCGCTCAATCTTCTCAAAGAGGCCAACCAGCATTGGGGATGGCTCCTCTCCTTTTTCAAGCTGGCTCATCCAGCTTCTACCGATGTGCAGTAACTCTGCAAATGCGGACTGACTGAGCTTCATTTCTCTGCGTAACAACAGCACTCTGTCGGCAAATGTTAATTTTCTGGTCATTTTTATGTTGAAATGTTTAGTGAGTGTGCAATTATCATTTGTGCATAGCGACTGCTTACTCAGTAAACATGAAGCCACAACCTCAAAATTTTAAAACCCTCGTCAAAAAGCGCCTCATCGACCTAGGCATGACCACAACCGGCTTAGCTCGCCGCATCGGCAAAGAGCGCAACACGGTGAGCATTGCCATCAATCACGAGTCGATGTTCCACCCGACCAAAGACCTCATCCGAAAGGAGCTCGGCCTGTCATGAATATCGCGATCCGTCGCATTCGCATTCATGCCTTGGTTGAGGCCGTGCTGCCCCACTTGGCAGACATGCCTCCAATGAAGCGCGCTGATGTCTATGAGGGCATTGCGGAAGCTACCCGCGACACCTCACCGGCTCTGCATGCCAACGCTCAACGGATCGCCTCACAGCTTCGCGACGCTGATCTAGCCCAGATGCAATTCCTCAATCTTTGCAATGAAGAAAGGAGGGAAGCATGAGCCGCCTCAAGTCCATTGATCCTGAGATCACCGTTGATCAACTCAACGAGTTACGACGCGAACTGTTCAACAGTCACCCTGTGCGGCTGGCACTGGCGGCTTCCATCATTGCCAAGATCGCCTCATCAGATGTGGTCGTCTCCTTTTGGGCACCGTCACTCGTCTGCACTGACCGCGACCACCGCGTCCTCAGCACCGCCTTCACGCTCATGATCAATGAAGGTTGGCAGTTCCAATGCCTCACACCCGCTGCGCCGACACGTCCCGCATCCACCATACCCACACTTCGCGCCGCCTGATTTCCCACCCCGACCACCCACCGCCATGAAGCTCACCGTTGATCAGATGTTCCTGCTGCAAGAGGCCTGCACGCTGCGTGCAGAGCAGCTGCTGGAGCGCTCCCATCTTGCCGCCACTGCCAAGGATGGCACCAGCGCCGACTACTGGAAGCAGGAAGCCGCCGCCGCGCATCAGCTCTCCCTGCTCTTCAAGGACGCCATCAAGGTGGAGATCACCACCGCAGCCCTTGAGCCTGCTACTCCAGCCAGTCAGGAGGTGGCACGGGCCGCGCTGCAACGTTCCCAGGCCCGGCTTGAAGCGCAGCTGCAACCACTCCGTCAACGTGCAGCGGCCAAACATCCACTAGCAGCCAGTCAAGAGCCTGCTACTCCAGCCAAGGAGGCACATCCGCAGATAGGCCAGGCACAGGCAGCTTGCCCGCCATCTGCAGCAGCAGCACATCCAGCGCCTTTGGCAGAGAGCCCTGAGGCTCAGGAAGGCGATGCAGCGCGGCATTCCCTGCATAAGCAAGTGCAGCACGCGCTCGCTGAAGGAGACCCCAACGGATCTCTGGAGGGATGGTCTGCTGAAGATCAGGCCCAAGCTTCTTCCGAATCCACAGATCAATCTGCGCCTCTATCCCAGCCGTCACTGGCACCGCAGCGGGGGCCTGCATCCCTGCCTCAGTCTGGCAGCAGCATAGTATCAGCCTCCGCAAAAAGTCAGCAGTCTCAGCCCAGGTCGTCTTCGCATTCATCAGTCCACCCTGCCGAGCCCTGCGGTGACATCAACTGCGACGGCTGCTGCCGCGCTGCCGCCTGAGCCCACCCCATCCACACGCCACCGCCATGAATGCCACCATTGAACGACTGATGGAGATGCCCCGGGAGATGGGCATCGCTCAGGCTGCCTATGTGCTGGGGCGCAGTGAGGACCACATCGCCCGGGCCATCGCAGCAGGCCGCATTGAGGCCCAGGCCGATGAAGGCCGGGGCAGCGGCGCGAAGCGGCGCAACATCACCATCACACGTGAATCGCTGCTCATCTACATCGTGCGCAGCACCACGGGGGACAAGCTCACCCTCATGCGCAGCATCAAGCAGCGCATGCCCGCCAATCTCGTGGCCCTGGCGCAGCTCGTCGCAGCACCACAGCCGCTTTCAGATGCCACCGCCGCGCCTGCACCGCAGACCCAGCGCCGCCCGCGCAACATCATTCCCCATCCGGCTCTCGCTGATCACCCGGAGTTCGATTTCGCGTCCCGCCTCAAAACGGGCGCTTAACCCCAGACCAAACACAGACACCACCCCACACACACGCCATGCACCCGACCCAGCACAGCACCCATACGGCCCGCCGCGCTCCACGCGCCGCCGTGCAGATCCACACCGGCACCATCAGCTGCACCGCAGATGATGTGCTGGACTCCATCGCCCGCCTCGCCAGCAATCAGGCCACAGTCTATGTCCTGATCGCCCACGTCCGCGTGGATCTCGGGCTCACTGACGATGACCTGCCCTGGCTGCAAGAGACACTCAAGCAGCTGGATGAACAGGACCAGATCCGCCTCAGCCCCTATGAGAAGCCGCAGGATCTGGCCCTCTACATCGCGCCCTGGTGTGTGCGCAATGCCAGCGGCATCCCCTGCCACGAGGTCGCGCTGAACGCCGACGCTCCGCCGCGCCACCGCATCGCCCCGCTGATGCGCAAGCACGCGCCCACGCTGCCGCTCTACCCCAAGGCCCAGGAGCGCAGCACGCTCAACCCCATGGTGCGCGCTGTGCGTCAAACGCAGCTCGTCGCCGCGATTGCCAACGACCTGCAAAACATGGGCCGCGCCAGTGCACGCCTGCCTCTCAACCAGCGCCTGGCCAAGCTCTTCACCACCACTCAAACCGGGAGGGCTGCGTAAGTATGACATCACCATCCACACTTATCTGCTTACTCACAGACGCAGAAATAGAGACCATCAATAAAGCGATGATCGACAACATGGAATGCCGCCTTGTGAGACATTCCACGGCAACTGTGATGATCTATGAGCCACTCAAAACCACGAGTGAAGGCTGCACCATCAAGCTTTGTGTCAACCGCACCATCAATGATGCCTGGAAGCTCGCTGAAGCACTCTGGGCAGCCACTAACGAGCCCGGATCATAACCGCCAATCTCACCCATTTTGCCATGAGCCCTCTCCACTACACCGTCCTCAGCGCCTCCTTGGCGCTGCATCTCATCGCGCTGGCGTTCCTCATCCGCCATCTGCGCGCCGAGCGCCGCCGCAGGCTCCCCGGCCTCATCGGCTCCCATCCGCGCCTCACAGAGACGCTGTATCAGCGCCTCAGCCACCGCCAGCCGCAGACCGACTGGCTCAACCCGAACGTCATGCGCCGCAAGGTGCGCGCCTGGCTCAACCGCAACCGCTAATCCCCAACCCCCACACGACTCATCCCATGCAAGACATCACCCCAAATCCCACGCCCCGCGAACGCGCCTCCCAGCTCATCAATGATTACGCCCGCAAACGTGCTGCGCTGATCGCTGTCACCTCTCAGACGCAGGCCGAGATTACGGCGCTGACTGCTGCGCTCAACAAAGTCGCCTCGCCTTACCAGCTGGAGCTTGATCAGCTCGAAGCCGAGGCCAAGCAGCTGGCTTTGGAACATGGCGACGACATCTTCGCCGACGCCCGCACGCTGATCGAGAACGGTTACTGCCTCGGCATCCGCGAAACCAGCGCCGTGCAGGTGGAGGACGAAGAGGTAGCCATCCAGATGCTTCAGCGCGATGTCAAAGTCGCCGAGACCAACAAGGCCACAGAAACAGCCCTGGCATGCAATGCCTGCCTCCGCGTCCATGTGGAGCTTGACCGCGAATACATCGCCCGCCACTACGACGAGGCCCCGGCCTGGTTTGATCAATACGGCATTAAGATGGTGGACAAAGTCAGCGCCAGCCTCAAGCCCGCCCCCAAGCCCCGCGCCAAAAAATCCACTGCAAAGCTTGCCACCAAAGAGGCCGCTGAACTTGCCAGCATGAAGGAGGCCGCATGAGCAATAAACCCGAGCATGCGACTGACTGCCCCGGATGCCCAAGAGGGTGGGTTGTGGGAGCCTTGCTGTGCCCCCTATGCGCCCAGCGCGTGAACACAGCGCATCCAGATCTCTATGACCGCTGGCTGACAGCACGCGGAGAAAAAGACAGGTTTCACCAATCCCCTGAACGCATCGCCACAGAGGCCTATCTGCGCGGCTTCATTGTCGGCACCGCCAAGGCCACCTGGAAACCTTTCTCAAAAGCGAAAGGAGTTCGTAAGGCGTGAACATCAACGATCTGCTCACCTTCGCGCCGCATGGCCGTGACCGTGAAACACTCCCCTGTTTCCCGATCAGCATCGTGGGCAAGCCCATCGAGTGCTCCGACCAGAGCGGCACGATGCGCCTGCTGCCAGGGGATCGCGTGCGCCTTGAAGAGATCCGCAATGACCACGCCCTCGTCTCGCATGTCTCGCTGAAAGGTGGCGTGCTTCTCACCAGCCTGTCTCAGCTCCAGCCCATCGCCGTGGCCAGAGACACCACCCATGATGATGACGCCCTATGAGTGCTGAGGCCACCAAGCTCCGCTCCGAGATCGCCGAGGCCGAGAAGCGCCTCGCTGCACTCGAAAGCCGCCCCGGCCTCACGCCTGTCATTCGGCATCAGATCGAAAAAGCTAAAGAGGGGCTGCGAGACATGCGCATCAAGCTGGCAGGCATGGAGCCACGCAGCACGCCACCATGCCACATCTGCGGCGGCAAGGTGCCTGCTGGCTGGCTGGTGTGCGAGGCTTGTACCCGTGAGGTGCCTGCACGCCTCATGATGATCTGGAAGAGCGCCAGCCACTACCACCACGCCGCCGCCGCCAACAAACAACCCACCATCCAGCTCGCCGAGCGCGAGCGCCTCGCCGCCGAGGCCATCTACAGCCATCTCCGCCAACACAGCTCCGCCATTCTATGAGCAAGAAAACGCCATCCCTTTCCACCCCATCCACAGCCCAAGATGACGCCCTCATGGGACGCCAGCTCACCGAGCAATACAAGCTCGCTACAAGCGGCATGCAGCAGGTCGTCATCTTCGGTGCCATGATGATGCGGCTTCGTGAGCTGCACCCCGAAATGACCCAGCGCGGCGGAGATCGGAAATCAAAGTCCAACGTGGACAATGATCGCCTGACTCTTGCCAAATGGCTCGAAAAATACGCCCCAGAAGTGAAGCGCCCCACCGCTCTGCGCTTCCTCCATGTCACCGAGGCCATCTGCGAGGACTACGCGCAGATCGTCGGGGCCAAGACCGCCAAGCTCATCTCCCTCCCCGACCTCGTCACCACACCAGCCAAGCAGCTGCCCAAAGGCTGCGAAGAGAAGCAGCTCAGCCTCTTTGAGTACATCAACGGCACCAGCCAGAAGAGCTGGCTGGACCGCTTCAGCCCTGAGAGTCCGCAGAAGCGTGGCAGCTCTAGCCGTGGCAATGACAAGCCCCGCGCTAAAACAGCAGCAGAGCTGAAACAGGACGCCGCCAACGAGCTGACCATTTTGCTTAACACCTTCGATGCCTGGTTTGTCGCTGGACACCACACACGCATTGACCCGGATCTGCGCACCACCGCCGACGCCGCCCTCGAAGCAGCCAGGAAGAAACTTCAATCCGTGAAGTAATCATGAGCACTCCCAAAAAAGGCCAGACCTGGATCAATGAAGGTAAGCGCGTGAAGATCACGCGAACGACACGCCATCAAGTTTGGTTTGACTGTGCTGATGGTGGCAAGGGCTGGGCCATGATCCGCTGGTTCCAGGAGAATTTCTGCCAGGTCAAACGCGCTCCTCAAAAGTGATTGCCACCACCATGTCATCTCTTGCCCTCCAGACTTCAGACCACGACGCCATCGGCCAGCTACCGGCCAAATGGCGCGTGCTCTTCAACACGCGCCATCTGACTCTGACGCAGTTTCACAACGGTCAGATCACGAAGCTTGAGGCCATGGATAGGCTGCATGTCAGCCGTGCCACCTTTGATCGTCTCTTGGCGCGTGTGGCAGAGCTTGGCTGGGCTGGATTGGTGCCTCAATACAAGGGCGTCGGCCTGGCAGCTGATAACGGACTGCCCGCTGAGTTCATCAGCTTCTGGAAGCGTTTGGTAGAGAGCTACCAGCGAAAAACCGCCCCGGCCTACAGGCACCTGGTCAGGATCTGGCGCGCCCATCAGCCGTTTGAGCTTCAGGACGAAAAATTCACCCATGTGCCCGGCTATGCAGGCTGGCCAGGCTGGCCCAATCTGCCCGCAGGATGGGGAGGGAAGGGACGCAACCTCTACAGGCATCTGCCAAAGAAGCTGGAGCTGACCGCGCTCCGCCAGGGCCTCGGCGCTGCGCAGGCCCGCTTTGCGCCCAAGGTGCTGAGCACACGCGTCGGTCTCTGGCACATGAGCCATGTGGTGATGGACGATGTGAAGCTCGACTTTAAAGCTCACCTGGTCGATTCCAGCAAGCTCGTGGTGCCGATGCAGCTTGGCGCTCTGGATCTGCTGAGCGGTTCCCGCTTTGCCTATGGCATGAAGCCCCAGCTCTACCGCGCTGATGGTACCAAGGCCGGGATCAATGAAGGGGACATGCGTTTTCTCCTCGCCAATATCCTGACCACCCACGGAATCAGCCAGCGCGGCACCACCTTTGTCATTGAGCACGGCACCGCCGCCATTCGCGGCCCCGTTCGTGACATCCTCACGCGGGCCTTTGGTGACCTGGTACAGTTCAGTGACTCCGGCTTCCGTGGCAAGATTCAGGCGCTGGCAGGCATGACAGATGGGCGCGGCGGCGGTGGCAATCCGAACCATAAAGCCGCCCTGGAAAGCCTGCATAATCTCATTCACAACGAGCTTGCCGCGCTGCCAGCCCAGACCGGCCACGACCGCACCGAGCCCGAATGGCTGGGCGTCATTGAGCGCGCTGATGAGCGCCTCTTGGCACTCGCCCGCCGCCTGCCTCCTGAAGTCATGAAGATGCTGCGATTCCGCACCTTTGAATGGCACTCGCAGCTGGTGCCAATGGTCGCAGCCGTGCTGGACGCGATCAACAAGCGCGATGATCACGACCTGGAAGGATGGGCCGAGCTGGGATTCATCACCCGGCAGTATCGCCTCATGCCCACCAGCTCCGAATGGTGGACCGAATCTCAGCTCATGGAGCTGGCACCGGCCTCCCGCCAGGCCATCCTTGCCCAGGCCGATGCCGACCAGCGCTGCTGGATGCCGCGCCGCCTCAGCCCGCATGAGGTGTTTGAGATGGGCCGTGCCAAGCAGAGCGAGCTGATCAAAGCCCCTGATTCAGTAGTAGCAGAGATCCTTTACTCTGACCTGGCTCAGCCCCGCCGCCTCGGAGACGACGGCATGTTTGAGTTTGAGGACAAGGAGATCGCCCCCGGTGTGCTCACCTTTGAAGGCCGCGTGCTCTGCCCCAATGGCCGCGAGCAGGAGCTGCAATGGGGCGAGACCTACGAGGTCGTCATCAATCCCTTCAATCCCCGCGTGCTCTGGGTGTATTCCGGCACACGCCAGCGCGGCGCATTCCTCGGCATCGCAAAGGCCGTGAAGCGCCACAGCAGGGCTGATGCAGAAGCCGCGAAAGAAGCCTTTAAACGCAGCAATCAGCGCCTTGCCGAGGCCCTCGCTGAAACACGAGACCGCAACTCCCACATCACCCGCCGCGAAACGCAGCGCAACGCGCACAACCGCCGCGTCATCACCGCCCACACCCAGGCCCAGCAGGACTTCACCCGCCGTGCCACGGCCCTGGTGAACGCCTCCACATCCATTCCCGCCCAGGAAACTCAAACCACACACGACCATGAAAACACAGAGCCCGACTGGTAAAGAGGCCGCGCCCAGCGCCGCCACTGCCACCCGCAATGAACAGCTCGCAGCGCGTCTTTTCGCGCTGCAAACACGCCTCAGCCTGTCTGATGACAAGCTGGGCCGCAAACTCGGCTACCAGGCCACCTATGTGAGCCGCTATCGCGGCTACGCCGAGGGTAAATGGCAGGGCAACCTGCAAAACTTTGAAGACGCGATCGCCAATTTCCTCCTGAAGGAAGAGCTGATGCAGGGCGATGACATGCAGCTGGCCGAAGAAGGCTTCTGTGTGAAGTCCGTTTTTGAATACCTCGACTTCATCCACCAGAATCGCCACATCGGCGTCGGCTATGGCCCTGCTGGCAAAGGCAAGACCTGCGCAGCCAAGCTTTACGCCTCCAAGAATCCCACCTGCGTGTACCTGCACATCTGGGACTGGACCACGGGGCGCGACAAGCTCATCAGCGAACTCTGCACCATCGCCCGCGTGCGTTGTGCCAAAGGCGAAAGCAAGGCCGAGGCCCTGGTGCGCACCTTTCGCGATTCCGACCGCCTCATCATCATCGACAATGCCCAGCGTCTGACATCGCGTTCCCGCAAGTTCATCATGGACTTCTTCGACGCCACGCGCACACCCATTGCCCTCTTTGGCAATCCTGAAATCGTGCGCCTCTTTGAGGCCAATGACCAGCACGCCAGCCGCCTGGGCCGCTGCATTGATGTCACCGATGCCGGAGGCGAGGCCCGCTCCGATGTGGACAAGGCCAGCGTGCTGACCCTGCTCAAGGCCTACATGCCTGAAGCCGCCAATGACAAAGGCGCACAGAGCCAGGCTCTGGAGATCCTCCGCGCCAAAGACGGCGGAGCCAGCCGCGCCGTGAAGATGACTCTCAAGCTAGCCGAACGCATCAGCAAAACCGCCACGTCCATCTCTGCCACCGACGCCATCCGGCTGGCCAAGACCCAACTCATTCACCAGGAGGCCGCATGATGAAACTCGCCGGAGCTTATATTGAAGACGATCAGCACCAAAAGCTGTGCGACTTGGCCAAGTCCAAAAATATGACACTGGCAGGTTTTTGCCGTAGACTTTTTGCGGCGGCTTTGGCTGAAGCTGATTCACCTATTCTTGAGCACCCTTCATACGTGCCTGACACCGGTGGCTGCAAAAGCGACTGCGGCCACTCTGAAGAAGAGCATATCGCCTTCGACATGGGACTTTATGACGGTGAACAGGGCAACGAAAAACACCTGCCCCAGCTCATCACCGCCTACACGCCTCGCTGTGTTCTTTTGCTGGAAGCCTGGCACACAGGACACTCTGTCGGAGTAATCAACCGTTCAAAGAGGGAGGGCGCGTAAGCCATGAGCCGCTACTGCACCATTCAGATCAACGGCAAACTGATCCGCATCCGGGTGGATAAAGACGGCGTTCAGCGCCTTCCACGCCTCCGCGCTCTCGACATGCTCTTCTACTGCGGGGCTCTTGATCTCAACAAGCTTGCCACCGCCGTCAAAAGCGAAGGCACCTGCACTGTTGAAACCCGCCGCTGGGTCTATCAGCACCTCGGCTTTTCCGTCTCGGCATACGCCGATGTCTTTCCCCAGGACACCATCATCAACCCTCTCTGGAGCAAATCAAACAAGCCCAAGCCATGAAGTCTCCAAACACCCCATGCCCGCACTGCGGCGACAAATCCCTGATGCCATTCTGTGACTGCCCCATGTCCCAGGACGAACGAGACGGCGCACATTCTACCCATACCATCCAATCATGCGGAGATCCTATTGTTGACCAGGTCAGAGCCAAAATGCTCAGCGGCCCAGATCCAGATGCTGAAGCTGTGGCTGTTGCCCAAAAACTCGCCTAACGCTCCAAAGCTGGGCAGCTCAAATACGGCACCAAGCTCACGCGCACAGACCTGAATCAGCTCGCCTGGCTGATCCACGCCCAGGAAGAAGCCATGGACCTGGCCAATTATCTAGAGGTTCTTATCCAGCGCGCATTGCCTTGGTGCACGAGCTTTGATGAAATGCAGGTGCAGGCTTTGCCATGGCCTGCGAGTTGGAGATGCTCATTCAGAAATGCAGGCCATGAAACAGCCCGAGAGCCATCACTTCCACAACGGCAAAGCGGCCCGCGCTGCTGGCAAACCCTGCCACATCTCCGACGCCCGCATGTCCCACCAGTCACGCACCGAATGGTACGCAGGCTGGAACTATCAGGATGCCGCCATGCGTCCCGCTCCGACTGCTGAAGAGCTGTACCAAAACGAAGGATTCTTCTCTGAACTCAAAGCTTCACTGCGAAAGGCCCCTTGAAATCTACTCAGCCCCCCTCAGACTCACCATGATGAACCAGCCATTTCCATGCGCCAAATGTGGCAAGCTCTCCCGTGAGAGGTATTGCACCGACTGCAGCATGGTCCCCGTCAAGACTTCGGTGTCCATCACCTATGGAGATCTAACTATCCCCTTGGTTCCAGGCTCCAAGATTCATGTGCAGATCACCCAAAAAAAAGTTAGTCTTCACCCATCATTTGTGTGGCGTCACTCGCACCTAAGAACCGGGAATGCAGCTGGCTAAATAACACTTTTCCCACCCACGATGACCTACGATCCACGCACCCGCACTGTTCAATGAGCCCCTCGCAGCGCAAAACCTATTTCGGCACTCTCTGGCCCGATGTATGCCGAGCCCAGGGCTGGAATGTGAAGGACGAAGAGCGCCGCCGCGATGTCACCTTTGCGGCCACCGGCCAGGAGAGCACCAGCAAGCTGAATCAGGATCAAATCACCCTCCTGTGGATCAAGCTCAAATGGCTGGCCGATCCCGCCAACTTTGACAAGGCCTATGCCGACGCCAACCCCGAGATCGCCCTGGCCGAGCACAAGCGCCAGAACGTCATCTGGCGCATTGAGAAGGCTGCCCAGGCCAAGGGCTTGAATGAGGCCTATCTCACCAAAGTCGCGGAGTACAAAGTCGCTCGCCACCGCGTCAAATCCTGGCGCGATTTCCCGCTTCACGAGCTGGTCAATTTCAGCAAGACCATTGCCGCCCGCAAAAAGCATGCAGCCCCTGTGCAGGATAGCTGCACAGAGGCTGCAAAGGACGATAATATTCCGTTCTGATCGCTACGCGGCCAGGAGCTTCCTAGAGGCTGTCTGGCTGCGTTTGATGCGTCTTCGGATGATCACTTCACCAAAGGTCGCATCGGGCCTTATGCGCCGGTTTCCAGCTCCAGAAGGCGTCTCCACGGCCTGGATCTCATGCCCCTTGAAAAGGGCGCGGTTTTCCGGTGCATCGTTCACCGTCACAATCCAGTCCCCTTGCAGGCCGGACACGACACCGGCAAAAGCTGCCATTTCCTCGTGGTTCCAGACCGCGTACATGCCTGTATCCCCAGCGGTATAGGGCGGATCAAAGAACCAGAGCGTGCCTGGGCTGTCGTAGTTCTTCACCAGGCGCTCATACGAGAGGTTTTCCACGGCTACCTTGTCCAGGCGGGCGTTGAAGTCCCGTAGCTTCTCTAGCACCGCAGCCCGGCTGGGCTGGGCATGCTTCCGGCACACCGCAAAAGAGGTGCCGCTGCCGCCAAAGCTCAACCGGTTCCGCAGCAGATACCGGGCGGCCTGCTGGAGCCCTGTCAGACCAGGCTGCTCAATCAAGGCCTCCAGCTCCGCCCGGGCATTGAGCGTGAACTCAACCTCCTGGATCAAGGCGTCCAGGTGATACTGCGCGTGCCGGTAGAGGTTGACCAGCTCGCCGTTGATGTCGTTGATGACTTCTACCTTTGACGGCTCCTTGGCGAGGGTGAGAGCGGCTCCCCCGGCAAAAGCCTCTACAAAGATGGTGTGGGGCCTCAGGAGGGGTAGCAGGTGCGAGAGCAGCCTGGTTTTTCCGCCAGGCCAGCGGATGATGGGTTTGGTATTCATACCCCCCTACTCATACACAGCTCGCTTGCCACCGTTACAAGGCCGTGCAATGTGCCTGTAAGACACCTACAGGCCACTTTCCAGTTGATCGTCCAATGCGCAAACCGCTGTCAAAACGCCTCTTTCAGCCCCAGGACTGCTCAAACCTGCCCTGGGCCGTTAGAATGCCCTGGAACCCTTGATTTTCGGGCCTTTCCGGCGATTTCCGCCCTTTTCCGGCTCTGCTCAAACCCTCTGTCAGATTGCGCTCGGCGCATGAGGTCGATCACCTGACTTTCCACCAAGCCGGTCCGCTCTCGGATCTCTTCAAAACTCGTGCGGTCCTCCCATGCGAGGCGGACGACGAAAGAGGCTTGTTCACTGCTGAGGTGGGTCTTCATGCACGAGTGACGATGGTTTCGATCTGCCATTGGAGGCGGGTGGCATCGTCGATGCCATCAATGTACCTTTGAGGCATCTTTGAAATGCCCACAGCTCCGCCAATTAAAGTGCCTATCACCGCTCCACGATGGCAGTTGTCACCACCCACATTCGCATTGGCGGTGATGCCTTTTTCAAAGTTATCGGCATATTTCCATGCCAGATACAATGATGCGGGGAATGCTTCAGCAATGTAGCAAGCCGGGCTGACACGTCTGCCGATCACGACCTCGTCGGGATCTTTGGACCATTCCAGTGCTTTGCGTTGAGAGAACCAAGCGCTGCCATGGTTGAGTATGGCTTCACGCAGGGGGGTGCCAATGAGCAGGTCACAAGCCATCCTCGCCAGGGCGTCCGCTGCTGCTAGCACCTCAGGAGATTGGTGTGTCAGGCTGACGTGCTCACGAACGGCTTTACGTGTGGCCTCCAGGTCGCCCCGGAAATAGGCGCTCAACACACCGACATGGGCCAGGCCGCCGATGTGGATGTCTGTGCCAGCGCATTTTCGCGGTGCAGTGCCACGCGCATAGGCGGTGAAGAATTTGCGATGACACTCCTCGACGTAAGTGTCCCGATGCTTCCCGGGCGTGAGCATGAAGTCGATGTAGCGCGTAAGGTAGTCATCCGCATCGTAGCCGCCGCTGTGAATCAGGGAGTCCATCAAGACCTTGGCAAGCTGGAGGTTCAGTGTGTTTTCACCGGCCCGCAGGAATTGGTGATAGTGGATGCCACGTTGTCCCCAATACCGCGCTTGATCATGCAGAATGTTCCCGCGCTCGTTGATCGGGGTGTATTCAGAGCGCCAGAGAATGCTGCCAGGATGCGGAGACTTGGGGGCCGTGTAGTCGCGGATGGTGCCGTAGTCATGGTGCAAAGCGGAGCGGTCGTAATACCAATGCACAGGCATTGATATGGCATCACCGATGAAACCGCCCATGGCGAGGCCGGTGAGTGATTCCGCAGCCTTTTCCATGATGATCAATGCGTGATGACTGCGCTCGGCTTGGCGGCCTTGCGGGTCCATTCGACGAGTTTTAAATCACGAGAGGTCAGACCACGATTGCTATCCAGGCCGCGCAGATTCCAATGATGGGCGTGCAGCTTGAATGGGCTGCGGATTCGCTCATCAAAGTCGGTTGGCCAAAGGACACCGTCTATTTTCTTGAAATCACGAAACGTCACATCCACCTCCGCTCCACGGGTGCTGTCCAAGCCGTTGAGTGTGAGGCGCACCCTGCGCAGCAGCTTGCTGCTGCGGTCGATGTGGAGGATCACGCGGTCCTCTTCTGACATGCCCAAACCTGGGCGCAGAATGGCCAGCACCTCATCACACAGAGCCTGATCTACATAGGATTCACCATTCATGGCTAAGACTGTGCCGCTTTGCTGAAAGTAAAATGGGCCAAGCAAAAAGAGTGCGTAGGCATCCGCCACGAGCGCTGCGGCCTGCCCGGTCTCGTCGTCATCAGTGGGCCTGCCATTGTATGCAATGGCGATTTGACCGGGCGAACGCAGCACTTTCTTCACCCCTCCCGGTCCGGTGTGAGATTGCGCGATGATTCTGGGGGAGAGTATCATCCTCTCCTCCGACCCACCACGGAACTTTGAGTCCACTAGCACAGGCTGAAAGCGTGGCCCGATGGAAGCCCACTTGCCTTCATAACGAACACTCAGATCCTTGATACGATCAAAGGCGAATCTTCCATGAGCCTCCTGCGAGGCTGCCACAAGGGCGAGTGCTTCAGGTTCGGAGGTGTTGATGGCACGGGGGCAGATCTGCTTTGAAGCGCAGGAGCTGATGAGCCCCATTAGAAAGATGAGCAGCAGAGTTTTTTGTTTCATGGCATTGGATGTGGGGAAATTGCCATCGTCTTTACGGACGGCGTCACCAGTGTGGACGATGTTAAGCAAAACTTGTCAGAATGGCAGGTCGGGTGGATGCGCCTCGCCAGCTCCGATAGCTGATGCCAAAAGAGTGAAGCATCATGGCCCGCAGTTCCTCAACTCGGCAGGTTGGCGAGCACAATCTCTGCTGCGGCCATTCCCGAGAGCGCCGCACCTTCCACGCGCGGCCCTGCAAAGGCGTCTCCTGCCATCACAAGGGGCGGAGATGCCTGTAACAGGGCGCAGGGATGCATGTCGACTTGAATGGGCTTGCTGTAGCGCCAGCCGTGGACCTGGTAGCTCAGCACCTCGGCGCCCAGCCACGGTTCGGCGGCATCAAGGAGCAGCCGCCCGACCTCCATGCGATCCTCATCCCAGTGCTGGAGACTGAATTCATGATTGGCATGAATCGTGACCGCTGGCTCCGTGGAGATGCCTTTGAGCTGATTGTCGGCGATCCATGAAACCGGTCCTCCAGCTGGCGCAATTCCACCTGGAGGAGGAATTGACGAAAGGCCTTTGAGCACGGCCATGACGGCCAGGCAGCGTTCGTATTGAATGTCTTCAAGACGTTTTTGCATCTCAGGGTCAAGGGCGATTTCACCCGCTGTCAGGAGCCCAAGAGACTGTGGCACCGGTGGCGTGAGCAGCACTGCCCTTGAGGAGTAAATCTCTCCAGTGCTGGTCTCAGCAGAGTAGCAGTCGCCGGTGTTCCTTACCGCTACGACCTGCTTTTCCATCCGTGCTTCCAAGCCCTGTGCCAAATACTTGGCGACAGCCGTCATGGCTGGCTGGCCGCGCCAGCGCGTGTGCCCGTCAGCTGCCGTGGAGAAGCCTTGGCACCATTCCCTTATCATGCCCGCATCCTTGCCCTGTTTGAGGATCTCTTCAAAACGGGCATCTCGGGCGGTGATGAACTGCGCCCCATGATCAAAGGAGGCAGCACCGATGCGACGAGTGGCCAGCCTGCCACCAAGACCGCGTCCTTTATCCAGCAAAACCACGCTGCGGCCAGCGTTTCTTATCTCACGTGCTGCGATTAGGCCTGCAACACCTGTGCCAATGATCAGCACATCAATGATAGGTTCATGAGTCGGCATGGAGATTTTGACAAATTATTAGGTGAATATGGAACTCGATAGTCGCGAGGATATGGAAAAGCCCTTCTTCGAACGCGAGCAGGCCAGCTAGTGAATGAACACTGAGTGGCTGGACATCCGCGAAACTGTGCGAGCTAAAGACTGATTTCAAAAGGCTAACTTGGGTGACTGACTGGCTGTGGAGATGCAATTTACGCCTGAGGCTTGAAAACAGACTTTTGGAACATCTAAACCGAAGTCTTTGCCCCGATTTCAGCAACCCTGCCTTTACCCAGATGTCAATTCATCGTTTGCCGACCGAGTCTACCGACATGTCTTCGAGCAGAGCACTTTTAGTGCTCATGTTGGAATGTTGGCATTGATGATGTGCCAAAACTTAATGCATAAAAAGCCCATACCACACGTTCCCACCACGCGCCCTACACTCCGAACCGCAAGCCCCTTTCCACATGTGGACTGGCGCACCTACTGCCCGATTTCCGAGCTTCACCACTACAAGAACCAGCGCGTGACTATCTGCGGCCTCATCATCGTCAGCCGCTCCCACCTTCAGCAGGACGGCCAGCCGATGAAGTTCATATCCATCTGTGACCGCACCGGCATCGTGGAATGCGAAATCTTTGCTGCCGCTTACCGCGCTCATGGCCTGGCTACCGTGCGGCATCCTGTGGTGCAGGTGACTGGCGATGTGAAGCCCTTCGATAACGGCCAGGGCTTTACGCTGGATGTGTGGAGGGTGGCGGGGCCGCGTGTGTTGTAAGCTCTAATGGCTCTCCAATCTCACGCCGCCGTCTCGTAGAAGTGCTCGAAGACCGCCTCCACCTTCGCCTCGTAGAGGGGCTTGTCGTAGGCTCTGGGCAGACCTTCATCGAGGGTGTCCTTGATCACGTCTTGCAGCTTGGACCGTCCTTGCTGGGTGCCCTTCCACATTGTTCCGAGGAGAGATTGAACTTTGGAGAGCAGTTGCTTCGCCACCTTCTTGACCTCGTCACGCTCGGCATCGCTGAGTTCGGGCGCGGGACGGGTGAGAATGTCGAAGATCACGAGTTCAGCAGGCAGGAGATTCTCCCGCACATGCCGTGTTTGTTCATCGGTGAGTTTTCGGCTTTGCTCCAGCAGGGCCGCAAAGAGCTGATCAATGTTCAGGCTCCCCGCGTTGTAGCTCGCGATGAGTTCCTCGAACTTCTGCTGGTAGTCCGTCCGCAGGGCACGGTGCATGTGGACGATCTTATCCAGGGTGGCGCGGATGGCGGCTTTGAGCTTTTCGATGTCGAGGTTCTTCTGCTTCGACTCCTTGAACTTCTTTGCCAGGGCTTCGAAGTTGATCTTGGAGAGATCAATCACGCCATGCCGGGCTCCCGCCTGGCCCTCGGCAATGGTGAAGCCTTCCGCGCCGATGGAATCGTCGAGCAAATCGTTTAACCTGCCCATGATGGGCGTGATATCGGGCGTTTCGCCCTCTCCAGTCTGCAATTTGATCGAATCCGCCAGTGTCGCGAGCAGCGAGCACATCGGGGCAAACTCAATGGCGGCTTTGTCGGGCTTCACGGCCTGGTAGAGAGCCCGCACGAGCTTCTCGTGGGCGAGGAATTGCTTCCGCAGCTCGTCCGGGGAAATCAGCGCATTCACTGCCTCGCCTAGGAGGTGCAGCTTTTCCATGCCAGATGCCTCATGGATGGCGGTCAGATTCACCGCTTGGCGCTGGCAAAACTCCATCGCTTCCTGCATGGCAGCACGCAGTTGCTCCACCAGTTCCTGTTTGTCACGCACAGGCGTCTTGCCGTCCTTTCCGGCTCCGTAGATGGCCAGGGCTCGCTCCAGCGAGGCAAAGACATTCGCATAATCCACGATCAGGCCGCTCTGCTTGCCGGGATAGACACGGTTTGCACGGGCGATGGTCTGCATCAGCGTGTGGTTCCGCATCGGCTTGTCGAGGTAGATCGTGGAGCAGCTCGGCGCATCGAATCCGGTCAGCCACATGGCACAGACAAAGACGAGCCTTAGCTCTTCCTTCGGGTCTTTGAACAGCTCGTCCAGCTTCTCCTCGTTCATCCGCTTGCGATGCGGCACGATGTCGATGCCCTTCGCCGCCATCTTGGCAACCTCATTTTGTTCGGCGGAAACGATCACTGCCATGTCGGTGTGCTCCAGCAAATCGAGCCGCCTTTGCAGTTCCCGTACCTTCTCGGCGTCGTAGTCGTCTTTGAAATCCCGTTTCGACTGGCCGGGCTTGAGCGGCTTCATCTTTGAGGCCGCCTCCAGTTCTTTCCAGACGCGGGTTTGCTCTGCCACCCAATGCTTCTGCACCTTGGCGTGCATCTTCAGCGCAGTCACTTTGTCGATGCTCACCACCATGGCCTTGCCTTGGAAGCCACGGCCCAGGAAATGGTTCATGATGTCCTTGGCCACCGTTTCCAGCCGGTCGTCGCGGGTGATGAGGTGGTATTGATTGCCCAGCTCCCGTTGCAGCTTTTCCTCGGCCTCCGGGCTCAGTTCCGCTTCCTCGATCAGGGCGTAGATGTCCTCGTTCAGGTTGGGATTGTCCAGGTGCAGCTCAGGTGTGCGGTTTTCATAGAAGAGCGGCACCGTCGCGCCGTCCTGCACGCTTTGCTGAAAGTCGTAGATGGACACGTAATCGCCAAAGACCTCCCGCGTCCGTTCTTCGCCTGCGATCAGGGGTGTGCCGGTGAAGGCCACAAAGATCGCGTTCGGCAGCGCGGCCCGCATGTTCATGGCCAGGGTGTCATACTGGCTGCGGTGCGCCTCATCGGTCAAAACGATCACGTCCCGCCGGTCTGTGAGCAGCTCGTCCGTTTGGAACTTATGCACCAGCGTGAAAACATAGCGGTGATTCCCACGCAGCAGTTCGCGCAGATGTCCGCCGCTGTTGGCGTGGCAGACTTCGCCTTCGGACTCGCTCACAGCGCCGCAGGCTTTGAAGGTGGTGGCGATCTGCTCGTCCAGTTCCACGCGGTCCGTCACGATGACAAAAGTCCAGTCGCCGGGCACTGTGCGCAGGATCTTCTGGGAGTAGAAGACCATGGAGAAGCTCTTGCCACTGCCCTGCGTCTGCCAGAAGACCCCGCCGCGCCCGTGGCCTTCCGTGCGGGCTTTCAGGCTGGCGGCGATGGCGTTGTTCACGCCGAGGAACTGATGGTTCTGCCCCACGATCTTGACCAGCCCGGCCTTGTGCTCGGAGAAGAGGATGAAGTTTTCCACCAGATCCAGCAGGCGCTTTTTGTCGCAGGTGCCGCAGATCATCACCTCCAGCGAAACGCGGCGCGGCTCGTTCTCGCTGGCGATGCGCTTCCACTCAAAGAACCGCTCCCAGTCGGCTGTCAGCGAGCCCACACGGCTGTCCGTGCCATTGCTGGCAATCATGAGCGCATTGCCCCAGAAAAGCTGGGGGATGTCCGCCTTGTAGCAGGTCAGGTTGTCCGTGAAGGCCTGCTGCGCCGGCACGCCCGGCTTCTTGAGTTCCACCACCACCAGCGGCAGCCCATTGACGAAGCCGATCAAATCCGGCCGCCGCAGGTACAGCGGCCCCTGGATGGACATCTGGCTCACGAGGAGGAAATCATTCGCCACCGGGTTCTGCCAGTCGATCACCCGCACCAGCTCCGTCTTCTGCCCGCCATGTTCCTTGTCTGGTACGCTGACCTTGACGCCCTGCTTCAAAAGCTCATGCATTTCCCGGTTCGCCGCTGCCATGCTCATGGCCGAGCGGTTCCGCGTCAGCTCTTCGAGTGCCCCGGTGATTGCCTCCGGCGGCAGCATGGGATTCACTCTTTGCAACGCAGCCTCCAGCCGCTTCGGCAACACCGCCTCCGACTTCGCCAAACGTCCCAGCGTGCCGCCCGCACCCAAGGTTTCCTCCGCTGCCGACAACGTCTGCCAGCCAAGCTCCACAAACAACCCGATGGCGGGCTGCTCGACGAGCTGGTCCTCGGTGTAGGCACTAAAGCTCATTCGGAAGCGGTAGGGCTAGCAGTTTCACACACACCGTCATGCGTTGAGTTTAGCGGCTTAGATTCAATTGCGATATTGGTCTTAATCTCCTGGTTTGAAACTGCTGCCGACTCTATTTCCGGCAAAACCACCTTCTCCTCAACTGCATCGTTCGAATTGGGCTTGTTATCTACTCCCCTTGCATGAGAAGGCGATATTTCAGGTGGTTCGGCAACGCCCTCATCAACAGGGGGTGCATCAACAGGAGAAGCTGGCACTGATGCTGCAATTGGCCAATGACAATCGGGCCAACCTTGTTGGCTGTAGTCAGTTCTAAGACCGCTATATCCAATTAAGTGGAGTACTAGTGAGTAGAGAAGCATTCGAACTTCATCACGAAGTCGAATGACATCCTCAATTTCACGGCCTCCTAAACCTCCACCATGCGCTGCGGCGTTTCGAAGACGACTCCATGATTTATAGAGTGCTGGCGGCAGCTGCTGCTCTGCCAGAAAAATCCGGAGCAAATCTGAATTCCGAATTTTAGTCATCGCATCAAGAGCGCCAATGACTCTTGCTCGAGTTGAATCGGACAAAGAAACTCCAACCAAAGCTTTTTTGACAGCATTTAACTCTTCCGAAATGGCTACCGTGTTGGACACCTGTGCTGATGTGGTAAGGCCGGCCAACCCTTCAACTGCAACGGTTAAAGCCAAAACTTCAGCACCCAGTGATGCAACCGTTGATTCAATTACACTCCCGAGGTGCTGAGAAATTGGATGTGGTTCAGAGCTCGTTGCCGTTATGACTGCGCAAAAATAGCTGGCAAACATCATCCAGAATTGAGACTGTGGATCAATTTTTTGGAATCGAAGAGGGGGCGGGATAGACCCTTTAATTTTAGAATTCGAAGCTGATCGCAGCATGGTCGTCATCTTCCCGTCGCCAATTGTCTCAATGACAAGAAGGTCCAATTCCAGGCCCAAAACAAACTGAAGAGACTCATGAAGCCTCCGAGCCATGACTAATGCATCAGGCCCCTCCTTCATGGAAATTTGTGCAACCGTATGATCACCCTCGGGGTGAATTCGAAACATGAATTTTTCATGTATATACTCCGCAGAATTCAGGTTCCATGAGTTTCCCGCTTCTTTATCGCCTCTCTTGGTAACTGTTTCTGTTCCCTGGTTACATGGGAACGAAATCTTGTCAGGCAGTCTGATTGTTGCTGAAACTGCCTTTGATTCGACCGGAACCGAGCACTCATAAAGTAGTTCGTGAATGGTCCCGTATGCGATTCCGCTGGCCAAACCACCCCGCCTGTTGGGAAAAACAGACTCAGAGGTCCAGACAGGTCCAGAAAACGTCTGTGCCACAAGAGTGAAGCAGTCTTCCTCTTTAACCAACTGCCCAAGAACCCGTTTCGTTCCATTACGGTGTGTGTTCAGGGCTTCGTAATGCTCCTCGGAAACAAATATTTTGAATTGAATGTGTCCATCGTCGTCTTGCCAAAGTTCGCCAGGTCCTCCAATAACCAAAGATCCCTGACCACCTTGCCGCAAAGTGATTTGACTGCACTCAATCTTAAAATTTCGGTCTGCGAATTCGGCCGGTGTTTTCATGTTAATAAGTATCAACTGCACTCGATGCGTGATAGCAGCCTGGGCAGTAGCAGGTCACGGGTGCGGCGGAGGTTTTCGATGCGGCGCTCATATGTTGCAATGGTGGCACTCATTGGCTTAACTATCTCCTCGAAGCGCTGGAGAATTTTTGATGGCGGCGAGAGCACCGGATGAGCCTGGAGCTGGGGTCCGGTCCAGCTTGGGAAGGTCGATCCGCTTGTTTGGCCAAGCAGCCGGGGCAATTCAGAAATAAAGAGAAGGTCAACGTAAGCCTGGTGTTTGCCGCTCATTCCGCATACCCCACGCCCGAGGCAATACGTACCATCACTTTTGACGTATTTGCCAGTCGTTGAACCTCTGACACAAACGACAAGATCGCCTTCGTGACAAAGCTTGGTCGGTGCAGTTGTCCATTTCACCTGCTTCGTAAACCGTTCTCCAAATTCCACAGGACCATTGACCAGAGGTGTCCCGTCTCCGTCTTCATTGTAGGTGTCGCTTTTCGGTGAGAGCCCCATCGTGATGGACGCCACTTCTCCGAGTTTCTTCACCTCCCAGCTCTGCGGGATGTCGCCGAGGGCGGAGGGGATGCGGGGGACGGATTCGTGGCCGGGGAAGCGGAAGTGGACGAACCACTCGCGGTAGAGGGCGCGGGCCATGTTCTCCAGCAGTCGGATGCGCCGCTGGCTGTTCTCGATCAGCTCGTCGTAGGCCGACAGGATGCCCGCGATGCGACGCTGGACGGAGAGCGTGGGGACGTTGATTTCCAGGTTCGGAATGTCACCAAGACGCATATGCTCGACGGTCGATCCAGACCCAAAGCCTTTGATCTGACCTTGGAGATCGGGTGCCATAAGCGCATAAAGCAGGAAATCGGCATCAAGCTTATCGGGATGGGGCCTGAAGTGGTAAAGCCGTTGCCCAAGAAAGATATGATCGTCAGTCCTTAGCTTTCCGACGTCACCTAGCGGGGCTTCACGGGTGAGGATCACATCTCCACGCTTGGGAACTAGACGCCGCGTCCACTTTTTATATGTGGCTTCAGAGACGTAGCGGACGTTCTCTGTGTCGATGTACCCATTCCTCACATTTGTGGTTCGGATCATCTTGAATGGCGTTGGCTCACTAAGCACAGGCGCAGTGCGGTTTACGCAATCCACATGCTTCTCGCACAACTCCACGACAGGCACCCTGCGCCATTTGGCTGCTTCAGCTTTCATCGCTACACATCCAAGAGTTCCGCCACGTTGGCAGCGATGGTTTGCTCCAGGTCGCGGGCCTGGGCGTTGAGGGTTTCGAGTTCTTCGTTCCAGGTGCCAAGCTGGGTCTTGAAGTCTTCATCACTGACTGCCTCCCCAGCGGCGACGCCGACGTAGCGGCCAGGGTTAAGACTCCAGCCTTGCGCTTCGATGTCCTTGAGAGACGAGGCTTTGCACAGGCCAAGCACGTCAGTGAATTTCGGCTTCGAGCCAAAGACCTCCTTGATCTTGGACTCGGCTTCACTGCCGCCGAGGGTGAAATCGAGGGCTTCACCGCGATAGAGGCGGACGAGGTTGGCGAGGAAGCTGATCTGAGCCTCGTTCCAGTCGCGGTGGGCGCGGTCGATCTGGCGGTAGATGTGGCGGGCGTCGATGAAGAGGACGGTGTCGGCACGGGGTGTATGCACCTTCCCTTTGTCGAAGAACCACAGCGTGCAGGGCAGGGTGACGGTGTAGAACATGTTCGGCCCAACGGCGATCATGACATCGACGGCCCTGGACTCGATGAGCTTCTGGCGGATGTCCTGCTCAGAGGAGCGGGCATCGGAGGCGGAATTGGCCATGACGAATCCGGCGCGGCCCTGGTCGTTGAGCGCGGAATAGAAGTCCTGAATCCAGAGGTAATTGGCGTTGTCCGTACGCGGCAGGCCGAAGGGGTAGCGGCGGTTCTTGCCGACTTCTGAAGTGAGGCGTTCCTTGTCCACCTGGCTGACATTGAAGGGAGGATTGGCACAGACGAAGTCGAATCTCCCCACCGTGGAGTGCAGGTCTTCGTAGTAGGTGTTGCCGTGCTTGATGTCGCCCTCCAGGCCGTGGACGGCGAGGTTCATGCGGGCGAGGCGGACGTTTCCATCCACACGCTCCTGGCCGTGGATGCTGAGTTCGGCGCTGGGGCTCTTTTGGTGGGCGGAGACGAAGCGGGCGCTCTGCACAAACATGCCACCCGAGCCGCAGGCGGGATCGAGGATGCGCCCGTGGAAGGGCTCCAAAATCTCTACGATGAGGCGGACGATGCTGGTGGGGGTGAAGAATTCGCCCCCCTTCTGTCCCTCGCTCATGGCAAAGGTGCCGAGGAAGTACTCATAGATCTTCCCGAAGGCGTCTCCCTCCAGATCGGCGGGGATGGTGGAAAGGGTCTTGAGCAGGTTGCTGAGCAGGCGGGAATCAAAGACCTGGTAGCCCTTGGGCAGCACCCCGGCCATCTGCGGATTGTCCCGCTCAATGGTCTTCATGGCCTCGTTCAGCGCTTTCCCAATGTCCGCGCCCTCAGGGAGCTGGAGCAGCTCCGCAAAACAGGCACCTGGTGCTAGAAAGAGCACGCCCTCGGCATGGTAGGCGGTGGGCTCGTCCGCCTTTGAACCGCGCCGCGAGGAAGCGCCCGCCTTTTCCAACACTGCCCTCCGGGCATTGAAGCGCACCTCCGCGAAGCGCAGGAAGATTAGGCCGAGAATGGGCTCGGAGTAGTCCGACTGCTTCAGCCCGGCCCCCGCCCAGAGCTGATTGGCGGCATCCCAAAGTTTTTTCTCCAAGGTGTCGGTGGCTAGATTCTTTTCAGTCGGAGCAGTCCAGAGCATGCGCGGGGGAATGGGCGTAGAGGTTTCGCTGATTAAACGTCGGGAGCCATCTGAAGGCAAGTACCTTGGCCGGTCAACCTTTCCACAACCTCTGACAGTGGTTTTTGCCAGCTATTTATTCCCGCCTGACAGGTGCCACGCCAACCGGCCTGATTTGTGAATAATGGTGTTCTTCGCCGCGCAGGCTATCGCGCATGTCCTTCTGCAACTATGTCCCCTGTCGCAATGCCATATCAGGATAATAGCGGTTTTACGGGCTTACAGTCCGCTGCCTCCTCCGCTCCCAAGTCCTGCGAGAGATGCCCTGCTCAATCCAAGGCCTCATTGCAGTTAGCGTGGGACTCGCTGCCCACCGTTTCAATGCCCTGGCGCGTTGAATTTTGGCAAAGCCTTCGAGGGTGAACTTTTTCCAAACCCATCTGGCCACTGACTGAGTCACGCCACTGATTTCGGCATGTGACAAGCGGACTGGAAAAGTGGCGTTTATAGCCTCCGCCAGCTCATGAAGCATGCATTCAAACTCGTCCCGAGTTCTGCCTTCCTTTGCCGTTCTGAACCAATGCCTGTACGCCCATTTGCTCAACTGCTCGAACAAGGTGGCATTGCGCCCCACGGCTGACATTTCGCGAGCCAACTTTTTTCGTTTGTCTGTCTTGTCGAGATAGTCGTTGAGCGTTTCCAGGCGATACGGTCTCACTGCCTGCCAGTCTGTCTCCCAGCGCGAGCAAAGCGGATTTTTGGAAAGGAACCCTGGGTAAGCGTGATCTGCCCCCAGCCGGTTGGTCATGCCTCTCTCGACGTCCTCAAAGAATTTGATGGCGCGGCGGCTGGATGTGTCAAAAGCCGTGACGGCTGATTCCAACAAGTAGCCTGCATGTCCATGCCCATTGGCCGGATTCAAAGCGATGAAGTTGGGTGGCGGGCAACCGCGAGTCTCCGCCCGTGTGTAGGCATCTTCACCGTCGATGTCGAATACCAACCAATGCCAGACAAGAGGCATGTTGTGCTGGATGTTGGCAAAACCTGCCGCTCTCGCAGCATCAATAATCCGAAGCCTTCGGCCAAGGTGGTTCGTGCAGTACGGGCGTTGGGGAATCGTCTGCAAATAGACTTCACGCATTGCTTGAGTAGCAATCATGGTGCGACGTGGTTATCGCTTGCCAGTGACGCTTCAATGACTACCTTTTGCGGCATCTGAACTCCGCAAAACAGCAGCCAGTATTCCGCCACTGGAAGCGGGTTTGTTGTTTGATGCGGAGAGGTTAGGAAAGTGAGCGGAGGTATTCGCGGATGCTGCTACAGTCGAAGAGTCGGCGGCCTCTTTTGTTCCCTCGCTTGCGAAGACTGACCGAGCGGATTTTGCCCTCAGAGACGAGGTTGTAGAGGGTGCTGCGAGGTAGATTAAAAAGGGCGCGGCAGGTGCGGTGGTCGCCGAACTCTGGCAATGAAGCAACTTCGGCAGATTGAACGATTTGAAGAGATGTGGACATGGTGGTGCAAGGAATGGGGATGCGGGGTGTCCTGACCGCGACGTGACGGCCAGGGGCGGGAATGAGCGTTTCCCAAACAGACACAATGGCCCATTGGTCTGCGGCGGTGACGCTGCTAGGCTGCCAGGAAGGGCACTGCTGTAGTTTGCATCAGAGCGGGCTGGCTATGGATGTTTTGCGCATCTTTTGCCTCCGGCGTTATTCACAGTCCTTGCGGCGAGATGTAAAACTGACCCTTCATGCGTTCTCCACGTCAATCAGGATAGAGAAGGGGGTCAGGGGGAGTCAGTCAAAATGCAAGCAGAAACTTTCTTGGACATCGACAGACCCTCAATTTACCCCTTGGCCTTCTTCAACTTGAGCCCTGGAACGGCATCCACCGCCTTTCGCAGGGCGGAGAGTTCGGCGTGGGTGTAGCTTTCGTTTGTTTTGGCGTCGGCATGACCAACGATCTTCATGCGTAATTCCTGCGAGACGCCGCCATTGAACATGCTGCTGTTGAACGTGTGGCGGGTGCTGTGAAAGGAGCGGGCGTGAGAAGACCTGCCCGCCTTGCCTTCGACATGGTCGCGAGTCTGGCCACGTGATATGCCAGCGTCTTCCATGATGCGCACAAAGCGCGCTGAAAGGCCGTTGTTGCCCGCAATACTGACACGGGAGAGGGAAGTGAAAACGGGTGCCGTCAAATCGGCGGGGAGGTCGATGCCTTGAAAATAACGCACAAGTTCGGCGTGCATGGGCAGGATGATCGCGGCTTTTCGGGCCTCCTTTTTGCGTGCGGTCTTCTGCGGTTTGAAACGAATGACTCTGTCTTGAAGGTCGATGCAGCCACGTGTGATCTGGGCGGCATCGCCCAGACGCATTCCTCCAAAGGTGCCTAGCAAAATTACACCCCGCCAGTCCTCAGAAGGTGCGGCGGCGAGAAGTTTGGCAATTTCAGCAAAGGTGAACGGCTCTCGGCTGGTGGAATCCTCCTCGGGCAGTGGCTCCAGATTTTCAGCGGGAGAGCGCTGGATATGGCCTTCCTTGGCTGCGGCGAGGAGGGCGCTGTTCACGTCTTTGAGGTAGTGGTTGGTGGTCTTGGCCGTGCGTCCCTCGGCTTTGAGCTTGTCGCGGAACTCGCGCAGTTTTCCGATGGTGAGAGAGTCGAGAGGGAGCGCTGCCTGCTCTTCGCCCAAGTAAGTAATAATGGCCTTCATGCTGGCCTTGTAACGCGCCTGTGTGGCGGCTTTGGTGGTGCCTGACTTCTGCTTAAGCCACTCACTGAACCAGCCTGAAATCGTCTTTTCTGCGGGCAGTGCCTCCCCGGTGCTGGCCTCCACCAGCCTGCGGATGAAATCACGTCCAAGGTTTGCGGTGAGGCGCTTCTGTGCGGCAAGATCGCCAGCTTCACGAAGGATTGCGAGGATGCGCTGAGAACCTTTCTCGCCTGCTCCTGCTTCAGTGAATGCGTTCCTTTCAAACTCCAATGCCACCTTGAGCGCTTCCTGCTGGGCTTTCTCCTGCTCCCGAAGGCCCGTTGGAACAGCGATTTTTGTGACCTGCTTCTTTAGCTTCCACACCTTGTTGCCACTGGCATCCTTGGTGGGCAGCCGAAAAGCGGCGTAGTAGAAAAGGGAACCGGGACGGGTAAAGACGCTGGCCATGTGGGAACATTGTGGGAACATCCCGGGATGTCCAGCCATGTTCCCGCAAATCTACTCTCCTAGTGAAATGGGAACAAAAAGGTTAAATACACCCCCTTGTATCGAATCGAGGGTTCGATCCCCTCCCTGCGCACCACTCTCAAAGAGAGTGGTGTTTCAATGGTGGAAGTTCAGCTTCTCATCAACAGTGCACCGTTGCTGCTGCCGACACGCAGGCTCTCTTTGGCCGTGCCCTGGCGGATCATTGCCAGACCTATGCTGCGGCCTGTGACAGGATGTTGGGTGACGCTGGTGACGGTGCCCACGGCTTTCTCGAGCCAGAGCTCGTCTCCGGCCTGCACTGCTGCGGCGGATTCAAAGGAGATCAGCTCGCGGGGCATCTTGCCGGTGGTCTTGATGCGGGAGAGCACCTCCTGGCCGATGTAGCAGCCTTTGGCGAAGTCCATGGCCGTGCTTTCCAGACCGGCCTCAGGAGGGAAGGTCTCGGCATTCAGCTCGTGCGGCCAGCGCGGGATGTGCTGCAGGATGCGCCAGGCTTCGAGATCGTGCGCGCTCAGGACAGGGAGTGCGTCAAAGGTGGGTGCGGCAGCGGAGGCTGGCAGCCAGAGGTCCAGGCCGGGTGCGCCGTAGCGGTTGGTGTGCAGGGCGTGAGTGTGGGCGGCCTCTTGAGAAAGAAGGCCTTCATTGCGGGCAGGAGTGCTCGCATCACTCCAGACATGCCAGAGCTGCCAGTCATCGGTGACGTCGGTCAGCTCCACATCATCGGCCACGATGTAGCGCTCCAGGCGCATGCCGAGGGGCTCGCGTAGGTCGGGCTCGGCATCCAGCAGCAGGGTGTCGTCGTGGGCATGAATGTGGATGTCTGCGGCGATGCGGCCTTTGGCATCCGTCACGCAGGCGTAGAGGGCGGCGTCTGTCTTGGCACGGCGCACATCATTGGTCACCTGGCCATTGAGGTAGCGGGTGCGGTCCGCTCCGGTGAGGCGGAATTTGGCATGCGCGGAAAGATTCACGGCGGCTCCGTGGGCGAGGATCTGCTGGTACAGCTCAGGGGTCATGCGGCATGAATGGGCAGACGCAGCGCCGTCGCAAGCCTGCAAAGCAGCGCCGGGGGGGATCGTATTGACGGGGGCGGAGGGCGCGGCAGTGTGGCGGCACCCTTTATGCGTCTCTGGCTCCTGCTCCTCCCGGTGGTTTGTTTGTTCAGCTTGGCCTCCTCTGCCGCAGCGCAGGCGGTGGAGACTGCAGCCAGCGGCGGAAAGATCCGTGTGGTGACACGCAACCTGGAGCCGTTTTCGTTTGATAAAGGCGGCCGGCGTGCGGGCTATGCGGCGGAGCTGTGGGAGCAGCTGGCACGCGAGATGAAGCTGGACTACGAGGTGCAGGTGGTGGGCAGCGCGCAGGAGGTGATCGATGCGCTCAAGAACAAAACGGCGGATGTGGGCGTGGGGGCCATCAGCGTGACTTCAAAGCGCGAGGAGGTCATCGATTTCTCGCAGCCGTTTTACGAGTCGGGGCTGCAGGTGCTGGTCGCTTCCGCCAGCGGCAGCTTTGCCGACAACATCCTGGCCATCGTCAAAAACTTGTTCAATCTGGAGCTTATCGGCGCGTTTCTGCTGCTGATGGCGGCCATGTTTCTCATCTCCCATCTCGTGTGGAAGTTTGAGCATCGGATCAACAGCGACATGTGGCCCAAGGAGTACAAGTCGGGCATCTGGGAGTCGTTTTGGTGGACGATCAGCACGCTGCTGGTGGGCGGTGCCGACAACAAAGGGCCGGTGGGTGTGGGCGGGCGCATTGTGGCCATCGTTTGGATGCTCTCGGCCACGGTGCTGGTGTCATTGCTCACGGCGTCTTTCACCACCACGCTGACGATCAACACGCTCAAGGGTGACATCAACGGCCCCGCCGATCTGCCCGGGCGCAAGGTGGCCACGGTGAAGGGCAGCACGGCAGAAAACTGGCTCAACATCAAAGGCGCCAAGGTGGTGACTGCGGCCGATGCTGCGGCATGCATCGAGGCGCTGAAGAAAGAAGAGGTGAATGCGGTCGTGTATGACGCGCCGGTGCTCAAATACGAGGCGGGCAAGCTGCACGATGACAAGCTGCAGATGGTGGGACCCATCTTTGAGCGGCAGAACTACGCCTTTGCGCTGCAGCAGGACAGCCCGCTGCGCGAGCGGCTGAACCAGGCGCTGCTGAAGCTGACCGAGCAGGGCGTGGGCGCTGAATTGCGGCAGAGGTTCTTTGGAGAAGAGCCGTAATCATCCTCTCCGCCGTACACTTTTTACTCTCATTCATGTCCGCCCAGCCAGATTCCGCCCCCGGTATTTTTTCCACCATCGGTGCAGTGTTTCGTCAGAATCGCACGCCGTGTCTTGTGCTCAATACCATCGCGGTGGCGCTGGTGGTCAGCTACTACCAGGTGCCGGCGCTGGCGGGCTTTTGGGAATCGCTGGCTGCTTTCAAGACACGGTGGTCCTTTGGCTTTTCGTGCGCCTCCACGATGTTTGCTGCGGCGCTGCTGCCCACGGCCATCCAGTTTTTCATGGGCACGCTGGAGCAGCAGGGCCGTGGAAAGAGGCTGCTGCTGCTCATGCTCTTCTGGGGGTATCGCGGCATGGAGATCGATCTCTTCTACCATCTGCAGACCTGGCTTTTTGGTGGCGGGCATGATGCCGCCACGCTGCTCAAGAAGGTGCTGGTGGACCAGTTTGTGATGAGTCCGGTGTGGTTTGTGCCCACCTACATCATCGCGCTGCGCTGGGTGGAGCTGGGCGGCTCCTGGGCGCGCACGCGGCCCACGCTGGACCGCGAATTCTGGACGCGTACCTGCCCCACGGTGCTGATCACCAACTGGCTGGTATGGATCCCTGCGCTGGCACTGGTTTACAGCCTGCCGCCTGCGCTGCAGTTCCCGCTGTTTTCCGTCGTGATGTGCTTCTTCACCCTCATCATCACGGTGATGACGAAGCGGGGGAAAGCATGAAAACGTTGCTTCGTCGGGTGTATGTCTTACCATGAGCCAGCTTATGAGCCGAACTGTTCAACTCACTGTGCCGATGCCCAGCAAGCTGGCCAACCTGCGTTTCCCCAAGGCGCTGGATGAACGGCTGCAGTTCCTGCTTGATGAGCAAGGCCGCAAAGGGCGGCTCACGTCGGGAGAAAAAAAGGAGGCGGACGCCCTCGTGCAAATGGCCACGACCCTTTCGATCCTGAAACTGGGTGCGCAGGTCAAAACTTTGAAGGATTGACTGCATAGCCGTCCCTGAGAGCCTGCGCAAGCGTGTGGCCCGGCGGGCAAAAAATCGCTGCGAGTACTGCGGGCTTTCGCAGATCGGTCAGGCGGCGACTTTTCATGTGGATCATGTGCTGCCGCAGTCTGCTGGTGGCGAGACATTGATGGAGAATCTCGCACTGGCCTGTATTCACTGTTCGCTTCGGAAAGGTGCACGCGTGCAAGCCAGGGACCCCCAGACCGGCCGCAGCGTGCGGTTGTTTCATCCCCGTGAAGATTCTTGGAACCAGCATTTTCGATGGATGGCGTTCCGCTTGAAGGGCATTACAGCCATTGGGCGGGCCACCATCGATGCACTGAGTGTGAACAGCAGCGAGCATCTGATCATTCGGGGCTTTGAAAAAAAGCTTCGCAGGCATCCGCCGACCGGGCACTTGTGAATTTGTTGTGTCTTTTCATCCATTCCTACCGGGATGATTTCGCAGCAGTTCCACCAGCCGGATGAGGTCGTCCTCGCTGATGTCCACGAAGGAGTCGAGAGAGCGCAGTGCGGCCAGGATGTCTTCGTGTGTGGGTGGCGGAACTACGGCTGCACGTGACTGGGCGGGTTGGTGGAGGGCATTGGGGTAGCGCCGCCAGCGGAAGGCGTAGTTGATCAGCGCGGCCAGCAGCACCATGACGGTGGCATTGGCCAGCACGGGAAAGACCACGAAGCCAAAACCGAGCTGCCGGACGGACTCGCCACCGAGCACGGCGGTGAGTGCGGTGGCGCCTCCGGGCGGATGGAGGCATTTGAGCTGCTGCATGGCTCCGATGGAAAGACCCACGGCGCAGGCTCCGGCAAGGGCGGGATGAGAGATGCCCTGCGCACAGAGGACGCCGATGAGCGCTGAGATGCCATGCCCGGCGAGGACCGGCCACGGCTGGGAGAGCTGCCCGTGTGGCATGCCAAAGAGCAGCACGGCGCTGGCTCCCATGGAGGTGATGATGACAGGCGCACCGCCCGCTGGCAGGGCGCTGGTGGAGATGGCGATCAAGGCCAGGATGGCAAGCGCGCCGCCGAGGGCGGAGACTGCTTTTTCCGTGAGGCTGATCTCGATGAGCTCGATGCCAAGCCAGCGGCGGATAGGAGAGACGGACATGGTGGGTGGAAGACTGCGGAGGCCGGTGAGCGCGTGTCTGGCGCGGGGCTCAGGCCCGGCTGCCATGTGTGGCGGCAGGGCAGGAGGCGTAGTGGTGCCGCCACCAAAGGGCGGCCAGGAGCGCCCCTGTGCTGTAGGCAGCCACGTCTGCCAGATCTCCGGTGCTGCCGGGGATGAGGCGTGGCAGGATCCACTCAAACAGCAGGGACCAGAAGACCAGATGCCCCACGATCTCTGTCATCTGCGGCGGTGCCCCCGGAGTGCGCAGGCCGAGGCGCTGATGCAGCCAGAGCACCGGGGGCAGCACGCAGGGGATGAGCCAAAGGTCATTGAAGTGAAACATCAGGAAGCCGGGCGCAGCATACGGCTTGATGAGGAAGCGGTTGGCGCTGTAGGCGGCGCAGCCCGTCAGAAAGAGCGGATCGCGGAAGCAGCGGAAGGGGCGCGGCTCAGCACAAGGCATAGATGGCACCTCCGGCCATGGCGGCGATGAGGAGCTTCAGAAGCAGGGATTTGATGATGAGCAGCATGATGGGGTGGCGGCTCCTGGGGGTTGATTGCTGCTGGAAATAATATCGTAATGCGATATATGTCAAACGGGGATGGCCTGCTAGGCCCGAAAAATGCTTCAACTGCCATGATGCCCAACCGCAGACCCATCTCCAAATCGCAGTACGAAAGCCTGGCGGCCTTCCGCTTTTCGCTGCGGAAGTTTTTGCGCTTCAGCGAGGAGGCTGCCGGCGCGGCAGGACTGACACCGCAGCAGCATCAGGCGCTGCTGGCCATCAAGGGGTTTCCAGGGCGGGATTATGTGACGATCGGTGAGCTGGCGGAACGCCTGCAGATCAAGCACCACAGCGCGGTGGGGCTGGTGGACCGGCTGGTGCTGGAAAAGCTGGTGCAGCGTGTGGCCTCCGCCGAGGACCGCCGCTGCGTGAACATCCGCCTCACGAGCCGTGGGGAGGCCGTGCTGGAGGAGCTCTCCGCCCTGCACCGCGAGCAGCTGCGCCGCATCGGGCCGGAGCTGAGCACGCTGCTGCAGGGGCTGGGGCAGTGAGGGGCAAAGGATGGCGGCGACATTGTCGATCCTGTGGCTGGGGACTCGGGCCGCAGAATGGCTTCCACAGACCCGTCTGCGGCTGTTACGCAGGAGGATTGCAGCTTGTTCATCAGCATGCTTGCGAGCCGCACAGAGGATTGCCTTCGGCTGGCTTCGCGTTGTGCGGCCCCCTATGCTGGCATTTTCGCCACGCCTACTTCCAGTACTTCTCCACCGCTGCCACCAGCCCGGGGATGCTGTTTTCGGTGGCTTCCACGTCCACCTTGAAGCCGTGGGCTTTGATGGCGGCGCTGGTGATGGGGCCGATGCTGGCGATCTTGATGCCTTCAGGGAGATCGACCTTGAGATTGAGGAAATGCTCGAAGGTGGAGGCGCTGGTAAAGGTGATCATGTCCGCGCCTTCTTCCTTGAGGCGGGCGAGGGCTTCGAGGTTGTCCTCGGTCTCGGCCACGGTGCGGTAGGCGAGGCATTCGTCCACGATGGCACCCATGCCGCTGAGTTCGTTGGCGATGACCTCGCGCGTCTCCGCAGCACGCACCCACAGCACCTTCACGTTTTCCATGTTCTGGTGGTCCTTGAAGGCTTTGACCAGGCCCTCGGCCACGTAGTTCTTTTTGTCGGGCATGAGGTCCACGGCCAGATGGCGGGCCTTGAGCTTTTCCGCCGTGCCGGGTCCGATGCACGCAATGCGCGCCCCACCGATGCTGCGGGCATCGTTGTAGAGCTTGTCAAACATGGTGAAGAAAGCGTCCACGCCGTTCGGGCTGGTGAAGATGATCCAGTCGTAGGTGTGGCAGTCCTGCACCAGCTCGCCAAAGGAATACTGGTCCTCCACCGGGGCGATGCGGATGGTGGGGATCTCGATGACGTCTGCACCGAGCTGGGAGAGCTGACGGCTCAGCACGCTGGCCTGGGCACGGGTGCGGGTGACGACGATCTTTTTGCCAAACAGCGGGCGGTCTTCAAACCAGTTCAGCTCAGGGCGCTCGGTCACCACGTCTCCGACGACGGCGACGGCGGGTGCTTTGAAGCCGACTTCCTTGACCTTGGCGGCCATGGTGGCCAGCGTGGCCACGAGCGTCTGCTGGTGCTTGTGCGTGGCCCAGCGCACGAGGGCCATGGGGGTGTCCGGGCTGGCGCCGTGCTTGATGAATTCGCGCGTGATCTCGTCGATGCGTTCCACGCCCATGAGAAAGACCTTGGTGCCGTCTGCCTGCGCCAGCTTGGCGTAGTCGAGAGAGGTGTCCGGCTTGGTGGGGTCTTCGTGGCCGGTGAAGATGGTGAGCTGGGAGGCGTGGGAGCGGTGTGTGACCGGGATGCCGGCATACGCAGGCCCGGCGATGGCGGAGGTGATGCCGGGGACGATCTCAAACTTCACGCCCGCAGCGCGCAGCTCGGCGGCCTCTTCGGCCCCACGGCCAAAGAGCACGGGGTCGCCGCCCTTCAGGCGCGTGACGGTCTTGCCCTCGGTGGTGAGCTTGACGATGAGGGCGTTGATCTCATCCTGCTTGAGGGTGTGGTCGCCAGCTTTCTTGCCCACGTAGATGCGCTCGGTGCCGGGCTTGGCATGGCGCAGGTGCTCGGGGTTGCAGAGGTAGTCATAGACCAGCACATCGGCGGCCTCGATGCATTCCTTCCCTTTGAGCGTGAGAAGTCCGGGATCGCCGGGACCGGCGCCGACGAGATAACAGATGCCAGGGGTGGTTTGCTTGGTGGCCATGATGGGAAGGGGGCGTGCAAGGTGTCGAAACCACGGCTTACCGCAAGGCTGGATGACATTTCACTTTTTGGTAATCTTTGCTGATGGATTGATGCCGTGAGTTCGTTAAGAATTCCCGCTGTGCCTGAGATCCATCTGAACCTGCCCGCTGCCTGTCATCCTAATGAGCCTGTGATGCTCGCGATTTCTGGCGGGCGAGATTCGGTGGCGCTGCTGCATCTGCTGCGGGACGCCGGGTTTACCGAGCTGATCCTCTGCCACCTGAACCACGGCCTGCGGGGCAAGGAGTCGATCGACGACGCAGCCTTTGTGCGCCGTCTGGCCAAGAAGCTGGGGCTGAAGTGCGAGATCGAGGCCGAGGACGTGGCCGCCGTGGCGGAAAAGAAGCGCATCTCCACCGAGATGGCGGCACGCGAGGCACGGCACGGCTTTCTGCTGCGCATGGCGGAAAAATATGACGTGTGGGTGGTGCTGCTGGCCCATCATGCGGAGGATCAGGCGGAGACGATCCTGGGAAACCTCTGCCGCGGCAGCGGCATGGCGGGGCTGGCGGGCATGCACACGGTGCAGCGGCTGGACTCCGGCCTGCATCTGGTGCGCCCGCTGCTGCACGTGCGGCGCAGCGAGATCGATGCCTACCTCAAGTCCAAGCGCGCCAAGTTCCGCGAGGACTCCAGCAACACCTCGCCCAAATACCGGCGCAACCGACTGCGGCATGAGGCGCTGCCTTTGCTCAATGACATCTGCGCCCGCGATGTGGTGCCGCAGATGCTGCGCCTGGCCACGCTGGCGGAGCAGGATGACGACGCGCTGCAGCGGCAGGCCATGGACTTTCTGACAGCGGAGGGCCGCGTGCTGGAGGACCGCTCCCTGGTCATCTCTCCAGAGCTGCTGGCGCTGCACCCGGCGGTGTCCTCACGCGTGTTTGCCTTCTGGCTGCGCGAGGTGTGGGAGCTGCCAGGCGTCGAGTACGAGGTGATCGATGCCGCGCTGAGCATGCTGGCTGCGGACGGCCCTGCCAAGATCAACCTGCCCGAGGACAAGCACCTGCGCCGCAAGGCCAAGCGGCTGTGGGTGGAGTAGCGGAGAGTGTTGGTTTTTAGCCCACTCTGAGAAGTGGGATGGGTGTGGCGCTAGCCCGCCCGTCCATCAGCGTGCTGCAAATACTGAGGGGCAGGAGCGTCCTCGTGGTCGGGCGGTTTGGCGAGGAGGTGTTCGTGCGATAAAGAGGGGCTTGGACGCCAAACACACCCCAACCTACATGCCGGAAAGCACGCCGCGCTCTCCGAGAACATGTGCTATGCCATTCGCATGCCACATGACCTCTCGCGGCTGGTGTGGAAAGCCAGCCCTGCCTTGAGAGGCCTGTCTTACCAGATGTGGCGGAAGATGCGGCCAACCATGCTGCGGGCGGCGTCGGGCTTGACGTAGCGTGCGCCTTCCTGGGCGGTCATGGTGGGCAGCTGCATGGGGCCTTTTTGATTCACCACCTTGATGGACTTGATCTCGATGCGGGCCACCGGGCAGTCGTTGGCGTCCACCGGCATGAGGGAGATGCGCTTGATGGTTTCCAAGCCTGAGACCACCTGGCCAAAGACGGTGTAATTGCCTTCGAGAGCCTTGTAGTTGCCGAGGGTGATGTAGAACTGCGATCCATTGGAGCGGCGCTCAGGATTGACCTTGTCAGAGCGGCGGGCCATGGCCACGGCTCCGATGCGGTGCGGCAGCTTGATCTCGGCAGGGAGGGTCTTGTCCTCGCCACCGGTGCCCCACTTGGTGCGGGCGGATTCATCGGAGGTCAGCGGGTCTCCGGTCTGGACGATGAAGCCCTCGATGGCACGATGGAAGGCCAAGCCTTTGTAGAAGCCGCTGTCGCATTTGTCGATGAAGTTGTTCACCGTCTGCGGCGCGTCATTGGGAAAGAGCTCGATCATCACGGTCTCCTTGGAGCCGCCCAGTGCCACTTCCATCACCGCGAGCTTGTGCACCGAATCCTTGGCCCAGAGGGAGGGGTCTTCCAGGCGCTGCGCAGGGAGGCGCAGGGGACCGGAGAAGGTGGTCGTGGTGGGGGCTGAGCCTGAGGAGGATTTGTCCACAGACTGGAAGAGGGACTTCTGCGCCTCCTCAGCCAGCTTGTCCACCTCCTGCGTGGTGGAGGGCGCGGCAGCAGGAGCCGCGGCCACCATGTCCTTTTCATCCTTGGCCTTAGCCTCCGCAGGGCGGATGCCGTCGCGCAGGGACTGGGGGGCGTTCAGGGTCTGGGCGTGGAGTGCGGAGTGGCAACCCAGAGCCAGAAGGCAGGTCAGAAGCAGGGGCTTTACGTGACGATCCATTGAGAAAAAGGAAACCTTCCTGTGTTTTTAGCGCAGGCCAGCCGGGGCGACGGGATTGATCGGGGCGGGGGCGGCTGCGGGTGCAGCGGCAGGTGCTGCCGCAGGAGCGGGGGCGAGTGCGGCCGGAGCTGCAGGGGCGGAGCTGGCAGCCTGCTCGGCGCGGGAATTGACCTGATAGCGCAGCTTGGGATTGCCGCGTGCTTTGCGCGCAGGCAGTCCCCAGCTCACGTCATAGGCATCCTGCTGAGAGACGGTGGGGTATTTGGAATCGTAGTGCTCTCCACCGAACCCGCACGATGCGAGGACAATGGATGCAGTCAGAGCAGCAAATGGCAGGCGCAGGAAAGTCATTGTTGGGCGGAATTGGAATTCTCGATGAGCCGCGATACTAGGCGCGGTGGTTCAGGCTGGCAAGATCGAAGTCTCAGACCTCCGGCGCGGGTTTCCGTTCACTCGCCGCGCGTCAGGCGCACGGCCACGTGGTCGGTGCCGGGCAGGATGTGCTTGCGCAGCTCGATGCTGACCCCCGCCGCGCCAAACTCCTCCAGCGCGCACGCGGCCATCTCGGCGGCCAGCGTCTCGATCAGCCTGCGGGGCCGGGCCCCTGCCAGCTCCCGCATGCGCAGCGCTACGGCGGCGTAGTCGATCGTGGCAGCGATGTCGTCCTTCATCTCCTCAAACCGCCGCGCCACCCGCAGGGTGATGTCCGCCTCCAGCACCTGGCTGGCGGCACGCTCCTCCTCCGGCACACCGATGAAGGTGGTCAGGCGCAGGGCGGAGATGCGGATTTCGTCAGGAGAAAGCATGGGGTGGGGCCGATGGGCGTGGAGGAGTACTTAGCGCAAAGAATGACGAATGAGTAAGCCCGAATGACGAAATAATGACGAATGCCGAAACAACGCGTGTGAGGTCTCGGAGCACGGGGGCCGGCCATCCTGCTACGCGGCGCGCTTTGTCATTCGAGCTTCGGCATTATTTCGTCATTCGGATTTCATCATTCGTCATTGTGCCTTTCCCAGCAGCCCTTTCCGCACACACTCATCAATGAGCACCCTCGTGGGGATGTTCAGGTCCATCTCCAGCGCCTCGGCCAGAGGCACCCAGCGGAAGGCCTGCGCCTCCTCATTCAGCACCACCTGCGGCTGCGCCTCGGTGCAGCGGGCGATGTAGTTGAGCAGCAGGAAGTGGGCGGAGCGCTGAAACTCGGGCGGCTCGATGCAGTCCTGCACCATCACAAAGGCGATGTCCTTCAGCGTCAGGGCGGTTTCTTCCTGGATCTCACGGATCAGCGCCTCCTCGCAGGTTTCCCCGCGCTTGATCTTGCCGCCGGGGATGCCCCAGCGGTGACTCCATTTGTGCGTGCGGATCAGCAGCAGCTCGCCTGCCTCATTTAAAATCAGCGCGCCCACCGTGGCCACGGGGTAGGCCTTGTCAGCCGCGCCTAGGCCGCCCAGCAGTGCGGGCAGGCGGGAGAGATCTGGCACCAGCATGTCCGGCCCGGAGGTCAGCAGCTGGGCTGCCGTCTCATACCCCGTGCAGGTGGCGATGCTCACCACCCCGGCGGCGCGTCCGGCATCGATGTCATGGCGCATGTCGCCGATGAAGGCGGTCTCCTCCGGGGCCATGTCCAGGTCTGCCAGCAGGCCGTGGATTTCCTCCCGCTTGTCCACCACACCGCAGCGCAGCAGCTCAAAGGCATCCCGCACACCCAGCGCCTGGGCCTGGGCGGTCACGTGCTCCAGCGGGGCGCTGCTCAGCACCACCATGCGGCGGCCGGTGGCGGCGGCGTACTGGATGAACTCCAGCGCATGCGGCAGCAGGTGCAGGTCCTCATGCGCGTGGGTGAAGTGCTCCAGGTAGAGCTGCTGCAGGCGCTGCAGCGGCACGTCTGGCAGCACCTCGGCAAAGAATTCGGTGTAGGGCAGGCGGAAGCGCGCACGGAATTCCTCCCGCGTCAGCTCCGCCGCACCGGCGGTGCGCAGCATGCCATTCACGGCGGAGATCACTCCCGGCAGGTCATCCACCAGCGTCCCGGACCAGTCGAACAATAGATTCCGAATCATGTGCCGCCCGCCTTAGCCGCTGCCGCCCTGCTTTGCAAACCCATCTACCGTCTGCGCCTGCGCAGCAGCCACAGCCCCGCCGTGCCCAGCAGCAGTGCGCTGCCTGGCTCCGGCACCGGGGAGGTGACGAAGTCGATATTGTACGTGATCTGGTCTGAGCCCTCCTGGATCCAGAAGGTGTAGTTGCCAGCGGGCAGCGGCCCATTGAACCCGATGCCGCCAAAGTCCGGCCCTGCGTCCAGCAGCGCCAGCAGGTCATTGTAGGTATTGCCAAAGCCGTCCGTGGCATAGCCCCAGAGCGCATTGCTCAGGTGCAGGGAGGGGTCGGAGGTATTGATGGTGCCCCCGTTGGCGATGGCCATGAAGGACTCATTGGTGAGACTGCCGCTGGCTGCGGAGTAGCCGTACAGATTGATGCCTGTGAGCGCGTATCCCGGTGCGATGGTGAAATTCCAGATGTCGGCGTCCAGCGGCCCGGTGCCGCCCAGGGAGCCCATGGTGCCGGAGAAGAAATTGTCCCCCGGGTCCAGGGTGCCCACCAGGGTAGGGGAGTTGCCATTGCCAGACAGTTCCCCATTCAGCGTCTCATTCCATGTCAGCGCCTGTGCCGTGCCCAGAGGCAGGGCCAGAGCGGCGAGCAGGGTGAGAAGACGAGGGAAGGGCATGTTATTGTAATTATATTGAATATTGCAAATAATGTCAATGCTGCTGGTTATTTTAGTTTTCTGAAGTTTTGCCCGCATTTCGCGCTCGCTTCGCCCTCCACCCGCCTGCTATCTGGCGGCATGCGCCTCCTGCTCTGCTCACTGGCCCTGCTGCTGCTGCCCAGCTGCATCCACACCTACACCACGCACTACGACTACCAGGCCACCGGCCCCGCTCCCCAGGTGGGCGGCGCGGCCTTCCGGGCAGAATTCATCCCCAAGGGCACCGAGTCCGGCGTGGCCCTCAGCGCCATGGTGGTGGGCGGTGCCCTGATCTCCGAGGTGGGCCCCTACCAGGTGCGCCTGCACGCCTTTGGCCAGCCGGGGGATCAGCAGTGGTTTGAGGTCAAAAGCCTGCGCCTCACCGGCACGGAGGGCTTTGATGCCGCCATGCAGCCCCGTGGCTTCATGGGCCGCCCCACCTTTGCCCCCACCCAGACCGCCACCACCACCCGCGCCACCCTCCTGCTGGGCCCCTACATCAAGCTGGACGACCGCAAGCAGCGCCAGATCACCCTGGAGGCCGAGGTGGCCGTGATGCGCCGCAGCGGCCTCACACGCGGCACCCTGCGCCTGCCGCTCAAGCTCACCAAAACCAAGCGGCACGAGAGCACCAACGTCATCGCCGAGATCGCCCACGACATCCGCCACCGTGACACCCCCGACATCCCCGCCGGACTGCCCCCGCCGCCGGAGGCACCGTGAGGGCTGCGATCGGCACCTCTCAAATCGGCAATCGATTGTTCGACAACGTGTCCTCCGTAGCAGGAACTGCGTAGGATGGATCGTCAATCACGTGCGGCCAGGACGCTCTGGAGCCGGAAAGATTGACGATTGTCGAGCCATCGATTTTTGATTTGGGAAGTTCCAAACCTCCGCCCCCTCTGCCTCTCTGCCCCCCTGCGGCAAAAACGAACGTCCCCACAGCGCCCCTACCTTCGCACTACACGCACCACTTTGCCACTGGACAGTCCGCGCTCGTTCGTCTCCAATGCCGCGCCTCCGGTTTCTTTTCTCTAAAAAACAGGCCGGGGTGATTTCCATCTAGAAACGCAAAATCCAACAACCACACACCACCCATGGGCAAAATCCAATTCGGCTCCGAGGTCTACACCTGGTTCATGCAGGGGACCGGCAAAGGCTACGACAACAAGCTCGACCACATGATCAAGGTCGCCTCAGAAGCAGGCTTCACCGGCATCGAACCGATGGTGCTGGAGATCTCCCAGAGCGCCCTCGGCTGCTCCAAGTACTGGCTTGGCCCGCAGATCGACCCCATCAAAATGAAGGACACCCTGCAGCAGTACAACATGAAGCTCTGCGGCCTGGCCCTCGTCTGCGCCTGGGACGGCGAAACCGAAGCCCCCAACGAGCGTGAAGCCGCCGACTTCACCATCAACTACCTCAAGCACTTCCCCGGCGCCATGCTCGGCACCGTGACTCTGCCCTCCGGCCGCACCAAGGACCTGCAGAAGCGCCGCCTCAACGTGGCCAAAAACATCAACGCCGTCTCCCAGCGCGCGCACGATGCCGGCCTCGTCTGCTCCTACCACCCCAACTCCCCGCCCGCCTCCCTCGTCCGCACTCAGGAAGACTACGACGTCGTCCTCAGCAGCCTCGACCCCAAAGTCACCGGCTGGACCCCCGACGTGGGCCACATCATTCGCGGCGGCATGGACGTCATCGCCACCCTCAACAAGTGGCAGCACTTGGTGAACCACATTCACTACAAGGACTTCTCCGGCAACGGCGCCGAGCCCTGGGCCCAGATGGGTACCGGCAAGCTCGACTTCCACAAGATCACCGAATGGCTCGTCGCCCGCAACTACTCCGGCTGGATCATCTGCGAAGACGAAGCCCACTGCGCCGTGGACGATCCCGATGGCGTGACCAAGCAGAACGGCCAGTGGTGCAAAGACAACCTGCACCCGATTGCGGGGCTGTAAGGTGAAGCGCGAAAGCGCACCATCGAGCCCTCAGGCCAAGGAAGCATCTAGAAACAACGAACGCCTTCTCCGTGATGGGGAAGGCGTTTTTTGTTTTTGTATAAAAACAATTGCCGTGATTGCCAAGCAGTCACTGCAAAATCCCAATTTCGCACATTGTAAATTAAGCAATAAACTTATGATTTAATTTTGTTTGATTGAATCAATTTGCAATCTAATAGCATTAAATCCGAGCAATCATATGACGCCGAAAGTTTTTATTTCTTACAGTTGGGCAAGTCAGTCGCACCAGGAACGAGTAAAAGAATGGGCGGATCGATTACTCGCTGACGGCATCAATGTTGTGCTGGACCTCTATGACCTCAAGGAAGGACAGGACAAATATGCGTTCATGGAACGCATGGTAACAGACGCAGAAGTCACACATGTTCTTGTGATATCTGACAAGTCATATACTGACAAAGCTAACACTCGTCGAAAAGGGGTTGGCACTGAGTCACAGATCATCTCGAAAGAAGTTTACGAGAAAGTCGAACAATCTAAGTTTATTCCCATCGTCTGTGATTTCAAAGATTCCGACAACCCATGCTTGCCTGTGTTTTTGGAAACACGTATTTGGATAGACTTCTCAAGCCCTGAAGCTGTCAACAGTAATTGGGAGAGATTGGTCCGGCTTTTATATGGGAAACCACTTCACGAAAAGCCGCAGCTTGGAAAAGCACCAGCTTTCATTACCCAGGAAAGCAAGGTCCCAAGCACACCCGCCCTCGCTAAATTTTCCACTTTGCGACAAGCAATACTTCAGGGAAAGCCAGGCCTTAGAATGTATCGTTCAGAGTTTCTCGATCAGTGCATCGCATATGCTGACGCAATGCGAGTCAGGAAAGAACCTAACCTGAACAATTTTGGAGAAAAGGTTTTGGAGGATTGTGCCAAACTCATCCCAATTCGTGACCTAATTGTAGATTGGGTCTTACTCGAGGCAGGGACAACTCCATCGAGTGACTTTAGTGAGTCATTAATATATTTGCTTGAACGCCTCCTCGAAATTAAAGCTCGCCCGGAAGAAGTGACAACATGGAACGAAGTATGGTTTGAGGCTGCCAAGCTATTTGTCTATGAGACTTTTCTTTACATAATAGCCTCGCTGATAAAAACTCGCGCTTATAGCGACTTAAACAATATATATACGTCTCATTATCTCCGTCCATCGACGGATCGGTATGGATCCGAACGCTTTAACAAGTTCGACGATTTTTATAGCAGCTCAGGAACCTTAAACGCTGTCTTGGCCCCCAAAGGACATACGCTTTACAGTCCTGCGGCTGCATTAATCAAACGTCACGCAACACGAAAAGATCTCCCATTTTCCGATATCATCCAAGCAGATCTGTTAACTTTGTTAATGGCTTTCATAACACCAGAAACGCAATGGTATCCCCAGTTGATGCACTACGCTGAATTCTCTTCGGAATTCCCATTCTTCATCAGAGCAGCACAACACAAAAACTTTCAAAGTCTTGCTACTATTACGGGAATAGCAGATGCGAAAATATTGCGTGAATCCGTATTAGCCGGCCATAAGCGCTTAGATAGCTCCCGGTGGCACAACTTTTACTCACGTAATTTCTCTGGGCCGATGAATCTTGAGAATCTCGACACAATTAAGTAAATGACAGTGAGATAGGAATGAGTTCAGCTTGCAAATAATTGACAAATTCCTGCCTCGAGAGGTGCCTGCTTTCGCATTGCATTGGCAGATAGGCACGGCGCAGCCCGTCGTCCCAACCGCCCCCCCCCATCCCCCAGCACCAAAGGTGCGGCCTAGCGTAGCCCAGGGCAACGCCCTGGGTTTGCCATCACCCGTTTCCCAGTTCTATTGCGGGAGCCCTGAAGGGGCGGCCTAATTCTATACGTTCCCGGCCCTTCAAAGCGCATCGCCCCCGCCCATGCCGCAATCGCTCGCGAACCTCTACATCCACCTGATTTTCTCCACGAAGGAACGGGTTCCCTGCCTGTCCGCCTCGGTGCGTCCGGATCTGCATGCGTACATGGCCACGGTGCTGGCCAATCTGCACTCCCCGGCGGTGCTCATCAACTCGGTGGCGGACCATGTGCATCTGCTTTTCAACATGGGCCGCACGGTCACGCTGGCGCAGGTGGTGGAGGACGTGAAAAAATCGTCCTCCAAATGGATCAAGACGCAGAATGCAGCACTCGCGGGCTTTGCGTGGCAGGCAGGATACGGCGCGTTCTCAGTGAGCGAATCCAACGTGCCCAAGGTGGCGAATTACATCCGCAATCAGGAGGAGCACCATCGCGTGAAGACGTTTCAGGAAGAGTACCGGGAGTTTCTGGCCAGGCACAAGATGCCGTTTGATGAACGGTATGTGTGGGATTGAGGCAGCGCGTGAGGGGAGGGTTTCGGATGGCCCAGGAGTTAGTCCGCCCTTTCAGGGCTCTCCCTTGAGGAGAGGGATCGTGGGTCTGCACACCCAGGGCGCTGCCCTGGGCTGCGCTAGGCCGCGCCTTTGGCGCTTCGGAGGGCGGCGCCTGGGCGAGTCACGGGCTTGCCGCGACGTCAGAGCGCGCCTCACATGTGCCGCTTGACGAGAAGGCACAATGATGGTCACTGCCACACGCCATGAGTCAGACCACCGCATGAAAACCATCGCCCATCGTGGTGGCATGGGCCGGGGCCTGCAAAACAGCCCTGCCGGGGTGCGCCTCGCTGCACAGCATCAAGCAGACTATGTGGAACTCGACGTGGTGCGTGCTGCTGACGGCGAATTCCACTGCGCGCATTTTGGGTGGAATACGAAGAGCGCGCTGCGCGAGTGCCTGGCGGAAATCGGCCCCCACATGCGCCTCATCGCCCATCTCAAGGGCGATTACACTGAGGCAGATCTCATCTGCGTGACCGAGTATCTGGCAGCGCATCTACCATGGGAAAAGGTGGTCCTGGCTTCGCACAGGAGCCGTGTTTTGTGGAGAATGCGGCAGCTGATACCCGACATCCGTTTGGCCCGCTTTGGCCTCCTGCCCGCCCTGGCGGCGCTCTGGCGGCGGCAGCCGTGGGACTGCTGCATGGTCAATCAACTGGTGCTGACCCGCTGGCTCGTGCAAGCGCTCCAGAGACGCGGCTATGAGGTCGTCTCCAGCTGCGTGTGGGAGCTGCGCTCAAGGCAGAGCGTGCGGCGGCTGGGCGTGGACGGTGCCTTTGTGAATCTGCACGAGGGGCAGACCATGCCGCTTGTAAGCGGCACCCCATGAAGCAGTGCTGTAGCCAGGCCGGGAGAGGGGCAGATCTGTCAGTTCGTTTTCCAGCGAGAGATTTTTCTGCGGGCCGCCGCTTGGGCGCAGAGCATGGGGGCTGGTCCTATGGCAGGAAGACGCATGCCGTGGCAGCAGAGTGCAGCACTCTCCCTGTGATGGAGCGCGGAGGAAAGCGCACCTGGCTGCGACACAAAAAACAGACGCTCAAAAGGTACTGCCAAAACTGCCGAAATACCCAGCCTCGGTAATTTCGGCAGTTTTGGCAGTACGTTTTTGAGTGCAGAATAATTTTTTCAACCCGCCTGTAGGGGGTGGTGATGGGAGGGCAGGGGAGGTTTTGTTGGTTTTGCTGGTTTTGTTGGTTCGTTTTCCAAGGAAGAGTTTTTGTTTTACGCCGCCCGGTGGGCTGCTGCTGCCATCAGAGGGCGTAGAGGGTCAGGCCAGGTGAGAGAAGCACGGTGATTCCATGAAATGGAGACATCATGCGATGATGCATGATGAAATACCATGGTATGCCAACTCCAAGACACCTCCCTTGTCATTCACAAGATGGAATCCAAGGGCATCTTGAGTGATGTTCTACGGGAAGGAAGCACCATCCAGCGCTGGATGGCACCTCATGGCATCCATTCAGAGAGAGTATGCCAAGGATAAAAATTCATATTCCTGGCCCACCTCGGTACCCCATGCCAGAGCATGGCCCACAGGTACTCCACCCCTGGCAGCCACTTCCACCACCCAGATCCCTTCGTGGCGGTCCTCTCATACTACGAGCCGTTGAAAACGGTCTCGGGATCTCGGGGGATAAACGTTATGGCGGAGCGATACCAGCTTGTAGCGAGGGGTTGAGCGTAGCGACACCCCTCGAGATGAGAACCCGCGTACAGCCAAAGAGGGTTGCATCACGGAGTGATGCCAGCACTCTTTCGACACGGCACCGCAGAGGCTGGCATCGCTCCGCGATGCGACCTTGGGTTCACTGGGGGCGACGGATACGAGGGGTGTCGATACGCTCAACCCCTCGCTACAGGCTTTGATGGCTACGCCATCACGGATGCCCAGGTCATCGAGAACAGCCCCGTTTTCCAAGGCCTTTGGTATCATTCGAGAGAATGAAAAACACGTCGTGGCTCTCAAAACAAACCAACAAAACCAACAAAACCCCACCCCTATGCCCCGCCAGCCCACCGACCAGCGGGGCTGGATGAAAACGCTTCCTTGAAAAACGAACCAGCAAAACCAACAAAACCAACAAAACCTCCCTCCAGGCCGTATGCTGACCGCTCCTGGCCGCAGGAAAAAATACGCTCCTCAAAACGTACTGCCAAAACCGCCGAAACCTGGAAGCCATCAAGAAGACGGAAATCGCCACCGCCGCCATGTCCATTCCGAACCGGCGAAAAGCAGCGACAGCCTTTGACGCATCGCCCTGATTTGGGCTCTGAACGGGATCATTGATCCATCCGCCAGGACCTCTGTGGATGGTGACGCCACTGGCTTCATGCACGAAGTCAAGGGTGCCCTCGTGCTCCGAGAATCGACCCATCCCATCATGGGGGGCGGCTTCCTGACGACCGCAGAGTGCGTCGTCAAGGCCCGGGGGGCGCGTCGTGCTTTTCAGCGAATGTCATCACGGTCCTGACATCCGTCTATTGCGGACGGTTCAGAGCGGGTGTTCCTGCCCGCACTGAGATCGTCCTGGGACCTTTGATGCGGGCAGGTGTGCCCGCATCACTGCACTAAGCCGCTCTTTGCTGCAGCTCCATCACCGCATTGAGAATCTTCACACGGTTCATCTCATGCACTTCCAGCTTGGTGCCGATCTCCGGCACCAGGGTCACGGTGAGTTCACCGCCGAGATGCTCGCGGAATTCTTCCAGTCCTTCAAGAATCGCAGGCTCGCCGCTGCGGCCGGTGTTCATCAGATGAGGCGATGAGGTGGCAAAGCCGATGCGCTCGATCAGCCGCAGCACGCGCTCGCAGGTGTCTGCATCCAGGATGCCCTGCATGCGGGAGTACACGAGGTCCACGGCCATGCCGATGGCCACGGCCTCGCCATGGGTGACGGAGAATTTGGAGATCTGCTCCAGCTTGTGTGCGGCCCAGTGGCCAAAGTCCAGCGGGCGGGCGGAGCCCAGCTCAAAGGGATCTCCGCCGGTGGCGATATGCTCCACATGCAGCTCGGCGCTGCGCTGGATGACTTTTTCCAGCGCCTCCTGCTTCAGCGCGGCCAGGTCGTCGGCCATGGCCTCGATCTGCTCAAAGAAGGCGCGGTCGCGAATGAGGGAGACTTTGATGGCCTCGATGATGCCATTGCGGCGTTCGCGCTCGTGCAGGGATTCGAGGAAGGCGAAGTCATTCACCACGGCGTAGGGCACGGAGAAGCTGCCGACCCAGTTCTTTTTGCCAAAGTAGTTCACGCCATTCTTCACGCCCACGCCGCCGTCTCCCTGGCTCAGCGTGGTGGTGGGAAAGCGCACATGGCGGATGCCGCGGTGCGCGGTGCTGGCGGCAAAGCACACGAGGTCCAGCGCAGCGCCGCCGCCGATGACGAAGACGTAGCTGTGGCGGTCCAGCGCGGCTTCGTTGATGGCATCCCAGCAGCACTCGACGAGGCGGAAGTCGTTTTTGCAGGGCTCGCCGCCGGGAATGACGATGGGGTCGTCCACCATGGTAAAGGTGTCGGCGTGCACGTGGCCATAGGCCATGATGTCGTCGATCAGGTCCTGATTGGCGGTGGCGACGGCCTGGTCCACAAAGACGAGCACGCGCGGCAGCTTGTGCGGCTGGTCGAGTTTGAGGAGGTCGCGGATGGTGTGGTTCTTGGGCGCGAAGACTTCTCTCGTGAACAAGATACGGTGGGTGTGCTCGAGCCTGATTTTTTTCTCCAACATTAACGGGGGTCGGTTCTTTGGCCCCAACCGGGTGGGAGGTCAAAGGGAAAGGGGGGACGGAGCATACGTGCTGGGGGGCTGATTTCTAACCTCCTACGCACAGATTTCGCGCCGTGGAGGGCATCTTTTCAGCGGAAAGGTGCGTCATCCGGGCTGCCGGGCACCCTCCTGTGCCGCAGCGTGTGCAATTAGCCTGCTGGGGTGATTGAGAAGGTGCCCCCCGACGAGCCACTGTGGAGGCCAACCATGACCACCTTGCATCCAACCATGCACAGGACAGCCCCGCTTTTACCGCAGTGACTTTTCCCCCGCCACTACGTTTCCTCATCCCTGCCCTGCTGCTGGTCCTGGGGCTGCTCTCCGCATGCCTGGACTATGAGCTGGATCTGCGAAACGACCTGGAGCGCGATTTCAATGACGTGACCACCCAGGCCTCCGCCACCGGCACACGCCTGACGAGCCTGCTGCGCCAGCACCTGGAGGCCGGAGACATGAAGGCGCTGAATGACAGCCTCTCAGGCTGGAAGCACGAGGTCTGGCTGCACCTGGCGGCAGTGGTGGATGCCAAAGGCCTGGTGCTGGCCAGCACCGCCCCGCAGTGGGTGGGGCGCCCGGCAGAGGCGTCTCCCGCAGCCACCGCCTGGCGGCACTCGCGCAAGAAAATCGGCGTGCTGATGGAGTCCGGCACGGTGGATGGTGTGGACTTCATGGTGCAGGCGGCCTTTCCCGTCGAGGTGAAATCCCAGGAGCAGTACTGGCTGCTGCTGGTGTACAACCGCGCCAATGCCGTGCTGCATGCGCATGAGGATGCACGCAAGCGCATGGCGTGGTCCGCATCCGTGATCGCCCTCATGTGCCTCAGCCTGTGGGCCACGCTGCACTTTGGCGTGGCGCGGCGTCTGGAGCGGCTGGCACGGTATGTACGGGAGTTTGGGGAGGGGCGGGCCATCAGCTTCAGCGGGGTGGAGGGAAGAGACGAGGTGCACGAGCTCTCCGTGGCGTTTGGGAAAATGACGCAGAGCCTGGCAGACCGTGAGCGCGAGCGCATCGAGCTGGAGCGCGCCGTGATCGAGTCTGCGGAAAACGAGCGCCGCCGCATCGGGCATGAGCTGCATGACGGCATCGGCCAGCAGCTCACCGCCGTGCTCCTGGCCATGAATGGGCTGAGTGAAGAGCTGCAGACCAAATTTCCCGCCCTGGCTGAGCGTGCGCAGCAGACCAGCCAGAGCCTGCGCGACACCATGGCGGAGGTGCGCGGCCTCTCCCATGGACTGGCGCCCGTGCCCCTGTGGGAGCAGGGCCTGGAACTGGCGATGCAGGCGCTGGCAGAAACCACGACGCGCAGCTCCGGCATCCGCTGTGTGTTTGAGTGCCCCGAGCACATCCCTGAGGTGGATGAAGCCACCGCGTGCAATCTCTACCGCATCGCGCAAGAGGCGGTGAACAATGCCCTGAAACACGCCGACTCCCAGGAGATCCGCATCGGCCTGGAATGCCGCGACGGCACCCTGGCCCTGGAGGTGGACGACGACGGCTGCGGCCTGCCTGAAGGCCTGGCCGAGCGTGGCGGGCTGGGCTTTCGAATCATGCAGCACCGCACCGAAGTCATGGGCGGCAGGATGGAGTACGGCGCTCCTCCGGCTGGTGGCACACGTATCGCCGTACAAATACCGCTCAAATCATGAACACCGTCGAAGCTCCCGCACGCACCTGCCGCATCATGCTGGTGGATGATCATCCCGCCGTGATCAACGGCTACCGCTTCATGCTGCAGGCCTATCCTCAGTATGAAATCTGCGGCACCGCCACCAATGAGGCGGATGCCATCAGCCTCGTGACGCACGAAAAGCCCGACCTCATCATCACCGACCTGAACATGCCCGGACGCGGCGGCCTGGAGCTCATCAAGGACCTCGCAGCCCTGCACCCGGGCGTCAAGATCGTCGTCAGCTCAATGCATGATGAGATGCTCTTTGCCGCGCGTGCGCTGCGTGCCGGAGCCTGCGGCTACGTGAGCAAGGACAGCCCCGGCAACGCGCTGATGGACGCCATCGCCCGCGTGATCGACGGCGGTGTGTACGTGAGCGACAAGCTGGCGGCACATCTCGCGGCCTCCTTTGCCTCTCCGCGTCCGCGCGGCTCCTCGGAGTCTCCGCTGAAAAAACTCAGCGACCGCGAGTTCCAGGTCTTTGAGCTCTTTGGCCACGGCAAGACTGCCAAGGAGATCGCCGCACAGCTTCATCTCAGCCCCAAGACTGTTTCGGTGCACCGCGATCACATCAAAGAGAAGATGGGCTTTGTCACCAGTGCTGAAATGATCCGCCAGGCCGTGCGCTGGGTGGAGACGCAGCGTGAGGTGATCAAATGATGAACGCCACGAGCTTTTAGGCCCGAGGCCTAAACGTAAGAGGACTCGCTGCTGATACCGGAATCTGGTGCATGCGCGCATGATGGTGCTGCCCGATCAACCCATCACGACCATGTAACCGGCAAGACACAACCCCATGTTCATCATCCCAGCCCAGCGCACCTCCACCATGAACTCGTCCCACGTTTACCCTCAGACCAAGACACCAGGCACAGGCAGCACTCACCTGGGTTTTTATGAAGTGCATCAGCACCTGGACGAAGACCTGCATCTTGCTGATGACATGTCCCGGGATGCGGACGCCCGCCCAGTGCACAAATCCGCCGCCGGCCTCCAGCCGAATGCGAAGGTTTTGTTCCAATTCTTTGATGGATGGAGCATGGTTCACTCATGAATGTCCGGCACACCAACCCCCGACCCAGTGCCAGACATGAGCTCCCCCAACCGCATCGTCATCGTGGCTGATAATCCTGAGAGCACCGCCAGCTTTCGCGCTTCGCTGGCCTCGCAGCCAGACCTCTCCTTTGCCGCAGCAGTCACCTGCGCATCATGTTCCTTTGCCGCCGTCTCCCAGCAGCGGCCCGCTCTGGTCCTCATTGATCTTAAGCTGCAGGAGCACCGCCTCCTGGAGCTGGCGCGGGATCTCACCGTGCTGCATCCCAGGCTCAAGATTCTGCTGGTCTCACGCCACGGCCAGGAGCTGGAGTCAGACCGCGTGCTGCGCTCTGGCGCTCATGGCTGCATCAGCACCGGCAGCAGTGTGACCAGCCACCTGGCAGCCGTGCGGCAGGTGCTGCGCGGCACGCCTTTCTTTCCCCCCCAAAACACGGCCCATCCAGAAGCCGCAGCCGCCAGCCTGTGCCAGGCCGCACTGGCGCTGAACTAGGCTCCAGCCTCGAAGGCGGAGCCGGAGATCCACCGCTCCCGGTGCCCCAACCCACCGGGAGCGGCCACGGCAGGGGAGGAAGACTGCAAGGCCTTGCATCGCAGCCAGCAGATCATCCGCTGCATAAAAAAAGTTGCAGGGGCATGCTGCGCTCCGTTCAATGCATCACCGCATGAAGAAAGAGGTCTTGCAGCACCTTTACAAGCTGGTGGAGCCGCATCGTGGCCGCTTCCTGCTGGTGGCTTTCATCACCCTTCTCAGCACCGGCGCGGGACTCATCGAGCCGCTGATCTACCGCGAGGCCATCAACGACATCGCCGGCCTCTTCGTCAAACACGCCAACGACAAGGCCAGGGCCGCTGCTGGAGAGGAGCTGGAGACCAGCGACAATCCGGTGGAGGATTTTCTGCGCCAGAAGATCCACTCCGCGCAGCACCCCAGCACCCACCACCTGCCCGCGCCCACCAAGAAGACGCACGAGAAGAAGCCCCACACCCAGGAGCACGTGGCCGAGCGCACACCGGGAGAGGCCATCTACACCCTGCTCTACGCCGTGCTGCTCATGCTCGGCGTCAATGTCATCAGCTACATCCTCTGGCTCTATGCGGAGAACAAGAAGGCGCAGCTCGACTGCGACATCGAGCAGGAGTTCATCCAAGGGGCCTTTGCCCATGTGCTGAAGCTGCCGCTGGGCTTTTTTGGCAAACGCGCCCCGGCGGCCATCGCCAAGCAGATCGATCAAAGCGAGGAGGTCAGCGCCATCGTTGGTGCCTTCTCCCAGGAGATCCTGCCGGAGTTCATCAGCCTCTTTGGCATCATGGCCATCATGTTCTACCAGAACACCACGCTGGCGCTGATCTCCATCTCCCTCATTCCCATCTATCTCATCATCGCGTGGCGCTCTTCACAAAAACTGGAGACCGGACTCAACACCTACTACGAGCGCTGGGAGGATGTCAGCGCCCGCATCAACACCGCCCTCGAAGGCATCAAAACTGTGAAGCTCAGCGGCGCTGAAACGCGGGAGGTGCAGGAGTACCGCCGCATCTCCAGCGGCGCGTATGACAACTACGTGGAGCGCAGCAAGCTCGCCAACAAGTTCGCCTTCTGGGAGGGCGTGCTCAGCCACCTGGCCACCGCCATGGTGCTGGGCTGCGGCGGCTACCTCGCGCTGGTGCACAAGCTGACGCCTGGAGACGTGGTCATGTTTGTCGCGTATCTGGACCGTCTTTACTCACCCATCGACGAACTATGCAGCCTGTGGGTCAACATGCAGCAGCACATCGCCTCCATCTCCCGCGCCTTCCGCCTGCTGGAAAACAAAAGTGGAGAGAAGCCCGGCCAGCCGCTGCAGATCAGCCAGGGTCGCGTGGAGTTTAAGGACGTGTGCTTCTCCTATGTGGAAGACCATCAGGTGCTCAAGTCCGTCTCCATGACCTTTGCGCCCGGCACCATCACCGCCATCGTGGGCGGCAGTGGCACCGGCAAGACCACGGCGGTGGACCTCCTGCTCAAGCTCTATGCACCGCAGCAGGGAGAGATCCTCATCGACGGCCAGCCTCTCAGCGCCCTGGACTCCTCCAGCGTGCGCGGCCACATCGGCATGGTGGCGGCAGACGGCGCCATCTTCCGCGGCACTCTTGCCTACAATCTGCGCTACAAGCGGCCTGACGCCACGGATGCGGAAGTGATGAAAGTGGTGGAGCAGGCCGGGCTCAAGAACTTGGTCGACCGCCTGCCCGAAGGCCTGCAGACCCAGATCGGCCAGAACGGCATGGGCCTCAGCGTGGGCGAGCGCCAGCGCGTACAGATCGCCCGCGTGCTGCTCAGCCGCCCCAAGATCCTGGTGCTGGACGAAGCCACCGCCAATCTCGACTACAACACCGAGGCAGAGATCCGCCACGCCATCCACCAGATGCGCAGCACCTGCACCATCATCATCATCGCTCACCGGTTCAGCATGGTGCACAATGCCGACCACGTCTATGTGCTGGGCGGTGGCGGCATCCTGGAGCAGGGCACGCCTGAAGAACTCATCGCCGCCGAAGGCTGGTTCGCCGCCTTTGCCCACGCCGTGGAGGAGGATGTCGAAGAAGAGGAAGCTGAGGACGCGGAAGAAAGCGAAGAGGAAGCTGACGAGGAGGAAAGCGAGGAAGAAGAAGCCGAAGAGGACGTTGAAGAAGAAGCTGAGGAGGAAGACTCCAAAGACTGAAGGAGGCTCACCCCATGTCAGACCACCCTGTTTCTCTGAGCAAAAAAGCCTGGCCCTATGTCGCCACGCTCAGCAGCGCCTCAGTCATGCTCCTGGCGTTTTTCATCCCATCCATCCAGGACCAGTATGACCGCTACCAGTCGCGCAAGGTCATCGGCAAATACGTGGCGCTCGGAGACGAGCTCATGGACGAGGAGCGCTACGACATGGCCGAAAAGGCGTATGAAAAAGCATTCGAGCTCTCCCTGCAAAGCCGTCTGGAGATCGAGATGAAACGCCTCAAGGCCCGTGTGCACCGCATGAGCCTGCTGGTGGAGTGGGGTGCCAAGCCCCCCGAAGACCTGGAAGAGGTGGATTTCCAGCTCCTGCTCCACCTGCAAAAAGGCCCCGAAGCTGCCAAAGAACGCAGCTTCACGCTCAACAGCTACGCCTCCTATTTGGCAGGCTCCAAGAAATACCCGGAGGCCGAAGCCGCACTCACTGAGGCCCTGCGCATTGATCCCGCCAGCGCCATGTTTCATCTCAACCTCGGCAACCTGCAGGATCAGCGTGGCAAAAAAGACGAGGCGATGAAGTCCTACCTCAAGGCACGGGAACTCGATCCCAAAAGCCTGAACGTCCACTACAACCTCGGCCTGCTCTACGTCGAGATGGGAAAGAACACGGAAGCGAAGCAGGAGTTTGAAGCCGCCCTGAAAATCTCCCCCGACGACGCCGACACCCAGAAACAGCTCAAGCAGCTGAACAGAAAGACGAACGAAGCGCCGCCGCCGTGATCATGCTTCAAGTCGCCGCCACCCAACGCTGCCACAGGCGCAGCAGGGGAGTCAGCACCACAAAGCCCAGCGCCAATCCCGGAGCCACCGAGGCCACGGCCAGGGCATCCACCACGGCGATGCCTGCCAGCAGCCAGCCCACCGCCTGCCCGATGGCGGGCCCTCCCTTGCGCAGCGTCTGCGTGGCATAGGCCACCAGCATGGCAAACACCCCAAGCACCACGATCTGCAGCGGGCTGCCGCCTGCGGAGGAAAAGCGCATGGCACAGACGATAGCCGGTGTGTAAAGCAGCGCAAAAGCCAGCAGCGAGGCTGGCACCGGCATCTGCTCATTCTTGTGCTCCAGCCGCGCCGCCACCGTGATGCCCACAATGTAGCAACCCAGCGCCAGCGCAAAAGGCAGCACCAGCATGGGCCCTGCCGGGAGAAAGCCCGTCTCATAGCGCCACTCGGCACCGAAGAATGACAGAGCCCCCTTTTGACTGGCCACGGTAAAAGGTGCCACCGCCGATGCCGCCACCATGTAAAGCAGCAGCCTGCAGGCCCCCATGATGATGACCGAGCCCGCCCATCGTTTGTGGTAGAGATCATAAAACACAATGGCCCCCATCATCAGGGCAGTGAGCTGCGGGTTGGCTCCATACCCCACCGCGCTCACCGAGCCCATGAAAAGCATCACGCCGCCCACCACCCATGCTGTGCGCAGCCCCACCTGCCCGCTGGGAATCGGACGCTCTTTGCGGTGCTCCGCATCAAACTTCGCATCCGCCGCATCATTCAGGATCATGCCCCCCGTGTAGAGCAGCGAGCCCGCGATGAGCAGCCACACCAGACGCACATCCGTCAGCGGCCCTCCCGCCAGCAGCCACGCTGCAGTGACATTGGTCCAGACAGTGGGCAGATTGGAAATACGGGCAAGATGAAGCCAGGGGCGCATGCCCCCAGTCTTCCGACAGCAGCAGCCGGTGTCGAACGGTTATTTCAGCATGCTGCGCACATAGGGCAGCATGGAGGAGTACAGCGTGCTGCCATGGAAGCGGGAAAGCAGCTCCGTCACCAGTTCGGCATCGGTGTCCACATCGGCGGGCAGCAGTTCTTCACGCGTCTGCTCGCCGCAGGTGGAGCTCACTTTCACAAAACACGACTCGCACTCACGCCGCACTTCGCCGCGCACGCCCGGGCCTTCCAGCACCAGTCCTTGCAGCGCAGGGCCGGTTTCTTTCTCGATCAGTTCCAGCTTCAGCTCGCCTTTCAGCCGCTGATTGATCCACACCGCCAGCAGCAGCGCCGCAGTGCGCTGGCCTTTGCGATGCGTGATGCGGATGGTCTGAAGCTTGGAGAGATTGTGGCAGGCGGTGGCATCCTGAAAGCAGGTGGCCAGCGCCGTGCGCATGAAGTGGGAGCGCGTCCAGGCCAGATCACGCACATCAAAACCGCCGGTCTCGGAGTTCAGCGCTGCCAGCAGCACATCAAACTGCCGTGCAGGATCCTCCCAGCGGGAGCTGTCGATGATCAGCGTGTCGATGCGGCTGTAGAAGTGCTCCTCAAAATTCTTGGCCAGGTCCGCCTGCCACCAGACGACGAGCGGCAGGTCCGAGTCCAGATTGGCAAAGACGATGTTCTGCACCTGCGTGGCGTCTCCGCCCTCCAGCACAAAGCTGATCTGCTCGCTGCACACCACCTGCTTGCCTTGGTAGGGGCGGCACAGCGCCTGGATCCACGCCCGCGCACGCGGTGGCTGGCTTTCCGGCAGCGCCAGGATGAGCAGCGCCCGGCAGGCATGCTGCGCAGCCACATGGTCCAGCAGCTCATTGTCCGCCATCAGCTGGCAGCTGTCCTCGGTGTAGATGGCCAGATTGGTGATGGACGCACGCGTCTTGGCTTCATCCCCCTCCCAGAGCTGCTTGAGCGCACGATCAATGCGCGAGATGGGCGTCTCAAGCCCAAGGCGGTCGAGTTCGATGTCGTTGAGAGTCACAGGAGGCATGATGATGTTCCTCCAGGATTAGAGCAGCCGCCACTCACGGCCGTCGGCGCGCAGCAGATCATCTGCAGCCTTCGGCCCCCAGCTTCCGGCGGGGTATTCGTGCATCGTCGGCGGTGTGTCGGACTTGTGCCAGGCTTTCTCGATTTCGTCGATGAACTTCCATGCGTTCTCCACCTCGTCGCGGCGGGCAAAGAGCGTGGCGTCTCCGGCCACGGCGTCCAGCAGCAGGCGCTCGTAGGCCTCGGGGCTGGCTTTGCCAAAGCTGGAGGAGTAGCGGAAGTCCATCTTCACCTGCTGCATCCTCATGGCCTGCCCCGGCTGCTTGCACAGGATTCGCAGTGCGATTCCTTCATCCGGCTGAATGCGGATGACGAGCGTGTTTTCGCTGTTCTTGAGCATGCCTGCGGTGGCAAAGGGCACCTGCGGCGGCCTCTTGAAATGCACACTGATCTCCGTGGCCTTCTTGGGCAGCTGCTTGCCCACACGGATGTAAAAAGGCACGCCCTGCCAGCGCCAGGTGTCGATCATCAGACGCAGCGCCACGTACGGCTCGGTCTGCGATTCCGGATTCACACGATCTTCCTGGCGGTAGCCCACACGTGCCACGCCATTCACGCTTCCGGCGGTGTATTGCGCACGCACCACGTTCTTGCCCACGGCTTCGGGGCCCACCAGCGGGCGCAGGGCGCGGATCACCTTCACCTTCTCATCGCGCACGCTGTCGGCGCTCAGGTCGGTGGGCGGCTCCATGGCCACCAGCGTGAGGAGCTGGAAGAGGTGATTCTGCACCATGTCGCGCAGCGCACCGGCGGTGTCGTAGTAGCCGCCGCGTCCGCCTTCCATGCCGAGGTTTTCGGCGCAGGTGATCTGCACGTGGTCGATGTAGCGGCTGTTCCAGTTGGGCTCAAAGATGGAGTTGGCAAAGCGCAGCACCATGATGTTCTGCGCGGTTTCCTTGCCCAGATAATGGTCGATGCGGTAGGTGTCCTTTTCCGCAAAGGTGGCGGCCACCACGGAGTTCAGGCTCTGCGCGGAGGCCAGGTCTTTGCCAAAGGGCTTCTCGCACACCACACGGGCCCACTTGCCGCCTTTCCCTTCATTGAGTCCAGCCGCACGGATCATCTCCAGGATGGGCTTGAAGGCCTCCGGCGCTGCCGCGAGGTAGAAGAGGCGGTTGGCAGGTGCTCCGCGCTCCGCATCAAACTGGTCCAGCAGACGGCCCAGGGCCTTGTAGCCTTCCAGGTCCTCAAACTCGCTGCGGTGGTAGTGGATGCTCTGGGAGAAACTTTTCCACAGCTCATCATTATGGCCCTGGCGGCTGTTCTGGCGGTTGCCCGTCTCCAGCTCAGCGCGGAAGACCTCATCCGTCTTGTCGCGGCGCGCAAAGCCCACCACCTTGAACTGCGGCGGCAGGTCGCCCTCGGCGGCGATGTTATAGAAGGCGGGGATCAGCTTGCGGTGCGTGAGGTCTCCGGTGGCACCAAAGATGACCACGGTGCAGGGTTCCGCACGGTGACGTGAGAGCAGGGTCTCTTGAAAGGGGTTTTCCAGTTCGGACATGACTACGTATGAGCAAAGACTACGCCACAAATGCAGCGCTGGACTGCCAGACTAGCCCACCCCCCGGCGATGGCAACCAACGATGCCGCCGGGGTGTTCCCAAGTCCATGAAATGACTTCATGAATCTCATGAATCGCATAACAACGTTTAAAGGCCCACCCCCGCAAAAAATAAGCGTCTCTTTCGCCGTTTTTCTCTACATAAGCTGGGTTTCAAAGGTTTGACAGCATGGTTCATCCGCAGAGAATCAACCCCCATAATGAGCAAACCGGCACCAGAACCAGACATTCCGATTCCGGAGGACGTGAAGAAAGACAAGGGCTTGTGGGAGAAAACCCGCAAGAGCTTGATCGAGCGTCTCAACAATTGGGAGGATCAGAAGACCTGGAACGAGTTTTATCAGACGTACTGGCGCCTCATCTTCAGCGTGGGCACCAAGGCCGGCCTCACCCGCGAGGAGGCCTTTGACGTCGTGCAGGAGACGGTCATCGCCATCGCCCGTCAGGTGCAGAAGGGCCAGTATGACCCCCGCGCAGGCTCGTTCAAAGCCTGGCTGCTGCAGATGACGCGCTGGCGCATTCTCGACGTCTTCCGCGCCCGCAAGCGCCAGCCCTCCCTGGCCGATCAGGGCAATGCCGACACCGAAGACACCAGCGGTCAGGTCATCGACCGCCTCTCCCAGGACAAGGACAACCTGCTGGAAAACATCTGGGACCGCGAGTGGCGGGACAACATCACCGCCGCCGCCCTTGAGCGCGTGAAAGCCAAGGTTTCCCCGCGTCAGTTTCAGATTTTTGACTGCTATGTGATGAAGGGCTGGGGGGTCAAGAAGACCTCCGAAGCGCTCGGAATCAATGCCGCACAGGTCTATCTGGCCAAGCACCGCGTGGGGGCTTTGGTAAAGAAAGAAGTGCAGGCGCTTGAGAATACGATGCTTTAGTGGGAGAATTCCGGGCGCTGGCTGGCTTTGCCCCATCCAGGACTTTGACGCCCAACCTCCTCCCACGCCAGCCTCATGAGCGATTCCGCTGCTTCGCCTGCCGAAATCCCGCCTCCCTCGGAGAGCGTGGACGAGGCAGACGACATTCACCTGGCTGAAGAAGTGGCGGCCCATGTGCCGGAGTCAGATTCCTTTGAGGTGGACCTGCCCGCCCCGCCCATCGCTGCGCCCACAGCGCAGGAGAAGGTCAAAAGCCGTGAGAAAAACGGCCCGCCCTCCCACCGCGACGACATCGTCATCCCCGACTACACGCTGCTCAAGCGCATCGGTTCCGGTGCCTACGGAGAGGTCTGGCTGGCCCAGAGCGTCACCGGCGCGCTGCGTGCGGTGAAGATCGTCTGGCGCGAGGACTTTGAGCTCACCCGCACCTTTCACCGCGAGTTTCAGGGTATCCAGCAGTTTGAGCCCATCTCCCGCGGCCACCCCTGCCTGGTGCACATCCTGCACGTGGGCTGGAATGAGAAGCGCGGCTTTTACTACTGTGTGATGGAGCTGGCGGACGATGCCGAAGACGGCGCGCACATCAGCGATGTGAAGACCTACGTGCCCCGCACGCTGACCACGGACATGAAGCGCCACGGCAGGCTGGATCCCTTCTTCTGCCGGGATGCGGGCGTGTACCTGGCCGATGCGCTGCACTACATGCACAACCACGGCCTGACGCACCGCGACATCAAGCCCTCCAACATCATCTTTGTGGGCGGCGTGTGCAAACTGGCGGACATCGGCCTCGTGGCAGCCTTTGGCGAGCGCACCTTTGTGGGCACCGAGGGCTTTGTGCCACCGGAAGGCCCCGGCACCCCGCAGGCGGACATCTACAGCCTCGGCAAGGTGCTCTATGAGATGAGCAGCGGCAAAGACCGCATGGAATTCCCCGAGGTGCCAGACAATCTCTCCGACGAGGAATGGCCCTTCTGGCTGGACCTCAACCGCGTGATCTGCCAGGCCTGTGAGGCGGATCTGGAGCGCCGTTTTACCAATGCCTCCGACTTTGCCGAGGCGCTGCAGCATGTGGGCACCGCCCGGCCTGAGAGCTTTGCGCGCCGCTTCAGCCGCGCTGCCATCATCACCACCTTTTCCTCCTTCCTGGTGGCCGGTAGTCTGGTGATGGGCAAGCACCAGCGCGACTGGAGCTACCAGATTCCTCTGCCTGAAAAACCGCTGCCCGTGCTGCCCGCCCGGCCGCAGCAGCCCACGCCCGGCAAGCCCTGGGAAAACTACCGCAAACAGTGGTTCACCTACAAGCAGGACCGCCACGTGGCCGACCTGCCGCTGGATGGCGTGCTCTTCCGCACCTTCCTGGAGGCTACCAACCGTGCCGCTGAGTATGAGGTCATCCCCATCACCCTGCCGGACAAGACGCCCTTCTTCCCCGCTTTGATCCCCGCTGCCGAGGCAGATGCCTTCTGCGCCTGGATGACCGCCGCCGACCGCCAGAGCGGCCGCTTGGACCCGGGGCACGAGTACACCTGGCGCGCCGCCAGCATCCCTCACACCGCTGGCACCTCCAAGCCCAAGCAGGGCCACAGCGCCATCCGTTGCGAGATCGTGCAGGTGAAGTTTGGCAGTCTCAACATCGCCAGCACCCCGGCGGGTGCGGAGATCTATGATGGAGAGCGCCTCGTGGGCCGCACGCCACTGTCCCTCTCCAAGGTGCGCGCAGATACCTTCAGCTACCAGATCATTCTCCCCGGCTACAAGCCCGAGGTGGCCGGCGGCAAACTCAAGGAAGGGCAGAGCATCAGCTTCAATCTCCGCCTCAAGGCCACCGGCGCGGTCGTCTTTGGCAAGCCCTGGCAGAACAGCCTGGGCATCAAGTTTGTGCCGCTCGGCAAGGCCATGCTGGCCAGCATCGAGACACGCCGCAAGGACTTCGCCGAATTTGCCAAGGCCACCAACCAGCCCCCGGTGGATGGCCGCGTGCTGGATGCCGAGCCCGATCTGCCCGTCAATCTCGTCACCCGCTCCGAGGCCGAGCAGTTCTGCCGCTGGCTCACCGACCGCGAGCGTGCCCAGGGCCTGCTGGAGCCCGACCAGGAATACCGCCTGCCCTCGGACGACGAGTGGAGCATGGCCGCCTACCTTTCCCGCGAGATCGGCGACACCCCGGCCGAGCGCAGCCTGCGCATCGAGGGCATCTACCCCTGGGGCTTCATCTGGCCGCCGCCTGCCCGGTCTGGCAACTTCCTCGACAAAGCAGCCGACAAGACCGGCAAGCTGGCCATCCCGAAATACGAAGACGGCTTTGCTGGCCTCGCCCCCGTGGGCTCCTTCCGTGCCGACGGCCGTGGCCTCCATGACCTCTCCGGCAATCTCTGGGAGTGGGTCTCCGACTCCTGGAACACCATGCCTGACCAGGGCGTGCTGCGCGGAGGTGCCTATACCACCGCCGAGCGCCAGGAACTGCTAGCCTCCTACCGCCGCCATGCCACCGCTGCCGAGCGCTACCCCGATGCGGGATTCCGCCTGCTGCTCTGGAACATCGGCCAGATGGCCCGTGAGGACGACGATTGACGCACGCCCTCAACTTTTGCGGGAATACGCAATCTTTGGCCATCCTCTCACGTATCAGCAGCAACCCAACGCCCATGAAACTTCGTATCGCTCTCATCCCCCTCCTCGCCGCCGCCTTCTGCATCTCCCTGGCCGAGGACAAATCCGCCGCCGATTCCCAATCCATGTCCAAGCCCGAAGTCGTGAAATCAGAAGATGAATGGAAAAAGCTCCTCACCCCGGAGCAGTTTCAGGTGACCCGCATGCGCGGCACCGAGCGCCCCAATGGCGCCATCTACCACGAGTTTGAGGCGCAGGGAGAAGGCACCTACTACTGCGTGTGCTGCGGTGCGGAGCTCTTCACCTCCAAGGAGAAATTCCACTCCGGCTGCGGCTGGCCTTCATTCTACGACAGCTCCAAGGCCAAAGGCGTGCTGGAAAAGCCCGACAACAGCCATGGCATGCGCCGCATCGAAACCGTCTGCAAGCGCTGCGACGCCCACCTCGGCCACGTCTTTGAAGGCGAAGGCTTCAAGACCCCCACCGACCGCCGCTTCTGCATCAACGGCATCGCCCTGAAATTCGTCCCCAAAGGCGGCGAAGCCCCCAAGCTCCTCGACCTCGGCTCCGCCGCTGTGCAGCAGAAGAAGGACGAAGTGGCCAAGGAAGGCGGCGTGGAGAAGAAGTAAAAGTGATGCGGGCACTCCTGCCCGCACCTTCAGCTCCCGACTGCAGAAACGAACGCCCATCGCTGGCGAGCACCCGTCGTCTGGTCTGCCGTGACTTCCTGGCGCACCATGAGCGCCAGAAGTGTTGTGCCCCGACCTGTCAATCTGCCGTTTCGGACCTATCTCCAGAAGATCCCGACTAGGAACATCATGATCAATACGATCAATGGATAAACCCAGGTGGCAGGACGAGTCCGGATTTCGGGTGTTTGCAGAATCATGCGCTGATAGTTGCTGGAAAACACCCTCCGCGCACTTTCGCTGAGAAAAAAGCGCAGGATGACCGCCTGGATCAGCAGCTGAACAATACTCCCCGGCAGCTGCATCAGACTGATTAACACCGCTGTAATCATGATAATCCACGCCATCATGCCGGCCCAGCGCTTGAGAAAATAAAGTCCGGAACCAACCGCAAGTTGAAGGCTCAATAGTGAGATCTGAGTCCAAGGCAAAAGACCAGCGCTCAATCCAAACTCCCGGGCAATGATCCTCCTTTGCATTACGACGGCGATGATACCCATCACGCCTCCCGCCAAGACCAAGATACCGCACGCCTTCAGGTGCGCCTCGGTCCGCAGAAATTCATAGCGTGTGCGTGCGGCATCTTCATGATCCAGCACCAGCTGTGCCCGCGGAGCGGCATAGGGATTGAGCTCCGTGTCCATGTGGCTGGAATCGAAGGCTCAGAAACTCACATCTTCCCCGTCTTCACATACTCGATGATCTTGCGGTCATCGTCTCCGGCGGCCCAGGCCACACGGAGGAAGTCGGCGGGGTGCAGCTTGTGCTGGGTGAAGAACATGCGGTCTCCGCCGCAGCCGTACATGGTGTCCGGGTCCATCTCTCCGCGCAGCTTGGCGCGTGCCTTTACGATCAGGCGCGGCAGCCAGGGGATGCCGTCCACCGCAGCGGGCTTGGGCGGCAGATCTCCGGGGGGCACGGTCTTGCCAGTGCGCTGGCTGTTCTGCACCACGCGGAAATAATCCCGGCGCACGGCCGCCACCAGCAGGCTGGTCTCCAGCGAGGGGCCCTCGGCACCGTAGCGGCAGTGGTCGTCCACAAAATCAAAAAACTCCTGCTCTGTGTAGCCGATGCTGTCCAGAAAGGCCTTGTCAGCCGCTGCGTACCAGCCAGCCGCGCGGGTGTCGCCCCCACGGTGAAGTTTGGCGCAGCGCTCGAAGAGTTCGCGGAAGGTCGTGTCCCAAGTTTGGTCGTTCATCATGATCTTCTACGGATAACGACGGCTATTTGAGCGTCAAATATTCGCGCAACCATTCCCGCCCTCCGGTGGTTTACATCGCTCATGACCCTCGCTAGCATGGCGGTCACACTGCCAGCCTACCTCATGCCCGAACCGGAACGGAACGCTCCTCACCAACCGCCGCAGGCTGCTGCCGACGGTGCCGAGGAGTCTGCCGACCAGGAGAGCGTACGCCTCATGCTCCGCGTTAAGGAGGGAGACGTGCAGGCCTTTGAGCGCCTCGTGGAGCTGCACCAGAACGCCGTCGTGGGCACCTGCGCCCGCATGCTCAACAACATCGACGACGCGCACGACATCGCCCAGCAGGTCTTTCTCCGCGTCTGGCGCAGCGCGCCGCGCTATGAGGCCACCGCCAAGTTCACCACCTGGCTCTTCACCATCACCCGCAATCTCGTCTTCAACGAAACCCGCCGCCGCTCCCGCCGCAAGGAGGTCAGCATGGAGCAGGAAAATGAGGACGATCCGCCCAAGCACTTTGTGGACCACAGCACGCCGGGGGCAGACCACCTCACCCAGCAGGCGGAGCTGGAGCAGGCGCTGGACAAAGCCATCGCCGCACTGCCGGAAAAGCAGCGCATCGCCGTCATCATGCGCCGCCACCAGGATCTGCCGTATGAGGACATCTGCAGCGTGCTCAAGATGTCTCTGCCTGCCGTGAAGAGCCTGCTCTTCCGAGCGCGCACGGAGCTGAGAAAGCACCTCGCGGCGTATTTGGGGGAAGACGTGGAGTAGCACGGGCAATCCTGCCCGTGAAGAGAGCGCTCGCTGCGGGCAAGATTGCCCGCACTACTAAGAATTGCCCGCCATCCTCCATTTTTCAGGATTGAAGTTTCCCACGGCCTCAGGCGTACTCTCCGCCCCAACCGCATGAAACTCTTCCTGCTCGCCCTTTTCACGCCAGCGCTTCTCCTCGCCGCACCGAAGCCGCTGTTTCAGTCCAAGCTCATCTCCAATGCCACGCCCGGACACAGCGTGGACATCGACGTCTCGCTGGAAGGGGCCAAGGAGATGTATCTCGTCGTCACCGATGGCGGCAACGGCTATGGCGCTGACTGGGCAGACTGGGCCGAGCCACGCCTCGTCCTGGCAGATGGCAGCGAGAAGAAACTCACCGAGGTGGAATGGAAAGCCGCGCAGAGCGGCTGGGGCAATGTGCGCGTGAATGCGAGTGCTGGCGGCACCGAACTGCGCAGCGCAGGCAAGGCCATCGACTACGGCATCGGCACGCATGCGAACAGCGTCATCGCATTCAATCTCCCTGCGGGAGCCAAACGCTTCAAGGCACGCGGTGCGCTGGATGAAGGCGGCACCAAGCAGGGTGGCGACAGCGTGGAGTTCCGCGTGTACACCGAAAACCCCGGCACGATCGTCGCCAGCGACAACGCCTCGCACGATCCTGAAACCGCCGTCGATTCCCTCGATGTGCACCCCGAGCTGAAGGTGCAGCTCTTTGCCAGCGAGCCCATGATGGCCAGCCCCTCCAGCATCGACATCGACGCACGCGGCCGCGTGTGGGTCTGCGAGGTGGTGAACTACCGCAAGCATCTCGGCGAGCGCGCCGAAGGCGACCGCATCCTCATCCTCGAAGACACGGATGGTGATGCCAAAGCCGACAAGTCCACCGTCTTCCACCAAGGCCACGATGTGGACAGCGCCCACGGCATCTGTGTGCTCGGCAACAAGGCCCTCATCTCCTGCGGCGACGACGTCTTCTGGCTCATCGACGACAACGGCGACGACAAAGCCGACCGCAAAGAACTCATGTTCACCAAAATCGGCGGCGCACAGCACGACCACGGCATCCACGCCTTCCACTTCGGCCCCGATGGCCGTCTCTACTTCAACTTTGGCAACGCTGGCAAGCAGCTCTGCGACAAGGACGGCAAGCTCATCACCGACATCCACGGCGTCAAATGCACCAACCAAAACAACCGCCCCTATCAGCAGGGCATGGTCTTCCGCTGCGAACTGGATGGCAGCAACGTCGAGGTGCTGGCGTGGAACTTCCGCAACAACTGGGAGGTGGCCGTGGATAGCTACGGCACGATGTGGCAGTCCGACAACGACGACGACGGCAACAAAGGCGTGCGCATCAACTACGTCATGGAGTTCGGCAACTACGGCTACTCCGACGAAATGACCGGCGCTGGCTGGCAGACGCCACGCATCGGCTGGGAGAGCGAGATCCCCCTGCGCCACTGGCATCAAAACGACCCCGGCGTCATCCCCAACCTGCTGCAAACCGGCGCCGGCAGCCCCACCGGCATGCAGGTCTATGAAGGTGATCTGCTCCCCAGCATCTTCCACGGCCAACCCATCCATTGCGATGCCGGCCCCAACGTCGTCCGCGCCTACATCACCCAGCCCGACGGTGCAGGCTATAAAGCCGAGATCGTCAACATCCTCGAAGGCACCAAGGACCGCTGGTTCCGCCCCAGTGACGTCGCCGTGGCACCGGATGGGTCATTGATTGTGGCCGACTGGTATGATCCTGGTGTCGGTGGACATGGGATGGGAGATGTGACGCGGGGAAGATTGTTCCGCGTGACAACGAAGGCGGCGGAGAAGTATCAGACCCCGAGTGTGAAGCTGGACACCGTCGAAGGAGCCGTGGCTGCGCTGAAGTCACCGAATGAAGATCAGCGTTATCTTGCATGGAAGAAGCTCGAAGAAATCGGCTCCGAAGCTGAGCCCGAGCTTCACAAGCTCTTCCGCGACACCAAATCTGTCCCACAGCATCGCGCCCGTGCCCTGTGGCTGCTCTCAGCTCATGAGTGGGAGCGCCTCAATCCCGGTTCCGACAAACCCAACCCGCACGACCTGACCCTTCCCGAGTGCCTCACCCAAGCCCTCGCCGACACCGATCCCAACATCCGCATCACCGCCATCCGCGTCGCTCGCCGTCTGCTGCAGCAAGCGCATCCTGAGATGTTGCGCGAGGCGATCGCAAAGGTCGTGAAAGACGCTTCGCCTGCGGTTCGCCGGGAAGCGGCGATTGCATTAAGGTTTGATGGAAGTGAAGCAGCATCCAAACTTTGGGGTGAATGCTCAGATCGCACTCCGTTGGGAGACCGTTGGATGTTGGAAGCTGCCGGAATCGGAGCGAATCAGCACGCAGATGAACGCATAAAAGTGTCCGGAGCGAACACCGAACGAACGTTCAACGCGAGTATCGACACGACTATCGATTTGATGTGGGTGGTTCAATACCGAGCCAAAGCTGAGCAAACCGCAGGCCTGATCACGAAGCTCGCTGGTTTGGGCGATAAAGGAGGCTTGCAAGCATCATTCAATCCGCTCAAACACCTTCGAGCATTGCAATTGATGCAGTATCACCACCGCGAGGAAGTCGCCAAAGCCGCGCTGACCATCTTCCTCAAAGCCGACGCCGAAACCGCCCTCGCCGCCACCGCGCTGCTCGACCGCAACACCATCGCCTCGAATCCCGAGGCCAAGGCGCGACTGGACTCGCTGCTCAAGCCCGTTATCGGCAAACCGGAGTTCATCTCCCTCGTCGAGCGTCTGAACCTCACTGGCTTCGAAAAGGAACTGCTCGACTACATCGTCGCCAATCCGAATGCGCCGGAGTCGGTGAATGCGGCGCGCCTCATCGCCATGAATCGCGATGGCGCGCTGCGTTTCCTCAAGACCGCCGATCCTGCTGCGGCCAAGACACTCGTCACCGCGCTGGGCCGTGTGAGCGACCGCGCCTCGGTGGCCGTTTTGAACCAAGCCTTCTGGCAGGAGAAAGACCTGAGCGTGCGCCATGCCATCATCGACTCCCTCGCGCTCAGCGGCGAAGGCGGGCGCAACATTCTGCGCTGGCACAGCGAAGGCAAACTGCCTGCCGACTTCAAAGACCAGGCCGCGCTGGCGCTCAGCCGCAGCACCGATGCCGGGCTGCGGAGCGAGGCCGCGACAGCTCTGCCACTCCCTGCCGCACAGGGTTTGGAAAACTTCCCCAAGCTGCCCGAACTCGTAAAGCTCAAAGGCGATGCCGCCAAAGGCCCGCAGATGTTCATGCAGGCCGGGTGCATCGCCTGCCACCGCGTCAAAGGCCAGTACATCGACTTCGGCCCCGACCTCTCCTTGATCGGAGCCAAGCTCTCCGCCGAAGGCCTCTTCACCGCCATCATGTATCCCAGCGCCGCCATCGAGCACAGCTTCGTCGGCCGCCAGATCACGATGAAGGAAGGCTACGTCGTCACCGGCTATCCCATCAGCGAAACCGACACCGAACTGACCCTCCGCATCGCCGGCGGAGCCTCCACTCCGGTGAAGAAATCCAGCATCGCCAAAAGCGAAGAGCTCAAGCAGTCCCTCATGCCCCCCGGCCTTGCCGGAGCCATCGGCCCCCAGGGGCTGGCGGATCTCGTCGCGTGGCTGCAAACGTTGAAGTAGCTGCATCAGCCTTCGTATTTCCCCCTCGCAAACCCTGCACACCACGTGCTAGTTTCCGCGATGCCCCGACCAGCACCTACACCGACCTCCACCCGTGAACGACTTGGCTTTGTACGTGTCGCCGCTGTGTCCCCGGAGCTGGTGCTGGGAGATGTGGGCAAAAACGTCGCCATTATCGCCCGCGAGGCGCGCACGCTGGCACAGCGCGGCTGCAGGCTGGCGGTGTTTCCAGAGCTGAGCCTCACCGGCTACTCCTGCGCGGACCTGTTTCACACTTCGGTGTTGCTGGATGCCGCCCTGAAGGGCCTGGGAGATCTCATTCAGGCCACTCAGGATCTGCCCTGTGTGCTCGTGGTGGGCCTGCCGCTGCGTGTGCAGGACCGCCTCTACAACGTGGCCGCCGTGCTGGCCAAGGGCCGCATCCTCGGCCTGGTGCCCAAGACCTTTCTGCCCAATTCAGCGGAGTTCTACGAGCGGCGCTGGTTCTCCCCCGCACACACGCTGACCGCCACCTCACTGCGCCTGCATGATCAGGAGGTGGCCCTCGGCAATCTGCTCTTCGAGGCGCTGGACGTGCCGGGCTTTGTGCTCGGCGTGGAGATTTGCGAGGACTTGTGGACGGTCATCCCGCCTTCCAGCCATCTGGCGCTGGCCGGAGCCGTGCTGCTGGCCAATCCCTCCGCCAGCACGGAGGTGCTGGGAAAGGCCCCCTACCGCCGCCACCTCGTGGCGCAGCAGTCGGCGCGCTGCCTGGCCGCCTACCTCTATGCCGGGGCAGGCGCTGGGGAATCCACCACCGACGTGGTGTACTCGGGGCATGGACTCGTGGCGGAAAACGGCAGCCTGCTGGGCGAGACCGAGCGCTTCTCTTTTGAAACCCGTGCCATCATCACCGATGTGGATGTGCAGCATCTGGCGCATGACCGCCTGAAGAGCACCGCCTTCCGCGATGAGGCGGGCAGCATCGGCTTCCGCCGCGTGGCTTTCAGCCTCGGTGCTGCGCTCGGAGAAGCAGACACTCTTCTGCGACCCGTCACCGCTCATCCGTTTGTGCCCTCGGCCAAAGCGGACCGTGCGGCGGTGTGCGAAGAGATCTTTGCCATCCAGGCCACCGGATTGGCACGCAGGCTCAAGCAGGCGCGGGCCAAGACAGCCGTGCTGGGACTCTCGGGCGGGCTGGACTCCACCCTGGCGCTGCTCGTGGTGCTGGAGGCGCTGCGCCGTGCAGGCATGCCATCTAGTGCGGTGCTGACCATTACGATGCCCGGCTTTGGCACCACCACCCGCACGAAGGGCAATGCCGAAAAGCTGGCCGAGGCGCTGAATGTGGAGCTGCGCACCATCTCCATCAATGAGGCCGTGCATCAGCACTTTGCGGACATCGGCCACTCCGAGCATCAGCACGATGCCACCTATGAAAATTCGCAGGCCCGCGAACGCACGCAGATCCTGATGGACGTGGCCAACAAGACCGGCGGCATCGTCATCGGCACCGGAGACCTCTCCGAGGCGGCGCTGGGCTGGTGCACCTTCAATGGCGACCACATGTCCATGTACCACGTGAACACCGGCGTGCCCAAGACACTGGTGCGCTACCTCATCGAGTGGTGCGCCGCAGGCCCCTTTGCGGAAAAGGCGGGCGAGGTGCTGCGCGACATCGCCGACACCCCCATCACCCCCGAGCTGCTGCCGCTGGCGGCCGATGCCTCCCTGCAGCAGAAGACCGAAGACACCATCGGCCCGTATGAGCTGCATGACTTCTTCCTCTTCCACTTCGTGCGTCATGGCAGTAATGCCGAGAAGATCCGTTGGCTGGCCGCTCAGGCCTTTGCCGGAGTGTATGACGACGCCACCATCTCCAAATGGCTGGCGCTCTTCTTCAGGCGTTTCGCGCAAAATCAGTTCAAGCGCTCCGTCGTGCCCGACGGCCCTAAGGTCGGCTCCGTGGCCCTCTCTCCGCGCGGCGACTGGCGCATGCCCAGCGATTACGCGGGAGAGCTGGGGTAAGAACCAAAAACAAGAACCACTAATCTCACACTAATGGAACACTCATAATTCAGACTCTGGCATTAGTGTCTGATTAGTGTTCGATTAGTGGTTCAAAAAAACCGATTCCTCATGAAGCACCTCCTTTCCGCTTTCTTCCTCTGCCTGCTGCTAAGTGCCTGCTCCCGTGGCAACAAGCTCATCATCGGCACGGATGCCACGTATCCACCCTTTGAGTTCGTGGATGAATCCGGCAACATCACCGGCGTAGACATCGAGGTAGGGCGCGAGATCGCCAAGTCGCTCGGCAAAGAAGTCGAGTTCCGCAACATCAACTTCGACGGCCTCATCACCGCGCTGCGCTCCGGCTCCATCGACCTCGTCATCTCCTCCATGACGGCCACGCCTGAGCGCCGCCAGTCCATCGACTTCTCCGAGCCCTACGTGAAGACCGGGCTGGCCGTGCTCGTGGCCAAAGACTCCACGCTGCAAAACGCCGACGATTTGAAAGCACCGGGCCGCAAGATCGCTGTGCGCCTGGGCACCACGGGAGAGAGCTGGGCACGCGCGAACCTCAAGGAAGCCAAGATCATCGCCCTGGATGCCGATGTATCCTGCGTGATGGAGGTGGTGAATGGCAACGTGGACGCCTGGATCTACGACCAGCTCTCCATCATGAACTACCACGCCAAGCACGCCGCCAAGACCCGCGCCCTGCTGGCCCCGCTGCGCGAGGAAGTCTGGGCCGTGGCGCTGAAACAGGGAAACACCGAGCTCAAAGCCAAGGTCAACGAAGTCCTTTCCCGCATGCGCACCGACGGCACCTTCTCCAAACTGGCCGACCGCTACATGGCCAAGGAAAAAGCCATGATGACCGCCCAGGGCCTGCCGTTTGTGTTTGAGCTGAAGTGACCAGGGAGCTGGCGCTGCCCGGAAAGTAGGTTGGGTGTGTTTGGCGGCGGCAGCTTTCGTTGCTCCAACGCGCTCTACGCCAAACCGCCCGACAATGAGCGTGTTCGCACGCCATGATGCTTGCCGTACGCTGATGGACGGGCGGGCTTACGCCACACCCATCCTACTGCTAGCGCAACGCAGGCCATTCGTAGGTTGGGTGTGTTTGGCGTCGAAGACTTTTCGACGTCTTGAGACGATCTTCGCCAAACCGCCCGACCACCAGGACGACCGTACGCCATGGTGTTTGCCGTACGCTGATGGACGGGCGGGCTTGCGCCAAACCCGTCCTACGAAGGGCGATTTGCATCTTGAATCGACTGGCAAAACCACACGGAGGCTTCATGTGCGGTCAACTTGGCTTTGATGGGATTCTTGGCGATGTAGCGGACGGTGGCCTGATAATGTTCTGCATCACGAATGATGCGGTCAAAGTTTTCATCCTGCCACAGAGGCCCTTTCCGGCCGAGGCTCCGCTGGATGTGCTGGGCGGTGAACCACTTCCATGAGTTGCACACATCCTCCAATCGATACCCGCCTGATAATCGGCACATAACATGGACGTGATTGGGCATCACCGCATAGGAAAGCATTTCGCAGCGCTGGCCTTCGAAATGATGCAGCGCCTCAACCACCACGCGTCGATGCCGCGCCTCTCGTAAGAGGCATTCGCCATGACCTTCATCGAGCAACCGTTCCAGTTTGCGCTGGCGGGTACGTTGAAAATCCTGCCATTCTGCCCGTTCGTCGGCAGACATCGGAATGGAGCGATCAGTCAATTTCTGCCGCCATGATTCAGCCTCACGCTGCATCTCTACCAAGATGGCCTCAGGGATTGAATCAGCGAGCCTGAATGTGACAAAGTAAGCAGCACCCGGCAGCCTCCAGTGCGGGAGATGGCGCTCATACTTGGTGAAGTCTCCTGATGGTATTGAACTGCGCGGATCAAACCCTTTGAAATCAACCGGCAAAGGAATGATGGAGGGAATCGTCCATGGCATAAACGGAGAATTGGATGTCGAATGGCGCAGTGCAAGCCATTCGTAGGTTGGGTGTGTTTGGCGCGCAGGGTGCTCTTCATCACACGAACACTCCTCCGCCAAACCGCCCGACCACCAGGACGACCGTACACCGAGGTGTTTGCCGTACGCTGATGGACGGGCGGGCTGTCGCGACACCCATCCTACTGCTGGAGCGGTGCGCTTCGTCGTAGGTTGGGTGTGTTTGGCGCACAGGATGCTCTTCATCACACGAACACTACTCCGCCAAATCGCCCGACCACCAGGACGACCGTAAGCCATAGTGTTTGCCGTACGCTGATGGACGGGCGGGCTTACGCCACACCCATCCTACGACAGCACACACGCCACGAGACGCTCGGAAGCGGCAGCTTCACTCTTTCGTCGTTGCGAAGCCTCGCTCGAAATCAATCCCTCACTTCCCCATCACAAAGTCATCCGGCTTCAGTCCCTTCTTGAACTCGCCGAAGCCGTACATCGTGGGCTTGTACTCCCCCACGGGGGTCACGTCGGCCTTCTCGGGCACGTTGAGGCCCAAACCCCAGTACACGCCGTTCACCACCATGCGGCGGAGGCCTTCGTTGGTCAGGTCGGTGGCGGCACCCATCGTAGTGGCCAGGATCTTGTTTTCGGTGCCGGCGTCGTTCTTCACCACGCGCAGCCAGGCCACGGGCATCATGGGGCTGTTCACCTCCTGCTCCACCTTGGCGGCGGTGGCTTTGCGGTAGCTGGCGGGGGCGGTGTCGGGCGTCATGCCCTGGAGGATCTGGCCGCGCACCAGGATGATGGAGTCGGCAGGCGGGGCGGCTTCATACACATCCGTGTTGGCAAAGAGATCGCTCACGGCGGTGAGCACGGGATGATTCGCATTGGCAGCTTCGATGACGCCACGAGTGGCCTCGACCTTGTGCTTGCCCCAATGGCTCACCCAGGTCTCGCCGAGGAATTTTTTACCCCAGCCGCCGTTGTTGTTGAAGTTCCACGCGGCATAGGGGCTGTCCTTCGGGTAGCCGTTGAAGGCATGCGTGCTGGTGCGCAGGGCCACGATGGGGATGCCGCGGTTCACCGCAGCTTCAAATTTCTTGGTGGTGGCCTCGTCCCAGTGGCGGAAGCGCAGCAGCATCACGATGGCGTCCGCGCTGTCCAGCGCCTCGGGGTGGGGCAGGCTGGCTCCGTTTTTGGGATCGATGGTGCCGTCTGCGCCCAGGCTGAAAAGCACGGTGCATTTAAAGCCGTGGCGCTGGCTCAGGAGCTTGCCCAGCATGGGCATGGCCTCCTCGCTGCGGTATTCCTCGTCGCCAGAGAGCAGCACGATGTGCTTTCCTTTAGCCGCACCGGCGGGTTCATAGACGACGTGATCAGCGGCCATCAGGCCGGACGCGGCAAGCAGGGAGAGGAGCAGATGTTTCATGAACGTTGGTTGGAAGTGGGCGAGAATGAGACATACGTCGGATAATGCCAGCCATTTCCTCCGACCTGCGACAGGCGTAACTTGCAGCCCCCCCATTCCCTCATGCCCCCCAAATTCCCCCTCATCCTCACGCTGCTGGTAGGCGGTGTCTTCGTCTGGCTATGGAGCACCGATCACGTGTTCCGCTCTGCCAGCATCATGCTGCTGGTGCCGCTGTACCTTCTGCTCATGGCCCTCTGGTGGGCGCTGCACAGGAAGGGCATGCGGCTCCGGCGCCTGGGCGTATTTGCGGTCGGCATCGCCTGCATCTGGGGTTTGTTCAAGTATGTGATCCGCTATGACGGCAGCGCCGATGGCTCGGCCATGCCCAGCCTGGCGTGGCGCTGGCAGAAGCCGGAAGCCCTGCCCGCATTAAAAGCGGCGGCGGCAGACGCAGGTGCGGCCCCCACCCCCATGCCTGCGGGTGCGGCGGACATGCCGCGCTTCTTTGGTCTCAAAGGAGACGGTGCCTACCCCGAGCCTGACTGGCAGACCGACTGGGCCGCGCATCCTCCGCGCGAGGTCTGGCGCATCAAGGTGGGCGATGGCTGGGCGGGCTTTTCTGTGGCAGGCGGTCGTGCCCTGACGCAGGAGCAGCGCGGCGAGGAGGAGTATGTGACCTGCTATGACCTGGCCACCGGCAAGCTGCTCTGGGCCCATGCGGACAAGGCACGCTTTGATGAGCCTATGGGCGGCATCGGCCCGCGCGCCACCCCCACCGTGGATCTGGCGCACAATGCTGTGCTGGCGCTCGGTGCCAAAGGCCTGCTGAACTGCCTGGACCTGACCACCGGCAAGCCGCGCTGGAGCAAGGACGTGCTGAAGGACTGCGAGAGCACCAAGGACCCCGAGTGGGGCAAGAGCACCTCCCCGCTGATCGTGGGGGAAAACGTGATCGCCAGCGGTGGCGACAAGGGCATCACCCTCGCGGCCTACCGCATCGCCGACGGGCAGCTCGTGTGGAAGGCAGGCGAGGACGGCGGCAGCTACAGCTCCCCCGTGCTGGCCACCGTGGCCGGGCGCGAGCAGATCGTGAGTGTGAACGCCAACTCGGTGACCGGGCACGATCCCGCCACAGGTGCGGTGCTGTGGAAGTTCGACTGGCCGGGCTTTTTCCCCAAAGTCTGCCAGCCTGCCCAGGTGTCGCCGGACCGCATTCTCGTGACGAGCAGCTACGGCCTGAAAAGCAACCTGCTGGAGATCAAGGCGGATGCCGCAGGCAAGATGGCCGTCTCCTCCGTTTGGAGCAGCAGCGCGCCGCGCACCAAATTCAGCAGCCCCAGCGTGCTGGGCGGCCATGCCTACGCGCTGGATGAGGGCACCTTCTGCTGCGTGGATCTGGCCACCGGCGAGCGCGTCTGGCGCGATGGGCGCTACGGCTTTGGCCAGCAGATCAAGCTGGGAGATCACTGGCTGCTAGTGCAGGCCGAAAAGGGTTTCGTAGCTCTGGTGAAAGCCAATCCGGCAAAGCTGGAGGAAGTCGCGAAGCTGCAGGCCCTGAGCAGCAAGACCTGGAATCCGCCCACCCTCGCAGGCCGCTGGCTGCTGGTGCGCAATGACAAAGAAGCCGTGTGCTACGAGCTGGCTGCGAAGTGAGGCAGCGAATCAGCCGAAAGCGGGGCATCCATGCACCATGGCGCATGCCGTGCGCTGGCAGGCCTGTCTTCAACGCGAGCTCACTGGTCTTTGCGAGAGCGTGAGGGATCGGGACGATCCCTCTCCTCCAGAGGCTTCGCCAACGGAAGCTTCGTCCCAGCTTCGGAGGGGGATCATCTTGATCCCCACACGAGGCGTGTGTTTACGGAGATGCAGGAACAGCGTGCACCGCAAGGCGGGTGATGCGGGGATTGCAGTGCTGGCGGAGTGCTGCGGGCCCGGAGGCCCGCGCTCCTTTGTCGCCTCAGCCCTCCAGCGTGTGGATGAACAAACCGCTGCGCAGCTTGGGCTCAAACCAGGTGCTCTTAGGCGGCATGATCTGGCCGACGTCTGAGATGGCCATGAGCTGATCCACGGTGGTGGGGTACATGGAAAAGGCCACGGTGTGCTCCTTGCCGTTCACCAGCTTTTCCAGCTCGGCGGTGCCACGGATGCCACCGATGAAGTCGATGCGCTTGCTGGTGCGCGGGTCGTCGATGCCAAGGATGGGCTTGAGCAGGCGGTCCTGCAGAATGCTCACATCGAGCTGGTCGATGGGGCTGGCGTTTTTGTCCGCCTGCCAAGTGAGCTCATACCACTGGTCCTTGAGGTACATGCAGCACTGGCCGGGCTGTGTGGGGGATTTGAGCGTGGTGGGCTTGAGGGTGAAGACTTCGCCGACCTTCTTGATAAACTCCTCGCGGTCATTGCAGTTCAGGTCCTTCACCGCGCGGTTGTAGGGCAGGATTTTGAGCTCGTTGCCGGGGAAGAGCACGCTGAGGAACCAGTTGTAGTTTTCCTGCCCGGTGTGGTTCGGGTTGGCCTCGCGGCGCATCTTGCTGACGCGGAAGGCGCTGGCGGCGCGGTGGTGTCCATCGGCCACGTAGGCGCAGGGCACCTGGCTCTCAAACAGGCCGGTGAGAGAGACGCAGAGGCCCAGGGAGAGGCGCCAGACCTGATGACGCACGCCATCGGGGGCGGTGAAGTCATTGATGGGCTTCTCGTCCTTCATGAAGCTCTCGATGAGGGCGGTGATGCCGGGGCGCTGGCGGTAGGTGAGGAAGATGGGGCCGGTGTTGGCGTCCAGCTTGTCCACCAGATTGGTGCGGTCGTCTTCCTTGTCCTGGCGGGTCTTTTCGTGCTTTTTGATGATGTCCTTCTCGTAGTCCTCGGTGTGGCAGACGGTCACGAGGCCGGTCTGGCTATGGCCGGCGATCACCTGGCGGTAGAGGTACATGCAGGGCTTGCTTTCGCGGACGAGGATGCCGTCCTTTTGCAGGCGGTCAAAGTTCTCACGGGCCTTGGCATAGACGGGGGCGGAATAGGGGTCGATCTCGGGGTCCAGGTCGATCTCGGCACGGTCCACATGCAGGAGGCTGAAGGGCTTGCCTTTGGCAAGGGCGGCTGCCTCCTCGCGGTTCACCACGTCATAGGGGACGGCGGCGACTTCGGGGGCGTTTTTCTGGGTGGGGACGAGACCTTGGAATGTGCGGATGCGCATGGGGCGGGATAGAACGCGGGGGGGCGCTTGTCAAACGGCACTCGTGGGCGGATTTGCTTCATGATTCCGAATAAAGCTGTCGGCTGATCTCGCTGGCACCGAGGTGCTGGTAAAAGTGCCCCTCCGCTGCTATGCATGGCGCGTGGAAGATGATCTGACGCTCTTTGATCGCGAAAAGCCGCGCTACCTGCTGCCTGAGGGCTGCAAGGATCTGTATGATGTCATCCGCCAGCAGGAGCAGGCGGCGGCGGATCTGGCTGCCAAGCGGAAAACCGCGCTGATGCATGCGGATCTGATCACAGCCTGGCTGGAAAAGCATGTCCCAGCACCTCTTTCCGAATCTCTTCCTCCGCTGCCAGCATCGGTGCTCCTGCCAGACCTGCTGACGATTGGAGCCCTGGCGGATCTGCTTCATCTCAAGCCCTACAAGCTCATCTCCATGCTGATCCAGTTGAAGGTCTTTGCCTCCGCCGATGAGGAGATCGGCTTTCCCCTGGCCTGCGCCGTGTGCCGACATCTGGGGGTGGAGGTAGGGAGGGTGGGAGACTGACGAGACGCCTGGCGCGTAACATCGCCCCCCGGTTGGCTCCGCCATCCAGAGCAGATGGCTACGAGAGTCTCGTGTATTGCGCTTTCTGTTTCCACCGCAGGCCCCACCTGCCGCATATCACCCCACTGCGGCCTTCTCCTTCGCCTCATGATTCTCCCGCGCTACTTTGCGCGCTGCGGAGACGACATGCGTGCAGGCTTCAATGCAGAGCAGGGGGATGGCGTTGTCGGCGTGGCTGGGCTGTGTCTTTGAGGCGGCGGCTCCGGCCATGGGCTGGGTGGCGGTGAGGGGCCAGAGGATGCGGCGCAGGCACTTGGTGTTGGCGCAGGTCTTGCCGATCATGGCATGGGCCTGATCGTCGGTGATGTTGTTGGCAAAGCGGTACATGCCGGTCTGGCGACCGAGGAGATCGCGCAGCGGCACGGCGGAGAGTTTTTCCTGCTCAAGCGCACGCGCCATGCCGATGGCGGCGGGGTAGAAGAAATCCAGCGCGAGGCGCAGCTCTTCGAGATCAGCGAGGTCGAGCCGCCAGCCGCGATTCAGCGTGGGCGCGGAGTGCAGAGGGCGGAAGGTGCCAGCAGCGTCGTTGCGGGCGATGTAGAGGGCATCGTGTGCCTCGTGGTGCACCTGCAGGCCGTCTTTGCCACGATCTGCCGTGTGGCAGAGCGAGTAGCTGCCGTCTGTGTTCGTTATGATGGCGATCTCGCCGATCTCATCGATGCCGGAATTGAGCCAGTAGGCGAGGGAGGATTTGATCTCGTCATTGGCCATGCCGGGTGTGTCTTGCACGCCGTGCTTCACGTCGAAGTCGTGCACCTGATCGAGAATGACATCGGCCATCAGAGACTCGGTGCCGATGGCGCCGCTGTAGTAGATGCTGCGGCCCTGGAGCAGGTGCGGGTTCTGGTGGAAGACGCCGCTCTCGCTCAGTGCCTCGCCCACCTCCTCGCGCATGCCGAGGAGCACGGGGATGTCCTGAAAGCTGTGCAGGCCATCGGCGATGAAGAAGGGCACCACGACGACATTGGGCGCGGTGGTGAGCGTGGCCCAGTCCTTCACAAAGGGGGCCTCCTCCATGTAGGCGTCCAGCACTTCGGCAAAGCCATAGTGCCCGGCGCGGATGAGCGCCACCTGGTCTTGGATGGCCTTGGTGGAGTTCTCATTCAAACTGGTGCCATGGCCCACGATGACGAGGCTGGTCTGCTCTCGCGGCACGTGCGGGGCCACCTCGTCGGCGCGCTGCAGCAGCAGGCGCGTCATGTTGGGGTGGATGCCCACGGGGTCGCAGTAGCGGATGGTCTTGCCATCGCGCTGCGTGGTGGGGCCATCGAGCCGGAGCTCGCGCGGGAGCACCTGCTGGCAGAAGTAGCCCTCGCTGATGAAATTGGGCACGATGTAGATGACGTCGCTGTCCACCATCTCATAGACCTCGCGCATGTTGGGCTCCTCTTTCCAGAAGCAGCAGGCCACCTCGCGGAAGAGGCCCCGGCGGCGGATGGTGTCGGCGTGGCGGTGCGTGGGCTCGCTGGAGTCCGGGTTCGTGGTGGAACCATGACCGACGACGATGAGTGCGGCGTGTTTGTGTGAGGTCAAAGCGAAGAAAGTGAGAAGTGATTGATTCGTCCTCGTCCTCCTACTCGAACTCGTCCTCGATCAAAGCGCGAACGCTGGCTGATTCATGATGAGTTGGCCGAAAAAGAGGAAAGAGGAGGAAAAGGAGCAGAATAACGGGCTGGCGTGACACTCTTCTACGTCAGCCGCCCGCAGTTGGGAAACAATTCGTCATGCCGTCTTTCTCACCCGTGCCGGAATCTCACGTCCTTGATCTTGGCATCGGGCAGCTTTTCCTGCAGGCGGCGGAGGATTTTCACCTTTTCCTGCATCAGCGCATGGTGCGCGGTGGGCTGGAGCAGGCGCACGGTCAGCACGCCGCGCTCAAAGGTGTCCGGGCGGGTGAGCTTGAAGAGAAAGGCCCCCACGATCTCCTGCCAGGCGGCCAGGATGTCCTCCAGCTTCACGCGATTGGCCAGCCCGGCCTGGGCTACGATCTGCGCGGCCAGGTTTCCCACCATCAGGGTCGGCAGGTCCATCAGCGGCCCGTCCTCCACCCCCCGCCATTCGGCGATGAGGTTGTGGCGCCGGCGCATGGCGGCGGTGGGCTTGCGGTGGTCCATGGGCGGCATCCTAGACGGCAATCGGCGCATGCTAAATCACAAATTTCAAATCTCGCATTCCTTCGGGGCGTTGTTAATGGTGCCTCTTTCCTACCCGCCCCCCCAACCCCCCGCCGATTTTCCCAGCCATGTCCGTCGCCACCGCCACTCCCCCTGCCGCCGTCCCCACCGAGCACACCGACCCCGTGAACGCCCAGATCCTGGCCGTGAGCGAGGACCGCATCAAGGGCTTCACCCCCACGCCGTTTCAGGACATCGCCGAGGGCTGCGGCCTGCCGCTGGAGACCGTGGTGGAGCGCATCCGCGCCATGCTGCGCGCAGGCGTGATCCGCCGCGTGCGCCAGACCCTGCTGGCCAACAAGCTGGCCGAAGGCGCGCTGGTGGCCTGGAAGGTGCCCACCGAAAAGCTGGAGGCCGCCTTTGAGTTCCTCTTCAAAGAAGACCCCTTCTCCGGCCACGTGGTGCTGCGCTCCACCGACCGCGAGGTCAGCGGCAGCGACTACCGCCTGTGGACCACCCTGAAGGTGCCGCAGGATCGCAACATCAATGACCACTGCGATGTGCTGGCCCGCCTGATCGGCGCGGAAAACTACTACACCATGCAGGCCCACGGCATCTTCGCCCTCGGCGTGGGCCACGTGCGCCGCAAGACCATGGAACCCGGCGAGAAAGCCGACGAGCCCGCCAAGATGATGACCACCAACATCGCCGAGCTGGACGAGGAGGAGTGGAATGTGCTGCTGCATCTCAAAGGCGACCTGACTCCCGAAGAAGTGGGCCCCAACCCCTGGGAAGGCCGCGCCAAGGCCGCCGGTGTCTCGCTGGAAAAATTCTGCGAAGTGGCGAAGCGTCTGGACAAAAAAGGCGTGATCGGCCGCTTCTCCACCTTCCTGGAGCATGTGAAGCCCAGCGCCGCAGGCGTGCGCGTCACGCGCTTCAATGCACTCTTCCACTGGAAGGTGCCCAAGGGCATGGAAGAACGCGCCGGTGGCGAGGTGGGCCGCCACCCCATCATGACCCACTGCTACTGGCGTGAAGGCGGCGACCGCTTTGCCAATGTGAACATCATGGGCGTCATCCACGGCACCGACAAGGAAACCGTGCTGGCGCACAAGGCCGCCATCGACAAGCACCTGGCCGATGTGGGCATCCCCCTGGAATACACCAACGTCTTCTGGGGCGGCCGCAGCGAGATCAAGCCCAGCGAGATCTCCCCCATCGTCTTCAAGGAATGGCACGCCAAGTGGAAGGATGTGGCAGGACCTGTGGTCTAAGTGACACCGCTGCGTTTGATCTCATGAGATGAACCCTGCGCCTGTGCACAGGGTCTGGAGTTGTTTCGCGGGCTGAACATGAAGAGCTTTTAATCTGCTTTCCCGCGTGGTTGCAGATTGATTCATGGCAGGTGATCCATGAAACGAATCCTCTTCCTTTCCGTCTTGCTCCTGCGTGCTGAATGGCCGTCTCTCGCGGAGAATCCCAATGCGGCCGCTGACTTCACCATCAACACCACGGTCGTCACGCAGAGCCCTGACCGCTACGGCACAAACATCGCGATCAACGGCTTTCCAGACTACAACAACAAGGCCATGGACCCGGGCTTTGAGCCGTTCGTGCTGCGCAAGATGGGCACGGCCACGGGCGGCGGTGCGGACTACCTGATCAATGCCGCAAATGCCACGACCACGGTGTATGACCTGCTGGGAGACGGTTTCTTCGACGGTGCAGGCATCCGGGTGTATCGCGTGGTTGGCGGGCAGGTGACGCTGCTGCGCACGGGGACGATCTCGCAATACATCGGCGGCTTCAACCGGCTGATCAGCAACCGGCTCACGAGCACCACCTTTCATGATGGCGGGCTCGTCGCGGGAAAAACGTACTACTACACGGTGCGGGCCTACGATTCGTCCGGCAACACCTCGGGAAACTCCAATGTGCAAAGCATCGTGGCGCTGGCAGGCGGCGGCGTGGCGGATGCGGTGACAGGCACGGTGACACAGACGGTCACGGACTCCACCGCCCCTGCGGCACCGACGGGGCTGGTGGCCACCGCCAATGCCAATGGCACGGTGACGCTGACCTGGAATGCGAACAGCGACCCCGATCTCTATGGCTACTGGGTTTACCGCGCGGAGTCAGATCCGGCGCTGCACAATCGCATCTACCTCAGCGGCAGCGGTGCCACGCTGGCGGCTGGGGATGTTTACATCATCGACTCCAATCCGGACAATGTGCCGATGAACAAGATCAGCCCCCGGGTGCAGAGCTTTTTCAATGGCAATGACACCTGGCGCGAGGTCGGCACAGGGGCGACGAAGATGCGCGACAGCAGCACGACCTGCCCGGAAAACGGAGGCAGGACAAGCATGAAGCTCAGCGCCAGCGGGGCAGGTGAAGTCAGCGTGCGGCAGTTCCGCCTGGCCGCGCCAGATGGCTACTACGGCGCGCTGGCACCTAATACCACCTACTGTGCCGAGGTGTGGCTGAAGCAGCAGGGCGTGCCCGGTGGTGCTGTGACCTTCCGGCTCACGGGCCCCTACAGCGGCATCTCAAACACCTGGACGGGCGTCTCCGGCACCTGGCAGAAGTACAGCTGTCAGTTCACCACGTCGGGCAGCTATCCCATCCAGAGCCAGGGCACCTCGGAGATCGTGCTGGCCTTCACCGGGCCGGGCGATGTGTGGATGGACAACTTCTATCTCTATGACCCGACGAAGCCGAAGTTTGAGCTGCGTGCGGAGGCAAAGCAGCAGCTGGTGGATTTCTCGCCAGGCTGGATCCGCTCCCACACCGGCCACACGGACGCGACGTGGGGATCGACCATGGAGGACTGGACGAATGAAGACGCGCTGGCGCAGAATCAGTTTGCGAACGGTGGTGGCCGCTCGCGCCCGGAGCAGCCCTACCATCTGCCCTTTATGCTGCAGCTGGCCAAGGACAGCGGCGCCAATCCCTGGCTCATCGTGGGCAGCTACATGAGCGAGCAGGAATGGGCCAATCTCATGGAATATCTCGCCGGTCCGGCGGGCACGCCGTATGGGGACAAACGCATCGCCCAGCGCGGCGGCAACACCACGCCGTGGACTGCGGAGTTTCCACGGCTGCGCATCGAGTATGGCAATGAGATGTGGAACCCGGCCTTTGAGTGGGGCCTGGGCGGCGTGGCGAACGGGCAGTTTGCCGAATACTTTTTCAACCAGGCGCGGCAGAGCCCGTACTATGCGGCGATCGCGGGAAAGGTGGATTTTGTGCTGGATGGCCAGCTGGTGTCCGCAGCCACGAATGGCTACGCCGCCTCCGGCATGCAGGTGGCACCGGCAGCAGGCGCGCCGGGCCGCCTGGCCACGTATGCAAACCTCGCGATGTACATCGGCGGCTGGGATGCGAACATCATCATCGGCGGCGGGCAGGTGAATCCCGCAGGCTTTGCCGACTACCTCATGTATTCAGGCACGTATGGAAAGTACTGGTTTGATCAGCAGGCGCAGACGCGGGACACGATCACCGCGCAGGGGCGGGCCTACAGGCTGGGCAACTACGAGTGCGGACCCGGCTACGGTCTGCCCAGCGGGGGCAGTCTTTACAACCCTGTCTCAGAGGCGTATGGCAAGTCTCTCGCCGCCGGCGTGGCCACGCTGGACTGTTTTCTCTATGGCACCTGCAAGCGTGTGGATCCGCAGTGCTACTTCACACTGCAGACAGGCGTGAACTGGGCCTCCCACGCCTACCTGAACAACGGCAACCACCCCTATGCCAGCTGGCTGGCGCTGCAGATGAGAAACCGCTACGCCAGCGGCGACATGATCGCCACCTCGATCAACACGGTGCCCACGCATGACCAGCCTGCGTGGATCAATTCGACCAACGGCGGCGTGGCCGCACCCGCCGCGCCCAGCACGCCGCTCACGGCATGCTACGCCTTTCGCGATGGTGCCAAATACTCCGTCTTTGTGCTCTCACGCAAATACAGCGGCGACACACCCGTGACGCTGCGCCTGCCCTTCAATGCCGTCTCCAGCGCCACGCTCTACAAGCTCACCGGCGCGCCCGACGCACGCAATGACCAGGGAGTGTACAACATCCAGGAGCAGCAGCAGACGGTGACTGACTTTGCGCAAAACTACGCCTTCACCCTGCCCGCGAGCTCCGCGTATCTCTATGTCTTCAATGGCGCGAGCACCGTGACGGAGACGAACCCTGCCTGCACCATCACGCAGGCGCTGGCACAGGCCGACCCCACCTCCACGCAGAGCATTTCTTTCAACGTCCACTTCAGCCAGCCGGTCACCGGCTTCACCGCGAGTGATGTCATCGTGGGTGGCACCGCCGGCGCAAACACCGTGACGGTGACGGAGATCGCGCCGAATCTGGGGACGGATTTTCAGGTGGATGTCATCGGCATGACCAACAGCGGCACTGTGACCATCGATGTGCCGGCCAACGCCGCCTTCAATGCCAGCGCACAGGGCAGCATGGCTGCGTCAGTCATCGACAACAGCGTGCAGTTCAACCTGGCACCGTTCGTCGCGTATGAGGATTTCAATCTTGCGCCATCCAGCGCCCCCACGGCTCCCTTCCTGAATGCCGTGGGCACCGGTGCGGGCTTTGCCGCCGGGTGGCAGGTGACGAACTTTAACGCCGCCACGTATGGGGACGGCTACAAGCTCGCCACCACCACGCCGCTCTCCTATCTCAATCTCCGCCGCACCGGCAGCTATGCCGCAGGCGGCAAGAGCTTTGATGTGGCCGCACGCCAGCTGGATGTGGACAACACCTTCGCCTTTTACAAGATCGGCGGCAGCTCGCCATCCGCCATCGGGCGCAGCGGCACCACGCTGTGGATGAGCGCGCTGTTTCGCAAAGACACCGCTGACAGCAACCGCCTGCTGCTCTTCACCCTGCCCACCACCAGCAACCTCAGCGTGGGCGGCAGCAATCTCGGCCTCGGCTTCTGCGGAGACATCCCGGCGGTGTCCATGGTCGGCAGCACGCGCTACTGGTCCCTGCAGGTGCGCAATGCCGCGAACAACGGCTTTGACTGCGTTCGCAGCAATGTGCCCGTCGTCTCAGGGCAGACCGCGCTGCTGGTGCTGCGGTGCTCGTTTGGTGCCACGGATGCCTTTGATCTCTTCGTCAATCCGGCCTCCCTGGGCGGGGCCGCGCCAGCCACCGCCGATGCCAGCTGGACCACCACTGGCGTGACGAATATCAGCATGGCCATGCTGGGCTACAGCGGCGGCACCACCGGAACGAACCAGTCTGGCATCGACGAGATCCGCTTCGGGCAAAGCTTTGCCGATGTGACTCCGGCCTTCACGCCGGTCGAGTCGTGGCGCATGACGTATTTCGGCGCAGCCGCAGCCAGTGGCAGCGCCGCCGATCTGGCCGATCCCGACAACGACGGTGCGCCCAATCTCCTGGAGTATGCCCTGGGCTCCCTGCCGATGAACTCCAGCGTGCGCAATGCCCCGCTGCCCGCCACCACCGCTGTCAATGGCCAGGATTACCTCACGCTCAGCGTGCCCTGGAACACCGCCGCCACGGATGTGACCTTCACCGTCGAAGTCTCCGGCGATCTCGTCACATGGAATTCCGGCCCCGCCTACACCACGGTCGTCAGCACCGGCAGCAGTCTCATCGTCCGCGACAACACCCCCATGACCGCAGCCGTGAAACGCTTCATGCGGCTGCGGGTCGCGCGGTGAGGAGTGCCGTTTCATGCAGGCTGGTGCGACAGATGGTGGCAGGCTGACTGAAGATCATCATCATTCCTCGCAGAGCCGTGTTTTAATGCACTGTCGTAGGATGGGTGTGGCGACAGCCCGCCCGTCCCTCAGCGCACGGCCACCGCCATGTGCCTGCGAGCGGCCTGTGCACTCCCGTGATGGAGCGTGCTGTCAACGCCATGGCGTACGCGCACGCTCGTGGTCGGGCGGTTTGGCGGAGAGGGCCCGGGAGCCAGGAGAACTCCCGACGCCAAACACACCCCAACCTACTTCCCAGCAAGCCCGCCTGCCTTGCGGGCTCAAGCTCACTCACTCCCCTTTGGCATTCAGATACCGCAACTGCAGCCTCTCGCCTTTCTGCAGCGAACGGAATATCCATTGTTCGAGGCTCTTCCGCTCGCGCAGAGCCTGGAGCACGGCGCGGGCGATGGCGCGGTCATTGCTGCTCTCGGGCAGGAAGTTGTTCCAGAGGGAGGTGCTGCGCTTCAGCGAGAGATTCAAGATTTCCGTCTTCTTCCGGCCATCGACACAGCCGGTCACAGTGGCGTGGACGGGATTGGGCCATGTGTGCGGGATCAGGCCCAGCGTGAGAAACGTGGCAAAGAGGTCCATACCACACTGTGGAATGTGCCTGATGTGATCCACGCTGGAAAGCGTAAAGCCGTCCTCCGTGCAGCCGGTGATGTAGCTGGCCACACGAGCCTCCTCGCTGCCGTCCTTGGGCGTCGGCGCGTGCTTCCTCGGCAGCCTGGGCGCGGAGGAGTTACACACCAGCCGGGTGGCGCACGACGGCATGAGGAGCGGCAGAAGCAGGGAAAGGAGCAGCAGGCGGGGCTTCATGAAGAGGTCTTTGTCGGGTATCCTGCAGCAGTCCTACTTCCTCCCCACCTTCTTCGGAATCGCAATCGTCACGGAATAGGTGTCTGCGCCATTGGGGGCGTCGTCAAAGTAGAGCACGAAGCCGTCGGGCGTGGGCTCCAGGGCCACGAGGTCGCGGCCTTTGCGTTTGGTGATGGTGGCGTGGGGAAGGTCCAGCGAGGCGTATTGGGACCACCGAGCGGGGGTCTTGCGTGGGTTATACCACGGACTGCCATCAAAGACCATGTCATCCGGCTCGGACCAGTGGCGGTGCACCCACTGTACGCCTGCCGGGCTGAAGGTGAATTTTTCGCTGCCGTCGATCAGGCCGGAGATGGTCAGGTACTCATAGTGATCTGCCGGTGGCTGGGGCGTGGTGCAGCAGGAGGTGGAAAAGAGCAGCGCCAGAGCGCATGCGGAGGCGAGGAGGGGCTTCATGGAGTGTGAGGATGAATGGGGTGGGAGGTTACCCTGCGGCTGTTTCCGGAGACACTGGCACAGCGTCTGCCGCAGGGGCTTTCTGCGGGCGTCTTCCCGCGTAGCGGATGCAGGAGGACCACCTCTGGGCTGGCAGTTCCACATACCGCCAGAGCAGCCAGGCTGCACCGATGGACACGGCCAGCGCGGCCAGCATGCCCGGCATGAAAAGAAACAGCCAGTGAAAGAGGTGCTGCTCCGCCAGCAGCAGCACCGCCAGGAATGCCACCGCCGCAAAGGCACGCAGCATGTCCACCACCGGGAGTCTGGGAGGGGTGGAGTTCATGCGTTTCAGGTGGTCACCCTGCAAGACTCACGTGCATCGAGGCATGCGCTTTCTCGCCCTGAACGAATGAAGTCTTTTCTGAACATGACTTAGTCTATTGAGGGGCTTTGAATCCGTGCAACCATTGTACGCAGCACGTTGGATGGCGCGCTCCAGTCAGGCTGGAGTCTTATCTTGGCTCAGCTCGTTGTGCAAGGGAGAGGTATTGTGGCTGCCACTGTCTTACCGAGGACAATCTGTCCCTCACTCCGCGAGCGCATACCAAAAGGGACGCTTCTTACAGCCTCGGCTTCTCGGGCTTGATTGGCGCATCTGCTGAGCGCACGCCTTTCACCTGGGTCTTGCGTTTGAAGACCTTGTCGCCGTTGCAGGCGTAGAGCTCGTCGAAGTTTGAGCCGCCGAAGACCACATTGGCCAGCCACTTGCGCTGGGGCTTGGCGATGATGCCGTTCACGCGCCCGGCCTGGTCGCAGAACTGGATGCCGGCGTGGGTGGTCACGTAGAGGCGGCCTCTGCTGTCCAGCGTCATGCCATCAGCGCCGCTTTCCATCAGGCCATCGACGATGCGGAGGTGGTGGTAGGGCTGCTTGGCGGTAAGCGTGCCGTCAGGTTGGATATGGTAGCTCCACACAAACTGGCCGCGCATGTCGGCCACCAACAGCAGGCTCTGGTCGGGTGAAAGGCGGATGCCATTGGGGAAGGCGATGCCGCTTTTGTCATTGGTGTCCACCACGCTCTTTTCGCCATTGGGCTTGATGAGCCAGACCTGCTTGTGCGGCGGATCGGTCACGTAGAGATTGCCGTTTTGGCCGATGCAGAGGTCGTTGGACTCAATGCCCTCGGCGATGACGCTCATCTTACCGGCTTCATCGTAGGCGACGATCTGCTTGTTCCCGTTCGCGCAGGCGAAGAGGCGGCCATCGGGGCCAAACATGAGGCCATTGGCCTTGCCGGTGTTTTCCGCGAAAACGCTCACCGTGCCGTCCAGCGCCACCTTGTGGATGCGGCTGTTGGGGATGTCGGTGAAGAAGACCTCTCCCTTCGCATTCGCCGCCGGGCCTTCGGTGAAGCCGTAGCCCTCTCCCACGAGCTGCCATTCGCTACCAGCTCCCAGTACTTCCATCACCGGAGCGCGTGAGCCTGTGCCCTTGGTCACCGCCTTGGGCCAGTCCTTCCAAAGCCAGCGCATGGCATCGGGGAAAATAGCGGTGGCATGCTTGCCATTGTGGCCGCCGTCTCCCCACACGTGATTCACTTCATAGCCTGCGAATTCAAAGGCGGAGAGCATCTCCTGGTTGGCCAGGAACCAGTTGCCGCCGGTGCCGTTCGCATCATTGCTGCCGTCTTGCAGAAAGACGCGCAGGGCCTTGGGCTCGGCTTTGCGAATCATCACCGGGTAGTCATTGCCGCCGCGCTGGTCCACGTAGGTGCCGATGCTGCTGAACACGCGGCTGAAGGCCTCGGGGCGCTCCCAGGCAGCGGTGAAGGCGGCGATGGCCCCGCTGCTGCTGCCGCCGATGCTGCGGTCATTGCCATCGTGCGAAAGGCGGATGGGGCGGCCGTCCGGCAGCGTGATCTTTTCCACCTCAGGCAGCAGTTCTTCCAGGATGAAGCGCGCGTAGTTCTCGCCCAGGCCGTCGTATTCCACGCTGCGGTTGTAGCGGTCCAATTGTGTGGCGGGATCTCCCGACGGCACACGGCCATGCATGACGAAGACGCCGATGATGATGGGGATCTCTTTTTTGGCGATGAGATTGTCAAAGACCACAGGCGCGAGGTTTTGGATGCCGTCCTGGTTCACATGCACACAGGCGGGCTTGTCGGGAGTGTATTGCTTGGGCACGTACACCCAGTAATCGCGCACGGTGCCGGGGAAGATTTTGCTGTTTTTGAATTCAAACTTCAGCACATCGCCTTTCGGCACGCCTTCCTGAGGTTTGGAGTCGGGGCCGGGCTGGTAGTCGTCTGCCGCAGAGCAGAGAACCGGGGAGAGAAGGGAAAAAACGAGAGCGAGCAGGCGGGTCGGGTGCATGGCGTGGAGTCTGAAAAATGCGGCGGGTGATGTCAAAGAAACATCCGGGCTGCAAGCGGGCAAAAGTGGGCCATGATATACGCGTGGATTCAGCATCTCCTCTCTTCGACCAACTCATTCTCCATTTTGATCCCGTGCCGCATGACGGCCCCTGGAACATGGCGGCCGATCAGGCCTGGCTGGAGCTCAGCGAGGTGCCCGTGCTGCGGGTGTATCGCTGGACGGAGCCCACGGCGACCATCGGCTACGCGCAGAGTCTGGCAAAGCTGGGCGATTCGCTGCCGCGCTGGCCGGTGGTGCGGCGCTGGACGGGAGGCGGCGTGGTGCTGCATGACAACGACTACACCTACTCGGTCATCGTGCCTGCGGTGCATCCGTGGTCGCAGACCAATCCGCTGGAAAGCTACCGCCTCATCCATGAGTCGCTGGCGCGTGCGCTGTGCGACGGCAGCCGGCTCGCAGGCATGGAGGACCTGATCGAGGCGCCGTTTTGTTTTGTAGCTCCCGCCATGCATGATGTCATCCGTGACAAGGTGAAGGTGGCCGGGGCAGGGCAGCGGCGTGGCAAGCTGGGGCTGCTGCACCAGGGCAGCGTGCAGCAGGTGACGCTGGGCGATGACTTCTGGCCGCGCTGGGCGGCACAACTGGCCAAAAACGTGCTCGTTCATTCCGAGATGACTCCTGCAATGAAAGAGCGAGCCGATGAACTGACGCAGAAGCGCTACAGTCTGCCTTCTTGGCTGAATGAAAGGGAGGATGCGCTGTGAAGACGCTGGTCTTTGTGTACGGCACGCTCAAGCGCGGTGGCAGCAATCACTCGTGGATCGAGAAGCAGCAGTTTGTGGCTGAGGCGCGCACGGCACCGAAGTATCGCATGTATGACCTGGGCGGTTACCCTGGGATGGTGCGGGATGACAACGGCCTCTCCATTGAAGGCGAGGTGTGGAGAGTGGACGAGGCGGGTCTCGCCCACCTGGATGTGCTGGAAGACACTGACGGAGGCGAATACGAACGCGTCAAGATGGAGCTGGCAGGCGAGTGGACAGCCCAGTGGACAGCCCAGTGTGTGGAGGGGTACATCTACCTCCGCAGTGTTGAAGGCAGGCCCGAGGTGGGCGTGTGCTGGTGAAAAGAACGACTGGCACTCCTGCCTGTCGGCGAGAGCGTGCGATATGGGCGAGATTGTCCGTGCTACAGTTGGCTTGGCAGGCGTGATGTATTTCCAAAGTATAGACTGCAGAGCCTGCAAATGACCCAGCGTTGGCGGAGCGGATAGGTAGCGCGGGCAATCTTGCCCGCAGAGAGTGCTCTACACTGGCAAGTTTGCCTGTGTTAAAGCTGACTTCTAAGTGAGCAGTCGTTTTGAGCATTGGAGGCAGGCGCGATATTGAGGGGCGCTGCTACTGAATGCGATGGGCCGGGCTTTACGGGCAGGATTGCCCGTGCTACTTCAGATCATTCATGCTCTCCATCGGCCCGAAAGATTTTGTGCCTTTTGACTGGGATGCTGTCGCTCCGGGTTATCAGAGAAATCTTCCTCATATCACCCAGCCGGGTGTCATTTACTTCATTACATTCCGGCTGGCGGATGCCGTTCCTGCACATGTGGCAGCACGGTGGAGGCAGGAAAGAGATGCCTGGATGCAAAGTCATCCCAAACCGTGGGGTGCGCAGGAGGAAGCCGACTTCAGGCGATTGTTCACCCGCAGGATGGAGCGGTGGATGGACGCCGGGCACGGTTCCTGCCTGCTCCGCCAGCCCATTCACCGCGAAGAGATGCAGCGCTGTCTCCTGCACGGTGATGCAGTGAACTACGTCCTCGGTGATTTCGTCATCATGCCAAATCACGTGCACATGTTGTTAAAACCGAAGTTTTCCGAACAGCTTCAGATCCTCCTACGTCCCATCAAAGGAGTGAGCGCACGTAACATCAATCGAGCCTCGGGCGTTACGGGCACCTTGTGGCAGGGCGAATCCTTCGACCATATCATGCGCAGCTTGGACCAATTGGAGCGTGTGCAGGAATATATCCGCCATAATCCAGTCAAAGCGGGGCTGAGACCGGACGAGTTTACTTATGTCCAGCGCTGGCAGGTCATGAGGTAGTGCGGGCAATCCTGCCCGCAAAGAGCGCGCCCAACACGGGCAGGATTGCCCGTGCTACTACACTCAGCTGGCCCCAAAGAAGCCGCCCAGTTTGCGGATGCGGGTGGGGTGGCGGAGTTTGCGGAGGGCTTTCGCCTCGATCTGGCGGATGCGTTCGCGCGTGACCTGGAACTGCTTGCCGACTTCTTCGAGGGTGCGACCTGCACCGTCTCCGAGGCCAAAGCGCTGCTCCAGCACTTCGCGTTCGCGCGGGCTCAGGGTGTCGAGCACATCGCGCAGCTTGTCGCGCAGCAGGTGCATGGCGGTCAGCTCCATGGGGTTGCTGGCCTCCTTGTCCTCGATGAAGTCGCCAAATTCGGTGTCGCCTTCGCTTTCGCCCACCTTGGCCTGCATGGAGACGGGCTGCTGGGAGAGGCGCAGCACGGCGTTCACACGTTCCACAGGCAGATGGATTTCCTCGGCGATTTCCTCCGGAGTCGGATCGCGGCCCAGCTCCTGCAGCAGCTGCTTGTGCACGCGCATGAGCTTGTTGATCGTTTCGATCATGTGCACCGGGATGCGGATGGTGCGCGCCTGGTCCGCGATGCTGCGGGTGATGGCCTGGCGGATCCACCAGGTGGCGTAGGTGCTGAACTTGTAGCCGCGCTGGTACTCAAATTTTTCCACCGCACGCATGAGGCCCATGTTCCCTTCCTGGATGAGGTCGAGGAAGGACAGGCCGCGATTGGTGTACTTTTTGGCGATGGAGATGACGAGGCGCAGGTTGGCTTCGATCATCTCCGTCTTGGCGCGGGTGGAGTCGGCCACGTGCTTGAGCGTGTCGGTGATGAGCGCGCGGTAGTCGGCGGCGGTCATCCAGGAGTCGAGCTCAAAGCTTTTGATGGCTTCCTGGGCCTCGGTGCTGCGCGGTTTGTCCTTGAGGCTGCGTTCCAGATTGCCGAGTTCGCTCAGCTTCTGCTGCAGCAGCGTGACGAAGTCCTCGCTGATCTTGGTTTTGAAATAAAACTTCTCGCAGGTGCGGAAGAAGGTGGTGCGGAGGGTCTCAAATTCCTCCTGGGCGGCTGGGCGCTTGCGCGGGCCGGCCTCGATCATGGCGGTGAAGGCCTTGGTGGTCTTTTCGTGAATCTCACGCGCCTGATCCAGCAGGGGCTTGAGCTTCTTGAAGTAGGCGTCGCGCTCGTCGGCCTTGCGGTCGCTCACGAGGCGGTCAAAGCGCTCCACGCCGGTGCTGAGCGCCTCGGCAAACTGCAGGTAGGCCTGACCGATGAAGCCGATGGTGTGCAGACATTGGCGGAGGCTGAGGTCCGCCTTCTCGATGCGCTTGGAAATGTGGATTTCCTGCTCGCGGGTGAGCAGGGGCACCTGGCCCATCTGGCGGAGGTACATGCGCACCGGGTCGTCAAAGACGTCCAGCTTGGCGGTGGCGGCCTCGCGCTCGGCGGCGATGCGCTCACGGGCGGCGGACTTGGACGCGATGCCGTCCACGTCGTCGGTGATCTTGATCTCCATCGCGCGGAGGCGCGTGATGAGGGCGTCCATCAAATCCGGGGTGACGAAACCGGCAGGCAGGGCCTCATTGATGTCGTCCCAGGTCAGGTGATCGTGCTCGCGCGCGGTGCGGATGAGGTCGCGCAGGCGGGCCTGCACGTCCGGAGAGTGGATGTCGTCGTGGGTGATGCTGGCCAGCTGGGCCAGACTGCCCGGCTGCCCCCCCTTGGGCGGACGGCCACGGCGGCGCTTGAGAGGCTGGCCATCCGGGCCGATCTGCACGGCGGGCTGCTCTTTGGGCGGGTGAATGCGCGGTCTGCCGCGGCCACGTTTTGCCGGGGCGGCAGCATCGTCAGCAGCCGCAGCGGCAGCCTTGGCGGCGGCGTTGCGAGAATGGGATCCGTTGATAGGGTTTTTGGAGACGGCCATACAAACCTCGGTGGGGGTCCACGCCTGCGGTCAGGGGGCGAAACTATTCGGGGTGGGTTTCGTGCGGTCAAGGCAATCTTTGTGCCGGGCGGTGAGTTCCCGGATCTGCTCCCAGAGGTGGGAAATTTCACTTTCGGAGAGGTTTGGAGCCCTCAATTTGGCGTTCACGCTCTGGAGGCGATTCTGCAGCCGGACCAGCTCCAAGGTGTCCAGCGCCCGTTTGGCATCGGCGAGCCCGGAGGGTTCCGGGGTGCCGGGACGGCGAGAGCGGCTCTGCAGCTGGGCCAGCGCCGCCTCCTGGTGGCGCTCCAGCCCGGCCATAAAGGCCAGTTTTGACGCCTCCTCCACGGGATCATGGCGGCTGCGCACCAGCAGGGCCAGCAGCTCGGTGCCGGGCACCTCATTGAGAAGGTCTCCGCAGTCGGCCTCTTCCCGCAGCCAGTACATCACCTCGGCGTCAGCCAGGGCCATCTGGCAGAGGGTCACGGCGGTGCGGTGCTGGGAGGCGAGGAGTTTTTTGGCCTCATCCACCACATTGGCCTGTGAGGGGGCGGCGTCTTTGGCACCTGCCGGGGCGTTTTTAGCCTCCTTGGCGGCCCGGTTGACCATGGCCGTGAGCTGTTCCTCGGAGATTTCCAGCAGCTTGGCCACCTTGTTCACGGCTGTGATACGCTGGGCCACTCCGCTGAAAATGCTGATGGCGGATGCCACCTGCTCCGCCATGCGCACGCGCTCCACCATGCTGTCAGACTTGGCACTGGCACGCAGGCGGCGGATCTGGTACTCCAAAAAGTCTGTGGCACCACCCAGCACGGTCTGCAGCGCCTCGGTGCCCTGCTTGCGCAGCAGGGAGTCGGGGTCTTCTCCCTGAGGCAGGGCGGCCACCTTCACCGTCAGGCCGATGGGGGAGAGGATCTCGAAGGCGCGCTCGGCCGCTTTGTAGCCCGCGTTGTCGGAGTCGTAGCAGAGCACCACTTCATTGCATACGCGCTTGAGCAGCTTGGCATGCAGCTCCGTGAAGGCGGTGCCTTGTCCGGCCACCACGTTTTGGAATCCGGCCTCATAGACCATGATCATGTCGATCTGCCCTTCGCATACGATGGCCTCGCCAGCCTTGGAGATGGCGCGCTTGGAGCGGTCAAAGCCGAAGAGCACCTTGCTTTTGCTGAAGAGCGGCGTCTCGGGGGAGTTCAGGTACTTGGCGGTCTTGGCGTTCGGGTCCAGCACACGTCCGCTGAAGGCGATGACATCGCCATGGTCATTGCGGATCGGGAACATGAGCCTGTCGCGGAATCGCGGGTAGGTGCCCCGGCGACCGGAGTCTTCATCGGCCTGAACAAAAAGGCCCGCCTCCACCAGCACGCTCTCGGGGATGCGCGCTTGTGAGGCCCACTCGCGGAAAAAGGCGCTGTTTCCTGGTGCGTAGCCCATCTGCCAGTTTTTGGCCACCTGCGATGAAATGCCGCGTGATTTCAGGTAATCGCGCGCTGGAGCGGCGATTTTGTGTTTCATGAGCAGCAGGTGAAACCACTCCGCGATCTCGCGGTGCGCACGCAGCAGCAGGCTGCGGTGCTTGGCCTCGGCCTCGGCGTTGGCATCCCACACTTCCTCCTCAATGCGGATGCCCGCCGCATCTGCCAGGCGCTTCACCGCCTCCACAAAGGAGAGGCCGTCGTGCTCCATGACGAAACGGATCGCGGTGCCGCCCGCACCACAGCCAAAGCAGTGGTAGGTGTTGCGCGAGGGGCTGACATTGAAGGAGGGGCTCTTTTCATTATGGAAAGGGCACAGTCCGATAAAATTCGTTCCCGCCTTGCGCAGCTTCACGGAACGGCCCACCAGCGCCACGATATCCGTGGCGGCAATCACTTGCTGGATGGTTTCTTCCGGGATGCGCGACATGTCTGGGAAAGTGTTGAGCCGGGGCGAGCCCGCAACTGTGGATGCGGTTGTATGCTGAGTTCCAAAGCCCCGCTGAAGTTGCGAGCCATGGCATGACAAGTCATCGGTGCAGAGGCGCTACAGTTATTTCTTTATTCGAATTAAAGTTTCGAGCCAGTCCGGGTTCGGGTCCTGTTTACACAACAACAAGCCATTCGGCAATGGCTCTGAATGAGGGGGTTAGGACAAGATGAAGATCACTTCAGCCAATTAATTGCAGATTTCCCGCCCTGCATTGATCGCGCTCCAACCGCCTCCCGCAGCCCCCATACACTCAACCAACCGATGAAGAAATCCAGCGTGCTCTTGGACACATTGCGTCGTCGTTTTAAGCGTCCTGTCGCCACCGCAATGGCAGTGATTCTTCCTCTCTGGGCCATGCAGGCACAAGGTGCCACGCTCTACTATCAGGGATACGACGGCCCCTGGGATCAGACGACAGCGCAGTGGTCCACCACCAGCAGTCTGCTTGATGCCGTTACGTGGACAAATGGTGATGTGGCCGCATTTTTCAGCCCGCCAGGCGTTGTGACATTAAGCGGACCGCAAACGGCAGGGGGGCTTGTTTTCGGCTCGGATGGTTTTGTCATCACCGGTGATGTGCTGACGCTGAGCTCAGTGGCTGGACTGAATCCTTCTCCGGTCATCTACGTGGCCCCGCAGAAGCGCGCTGAGATTGATTCCGTCATCGCGGGTACATCCGGACTGACAAAAACCGGCAATGGCACGCTGAAGCTGGGAGCTGCCAATACCTTCACGGGAGATGTGGTCATCAACGGTGGTGCTGTTGTCATTACTGACCAGGCTCAGCTTGGTGCGGGCACCAAGGTGATTTCTGTCAATGGTCTGGCCAATACGGGGAATCCGGGCTTCAGCGGCGGCAGCTTGGTGCTGCAAGGAGGCCTGGCTGGCATGACACTCAGCCGCGACATCAGCCTCGCCGGACGTGGTCCAGGCGCAGTGAACAACGGCGGCGCGCTGATCAGCGTGGGCAACAACACGATCTCTGGAAACGTCGTGCTCGGCGGCACAGGATCGCAGGGGAATATTATCTCAGCTTATGGTGTCACGACGATTTCAGGCAGCGTGCAGCTGGGCAACGGCACCACGCAGACCCTGCTTGGCAATGGCAACTTCATCATCTCCGGCCCGGTGACAGGGTATGAAGTGGCCAACGACCGTTTTGCCAAATCGGGCAATGTCTATGGTACGACGCTCTGGCTGCAGAATGCGAACAACAATTTTGGCGAGTCCGTCCGCATTGATTCCGGCACCGTGCGTGTGTCCACCAACACAGCTCTGGGCAACAACACCAGCACCCAGGCTGTGGACCTCAACAACGGCATCCTGGAAGTGCGCACGGACACTCCTGGCGTGGGCAATGCGGACTTCTCGACGAGAAAGATCTTCAACCGTGACAATACGAACACGGGCATCTTTGTCAGCCGTGCCAGCGATGGCAGCGCAATCAACAAAACCGTGACCTTCGGGGAAACACGCGCCACTGGCACCAACACCAACTTCCGCATTACTGGACGAGATGGATTTAACGTGACCCTGCTGGGGCTGAACAACTCCGCCACGGGCATCATGGGGCAGGGCGGTGCCAACAACGCCCTCATTGAAAACAACTCCAACGGCCTGCTCACGCTGGCCACCTCCAGCCTTTGGAACCAGACAGACACCACGGCACGCACTCTGACCATCCAGGGAAATGGAGACACGGTGCTTACAGGTAATCTCACGGCCTCAGGAGCCGCACATGCGGTGACCAAGGCGGGCATCGGAACGCTGACCATCAGGGGGACGGCGAGCAATTTCCTTGGCAGCTTCAATGTCAACGCCGGGACCGTGGCGATCAATTCATTCGGAGCCATCAACAGTGGTGCCAGCGGCGCCCTGCAGCTTAACAGCGGCGCTCTCAGCTACCTGGGGGCTTCCGGCACCGGGGCTGGTGAAATCGTGACCAAGGCGGTCAACCTGACTGGCACGACCGGCTCGGGCATCATTCTGGCCAACCAGTCGGGCTCGGCACCCACAGCGCTGGTGATTGCCAACAACATCGCGGCCACGGGTGGAGGAAGCAAAAACTTCTACCTCGGTGGCACCAGCACCCTGCAAAATGAAATCCAGGGCGTCATTCAGGACAATACCACGACCAACAAAACCTCACTGGTCAAGATCGGCTCCGGTACCTGGCTCTATGATCCTGCTGCCAGCAACTTTGTGACCACGCCAGCAACTGGTGTGACGACGACTGGTGGTGGAGCGGCCCAAAGCAACACCTTCACGGTTTCCAGCACGACGGGTCTGGTGGTGGGACAGACGGTTTCAGGCACCAACATTCCTTCTGGATCCATCATCACGGCGATCAGCGGCAGCACCATCACCATCAACAACACGATCACCACGGCTGTGACATCCAGCACGGCGCTGACATTTGGGGCCGTGACCGGCTTTACAGGCAGCGTCACAGTTGCAGGAGGCACCCTGCAGATCAAAGCGACCGCAGGCAGCGGCAATGGCTCGGATGTAATCAACAATGCGTCTGCGCTTGTTTTCAATGCCGACCCGCTGAACACCAACCAGGTGGCGGGTGGCACCTTTGAATACCTTGGCTTCAGTGGCGGGGCCATCACAGAAACTCTGGGTGCTCTGACCATGACGGCGGGTGCCGGGACCATCAAAATCACCGCTGGTGGTGGTGCCACCGGGCTGATCTTTTCTTCTCTGGCCACACCTTCCATCGGCACGGGCCTGAATGTCATTGGCAACGGCACGGTGACACTGACTGGTGTCGCGACTAGCACCGCCACGACGCTGCCGGGCAATGGGCATATCTATTTCAACGGGTCTGATTTTGCGCGCTCTAACGGCGGGGTGCTGGTGGCACCCGTGTATGGCACGGATGCGGGCTTTGTGATCGCGGGCGCTGGTCTCACGGCCACCAGCCACAACCTCGTCACCGCCAACACCAGCACCGGGGCGCTGACGATCAGTTCCCTGAAGATTCTGGGCAGCCAGACCGTATCGCAGACCGGGCTTCTAACCATCAATGTAGGCAGCAACACCTCCGGGGGCATTTTGCAGACGGGCGGTGCAGGCACGATCAGCGGCACTGGCGTAACGACCAACGGCAACCAGGATCTGGTGGTGCGTGTGGATGGCCTGACGGATTCGCTGCTGATTTCTGCACCGATTACATCCACGACGACCGGCGGTCTGACCAAAAATGGCCAGGGCACTCTGGTGCTGAGCGGTGCGAATGCTGAAACAGGCACCGTCACCGTCAACGAAGGTACTTTGCAGATGGCTGGCTCTGGTCTGCTGGGGGCCACCAACATCAACCTGACCATCCGGCAGGGGGCCACCTTTGACCTCAATGGAGTGAACGTGGGAACCGTGGCCTCTGGCAACAACTCGGTGAATGCGCTCAATGGAGCGGGCATCATCACCAACAGTGCCGCGAGCGGAACGGCCGCCCTGCGCTTTGGCAACAACAACTCCGGCGGCGTTTTCACCGGCCTGATTCAAGATGGTGCCTCGGCGACGGTTTCTCTCGTGAAGGCTGGAAGCGGAACGGTCAGTCTTACAGGCGCTAGCACCTTCAAGGGATCCGTGACGATTCTGGGAGGCAACCTCGACATTCCCAACATCGCTGACATCGGTGTGGCCAGCGGCATCGGCATGGGGGATGCCACCAGTGATGCGACCAACGCCGCCAGCCTTGTCCTCAACGGTGGAGCTCTGCGCTATGTGGGCACCAACTCCGGCGGTGCGGTCACGGCCACGCAGTCGCCTTCGGTAAGCATCAATCGTCTTTTCACCCTGGCAGGGAATGGCACAATCGCATCCTACGGCAGCTATGGAAACCTTTCGGCTTCGCGTGCGAACAACAACGCCACATTGATCTTCAACAACACAGCAGATCTGGCTTTCAGCGGCACAGGGGCCCGCACGCTGACGCTGGATGGTGACTCCCAGGGGGACAATGAGATCGACATCCATCTCATCAACAATCCGAATGGTGGAGGGGCGCTCTCCCTGACCAAGACCAACTCCGGCCTGTGGATTCTCAATCCCGCCACGGCCAACACCTACTCTGGGACGACCTCGATCAACGGCGGTGCGCTACAGGCGGTGGATGGTTTCGGGCTCTCCGGCAGCAGCAATCTCTTGCTCAATGGTGGTGTGTATCAGACCTCCGGGACCTTTAACCGTGCTCTCGGCAGCGGAGCCGGGCAGTTCCAGTTTGCGGCCACGGCCAACGGGGGCTTCTCCTCTGGCTCGTCCAAGCTGACCGTGGACTTTAGCGGGCTGGGCACACCTACCTGGGGCTCGACCGCGGGCTTCCTGGGGGCAGGTGCGCTTATCCTGAACAATGCCACCTCGATCGCCGATGTGGAGATCAAAGGGAATTTCAACCTGGCCCCTGCTGGCAGTGCTGCCTCGCTGACCGTGACGACCACAAACGGCAGCAATGCCATCACTGTCACCACGGGAAACACCACAGGACTGACTGTGGGACAGACGGTGACAGGCACTAATATTCCAGCGGGCTCCTTCATCAGCGCCATCACCGGAACGAGCACCTTTACCATCAGCCAGAATGCAACGGCATCTGGAACGAGCATTACAGCATCAGTGCTGGCGGGTGAATTCCGCCAGATCCAGGTGGATGACAATGGCAGCACCAACCTCGACTTCGCCACCGTCTCAGGAGTGATCGGCGGCACTGGCGGCCTGGGGAAAACGGGCTCCGGCAGCCTCATCCTGGGAGATGCCAATACCTACAGCGGCAAGACCGTCATTCGTCAGGAAGCAGTCTTTGCGACATCCATCGGTGCTGCGGGTGCCACCTCCTCCAGCTTTGGCACCAACGTCTCAGGCGGCGCGCTGCAACTGGGTAACCCGGGCACCAACACCACCGTCAGTCTGATGTATGTGGGGGCAGGTGAGACGACGACACGTGAGATCGATCTGATCGGCACGACCGGCACCCGGCGCATTGATTCCAGCGGCAGCGGTCCGATCATCCTCACCAATGTGGTGAATACGACCGCCACATCCGTGGTGACCACGGGAGGGGACAAGACTCTGGAAATCCGCGGTACGAACACTGATGGCAACATGATTACGTCGGTGCTCGCAGACAATGGTGCGGGGCTGACCACCCCCTTTGGAGGTGTGGGCTCGCTGCGTCTGCTCAAGGCGGATGGAGGTGTCTGGATTTTGAATGCAGCGAATACCTATACGGGCGGCACCCGTGCGGACGGCGGCCTGCTGGGCATTGGGACCTCTGATTCTCTGGGCGCGAACGGCATCGGCGTCTCTGCCGGCCTGGTATCCGCCGCCGTGAGCAACTCCGGCACCATCACGCTTTCCAGCGGTACTACCGCGGGGCTGGTCGTGGGCATGAACGTCAATGGCACCGGCATCGCTTATGGTGACGTCATCACCAGCATTACCAGTGCAACAACCTTCACCATTTCCGCATCCCGCACTATTCCTGCCGGGGCGCAGCTTGTGTTTGGTGGTCTTCTGATGTCCAATGGCGGCATCTTTGCCACTGATCCTGGGGGCTTGACGCTTTCTCAGCCCGTAGTCCTTAACAACAACTCCTCGGCCGTTTTCAGCGGCTCCAATTCCATCACGATCAATAACGATGTGATCAAAAATTCGGGAGGCAATGACCAGACCTTCAGCAACAATCTCGACAGCGGCGCAGTGCTGACCATCAACGGCAACTTCCTCAACTTCCAAAACGGGGCTAATGCCACCCGCACATTCAACGTCCGAGGCAATGGCTCGACGGTGTGGAATGGTGACATCAAGGACAACACCCTTGTGTCCACGTCACTGACGCGTTTCGACATCCGCATCGCAAATACAGCATCATTTACCCTGAATGCCGCGACCACGCTTACTGGCGGCATCTTGCTCGGTCAGGGCACTCTGGTTGTAGGAAATGCCAAGGCTCTTGGGACATCCGCCTCGAACGCCGTTATACTTAATGGCGGCGTCCTCACATCGACCTTGGATCTCACTGGCACCAACAAGGTGATCAATCCGGTGACGATTGCTGGCGACCCCGCCGTCATCAATGGTACGAACAGCATTGAGTTTGGCGCGGCCCTCACGAACAACGGCGGTACGCGTGTGCTGCAGAACGACCTCAGCGGCACAGCAGTGCTGACACTCTCCGGCGGCGTCAATCTTGCGGAGGCGGCCACCAACCGCACCATGGTCATTGCTGGTTCCGGCACGACCAACATCACCAGCGCCATAGTGAACGGCGGCACCGCCACGGCTTCCGCGTTGCAGTTTCAGGGCAATGCGCTGAACCTTTCCGGGACCAACACTTTTGCGGGTGCCTTGACGATCAATCGTGGCACGGTCACCATCAGCGGTAGCAGCGGCAGCGTCAATTCTGCCTCAGGCATTACGTTGAACGCAGGCGGTACGCTGGTGCTGGACAGCAGCGGCGGCAACAATGCCAGCGGCCGCGTGGCCGGGCGTGCGTTCACCTTCAACGGCGGTGCGCTCAACCTTGTGGGCAGCAGCGCCGGCACCACGGAAACGATGGGCAACGCCACGGTGAACAACATCATGGGCACCCTGAGCATGTCAGGTGCGGGCAGCAACACACTGTCCTTTGCCACGGTCAATTTTGCCAACTCAGGCTCCTCCTGGGATCTCAGCGGCATCAGCGGGCTGGGCAGCACGAACAAGGTCAAGATCACCACCTATCAGCAGGGGGGCAGCACCTTCACCAATGCGATTCTGCCGCGCATCTACCTGGCCAACAATTTTGCCGCCTATGACAGCACCAATGGCGTGGTGGTCTTCAGCGCCTACAACAACAGCAACAACCTGAACACCGCCGCCTCCACGGACACGATGAACGTGACGAGCACGGCCAACATCACGGCCTCGCGCACGTTGAACGCCATGAAGATCAATGGCAGCGGCCTCTCCATCACCAGCACTGCCAATAATGTGCTCACTCTGAGCACCGGCTCCGTCATCAGCACCGGCGGTGACAATACGATCGCTGTTTCCCAGCTCAATCTGGGCGGGCAGTCTGGCTACATCCAGGTGCAGGGCGGCACAACTCTGCATCTCACCTCAACCGTGATCAATGGCCAGATCACGAAGGTGGGTGATGGTGTGCTGAGCCTGGAAAGCACCAGCTTCTTCAACAGCACCACCAACGTGATGGGAGGCACTCTGCAACTGAATGCCGGGCTGAACGCCATCTTCCCTGCAGTGAACAGCCTCAACATCGGCATTGGTGCCACGGTGGATCTCAACGGCAGCTCGCAGTATCTGGGAAATCTGACAGGCAGCGGCGTGATGCCGAACACCGCCGGCACCCTGACAAACACCTCTCTGACCGCCAGCACCTTTGTGACAAACGGTGGCGGCACCTTCGGCGGCATCATCTCGGGCGCTATCAACCTCGGACGTGTGGGTGGCAACACGCTGACTTTGGAAACGGCACAGACTTACACTGGCCGCACCTGGCTGCTGGGCGGCACCACGCAGTTGGAAAATGACGCCACGTTGCAAAGCACCTCCGCCATCGACATCAATGGTGCCACCTTGGTCGTCACCAGCAACACCAGCCTGCAGACGCAGAACAATGATCGTATTGGAGACGGCATCGCGATCACCTTGCGGGGTGGTTCCCTGCAAGTGAACGGCCGCGTGAATACAGTGGCCACAGAAACACTGGGAGCCATCACTCTGGCCCAGGGTGCCAACTCCATCCAGGCTGCGACCGGCGGCACCGGCACGGCTGGCGCCTTCTCATCCATAGATCTGACGATTGCCAGCCTGACACGTGCGGCTGGCACGACGGTGAACTTCCAGAACTCCACCGCGCTGGGAAGCATCGGCAATGTGCCGCGAATCGTGTTCACGACGGCGCCGACCACCTATGGTGATGGAGTTCTTGGCGCCTGGGCCATTTCAAATGCGAGCGACTATGCCGCCTACAATGCCACGAATGGCGTAGGCACGGTGGGCAACGGAGGTTTTGCTGGTTATTCGCCGGATTTCGGCAGCGGAAACATCACCGGCATCGGCACGCTGGCCACCGCCCCTCTGACCACGACTCTCTCCGGCACCACGACCACGGGGATGCTGCGCATCGCAGGCAACTTTACCAACAACATCGCATTTACCAACAACTCCAGCGTGCTGAATCTGGAGCTGGGCGGCCTGCTGCGAAGCAACAACGTTTTCGACACCTCCATCGGCACCTCGGCCGTGCGTGGCACACTCACTGCGGGCGGCACAGAGACCAGCGGAACGCGTGAACTGGTGGTGTACCTGAATGCCACGGGCAACCCAACCTTTGGCGGTGGTGCCACGACCAGCGGCTCCGCTGTGATCACCATGAGCTCCACCGTGGGTCTGCAGCCTGGAATGACGATCACCAACGCCGGCCTGCCTGCTGGCACGACGATTGTGTCTGTGGACAGTTTGACCCAGGCGACCGTCAGCATCCCTGCGACAGCGACGGCCACCGGCCAGACCTTCACGGGTGGTTCCTTTGTCAGTGGTGCTACCACGGCTGGTTCTGCCGTCGTCACCATGAACTCCACCACGGGCATCGCCCCGGGAATGACGCTCACCGGGACAGGCATCCCTGCCGGCACCTATGTGGTGTCTGTGGACAGCCCTACTCAAGTGACCCTCAGCCAGGCTGCGACAGCGGCTGGCAGTGCGCTCACCTTTACCGTGGGAGTAAGCAACATGATCATCAATTCGGTCATTGCAGACAATGGCTTTGGCAACAGCGTCTCTCTCGTCAAGTCTGGCACGGGCGTGCTGAACCTCTCTGCCAGCAACACCTACACGGGTGGCACCGTGGTGGATCAGGGAACACTGAATCTGATTGGCAATGGAGTGGTCATCCCGGCTGGTGGGCTGACCATCAATAATGCCGCGGTCACCATGCTGACCAACAGCGGGCAGATTGCCGCAGCGAATGATGTGACGCTGGTGGGCAGCTCCACGCTCACGCTCGCTGGTGGTCTGGGCTTTAACAACACGCTCAAGAGCATCACCTTCAACAACAACGGCGGCTCCGGAACGCCGACGGTCAGCATTCCCACCAACAGCATCCTGACGCTGACATCTTCGACTCCAGTCACGGTGCTCAACAGCAATGCGGCCACGGTGCCGACGATCAGCGGTGGCTTCCTGGCGCTGGCCAGCGGTGCCAATACCTTCAGCGTTCAGGGGCCGACCCTGGATGGCCTGCTTTATACGCAGATCGGTTCTTCACTGAGCATCTCGTCAGTCATCACCGGCACCGGGTCCAGCATACTCAAGACGGACACTGGCCTGCTGCAGCTCAGTGGACAGAACACGTTTGACGGTGGCATGACAGTGCAAAGCGGCGGCCTGATTCTCTCTGCCAACAGCACCTCCACGGTGCCAAACAGTCTGGTCTCGGGCCCTCTTGGCATCGGGTCTGTTTCCTTTGCCAGTGGCACCACACTGCTCGCGGACAACAACAGCCGAACCGTGGCCAATGCCATGAGCTTTGCCGACGCCCCCATCTTTAACAACACCGGCACGAACCTGGTCACTCTGACGCTCAACGGTGCGCTGACTTTTGCCACGCAGACTACAACCGGCTTGGTGGTGAATATTCCGACACCGTTTCTGAATGTGGTGCTCGGTGGCCCGATCGCGAACATCGGCACGATCACCTCTATCGGCGGAACGGGAGCCAACACGATCAGCAAGACCGGCACCGGCAATATCACAGGACTGAACCTGACCGGCCTTGGCAGCACGGTGCCGATCAACATCGGGGCACTTTCCAACGGTGCCTTCTCCATTCTGCATGACGGGGATGGCACGGGCTCCTTCCAGACGATCAATCTGGGCACCATTACCTGGGAGCCTGCAGTGACTGGAACAGCCCTGGCCCTGACCATCGGTCGTGCTGGCACGCAGCTTTATTACCCGCAGGCGGTCAACAAGATCATCGCACCTGCGGCCCTGGTCTCCTCGCAGCTCGGCAATGGCATCAATTTGACCAACAACAACAACTACGGACTGCTCCTGTCAGACAACATCGTCTTCAACACGGTTTCCTCCAATCAGGGACCCACGTTCACTGTGGCCAATGGCAGCACTTCACTGCAGCTTGACGGGCTGATACTCAACGGCCTGCTCACGGGTGGCCCGACTGGCGCGTCTGCTGTGGTGCTGACCAAGGCGGGTTCAGGTGTTCTGACCCTGGGCAACGCGGGCAACTCCTTTGGCGGTGGCGGTTCCATCATCGACATCACTGCAGGCTTGATCGCAGCCTCGTCCGATGGTGCCCTTGGCAATGCTGGCAACATCGTCCGCCTGAGCACCAACAATCTCGGTTTCGGCTTCCGTGCCACTGGGACATTCACCACCTCGCGCACCTTCAACCTCAATTCAGCTGCAGCTGAATTTGAAGTCACGCAGGGCAATACGCTGACGCTGAACACCGCCTTTACTTTTGCCTCGGCCAACAACGCCTTGAGAAAATACGACCTCGGCACGCTCGTGCTCACCCAGCCTGAGACGGGCTGGAATGGCGTCATGTTTGTGCAGCAGGGCATCCTGAGAGTTTCCAACGGCGCGCAGCTGGGCAATGCATCTTCCACCACGGCATCCACCGCCACGACCGGGGCTTCCGGTCAGGCGGTGCTCACGCCCGCCGGCGGCACGGCCAACTACGGGGTCGGTCAGCTGGTCACTGGTGCTGGCATCCCTGCCGACACGATCATCAATTCGATCACGGCAACGACGATCACGCTCAGTCAGAACATCACCTCCGCCAATCCCACCATCACCTCGTCTGCGGGCGGCGTCGTCCTTGGCAATGTGGGTGCCGCCCTTGAGCTGACCGGAGGAGTCACCGCGGCGGATTCGATCTTTGTCAACGCCAGCAACAATGCCACCAGCGCCGGCATCAATGGAGCAGGTGCCATCCGCAGCACAGCGGGTGTGAACACGGTTTCCGGGCAGATCATCATCGCAACCTCGACCGCCGACAATCAGATGCGTGCGGTGACCCTGGCGGCCGATGCAGGCTCCACGTTGAACATCACCGGCGGTGTGCTGGCCCAGGTGGGCACGGCGGGCACCAACCGCCACTCCTGGGTGGGGCTGGGTGGTGCAGGCACCATCAACATCACCACCAACGGATTCACCAACACTGGAACCTTGGGCATCTTCCAGCTCAACAAATACGGCACCGGCACCCTGAATCTTCAGGTGGCCAATGCCTTCTCCGGACGAGATATCATCGTGAAGCAGGGCACGCTTTCCATGAACGGCGCAGGCACCTTTGGTGCCCTGGGCACCGGCCAGGGATCGACACGCGCCGTCATTGTGCATGATGCCGCCACCCTGACCTTGGACAACACGGGCACCAACGTGAGCAACCGTCTGGGTAATGCCACGCTGTCATTCCAGGGCTCTGACTTCGTCTTGCTGGGCAGCAGCAGCGCCACCACCACGGAAAACACCACCGGCACTCTGACCTTCAATGCAGGCGCGACGGTCTTTACCCTCGATGCCGGCACCGGACAGCAGCTGAACTTCACCACGGGTGCCGTCACGCGCAATGCGGGCTCCACGCTGCTCATCCGTGCGGATGGCTTTGGCAGTGCGGCAGGTGCTAATGTGGCCACCATTCAGGGCAGTGGCACCGCCTACGCGTTTACCGGCCAGCTGGGCGGCACGGGTTCCACCAACAAATCAATCCTGCCCTGGGCTTTTGGAAATAATCTCAGCCTCTCTGGTGATGCGTTGGGCTTTGTGACAGCGGACTCTGCCGCTTCCGGTGCCAACACGGGCACCAACCGCCTCCGCCTTCTCAGTGCGTCTGAGCAGGTCACAGGTATCACGGCACCGGTCACACTCAATGCCTTTGAAAACCTGAACCTCTCAACCGCCGTCTCTGGCGCGACCACCTACAACATTCTCAATGCCTGGCAGGTGAACTCCCTGCAGCTCAGCAGCGGCGGCAGCCTCTCCATCGACAGTCATCTGCGAGCCTTCACCATCGAGAGCGGCGGCCTGCTGGCGCTGGCTGGAAACGGTGGCATCAGTGGCAACGGCTACCTGACCACTCTCTCCAACCGCGAACTGATCATCTACAATGCCGGTGATCTGAACATCGGGGTGGCCATTGCAGGAACCAGCGGCGGCCTGACCAAGTCTGGCAGCGGCAAGCTCACTCTGACAGCTGGCAATGTCTTTACCGGAACCGTCACGCTCAATGACGGCACCCTCAAGCTGGACGGCGGAGACCAGACCATCCTGCCCAACCAGGCGCTGCAGCTTCTCGGCGGGTATCTTGACCTCAACGGCAACGTGCAGAATTTCAATTCTGTTCAGGCCCAGACGGGATCACTGGCGGTCAATGACGGCTTTGCTGTAAACACGGGTGGTGTGGTGATCAACACCTCCGCTTCACAGGCCACCCTGGGGATCACCACGGGCAACGTGAGCTTCCGCGGCAGCATCGGAAGCAGCAACCCCGCTGAAAGCAACATCGCCGTGGTGCGCTCTCAGAGCGCTGGTGCCACGACGGACTGGAACCTCTACAGCAACAACACCTACACGGGTCCCACGCTGCTCAATGGCGGTCGCACGCAGCTGATTGACGGAGGTGCGCTCAGCGGCACGTCCTCCATCGAGCTCTCCAATTCTACATTGCTGGTCTCTGCCAGCAACACCAGCACCGAGCCAGTCAGCCTCACCGACCGCATCAATGACGCGGCCATGATCACTCTGAACGGTGCCATGCTGCAGTGGCGCAGCCGTGCGGCGCTCTACACCACGGAGCAGCTCGGCGCAGTCAAGATCGGCTACGCCAGCAGCATCATTGATTTTGCCGAGCCGGGCACAGGTGTGAACCAGTCTGACGTTACCATGGCCAGCCTGATCCAGGTGGCAGGGCAGCACGGTACGGTGCGCTTCCTGAACATCGACGGCAATCTCTCCGCCCTGCAGCGCCTGTTCATCAGCAACATCAATGGAGTGGCCACCACCAACCTCGGTGACGGCCTGACCAACAACATCATCGGCGGCTGGGCCACGTTTGAGCGTGAATTTGCCACCTATACTCCCAGCGAAGGTCTGGCTGGTCTGACCAACAACGGTTATGCAGGCTACTCCCCCAACAGCATCTTTACTGCCACGGCTACAGACAACATCCGCATCCTTCTGCCAGTGGCAGGCTCCACGACGACGCTCACGGCAGACACCACGCTCTATACGCTGAATCTGCAGGCCAACACAGGTGCCACTGGCAACAGCACCCTGGACCTGGGCGGCAAGACTCTGACGGTCGCCAGCGGCGGCCTGATCGCATCCCCCATCGCTACTACGGCCTCGGCCAACAGCATCAGCATCGTCAATGGCAACCTGACGGCCGGCACCACCTCCAGTCCGGCGGACCTCTACCTGCATGCCCTGAGCTGGCTTAACAACCAGGCGGACAATACCGGTAATGCGGACGTCACCTTCTCCGCCAACATCACGAACAACTCCGCTGGTGGTGCAGTGACGCTGGTGATCGATGGCAACAACGGCCGCGGCACTCTTGCGGCCACGAATGATGTTTTTATCACTGGTGTGAACACCTACACGGGGGGTACTTACGTCAATTCCGGCCGTGTGGTGCTCAACACCACGGGCGCGGACGGAGTCAGCACCACCGCCACAGGCACGGGAGATGTAACAATTGCAGGCGGCTACAGCAGCAATCCGGGCGTCTTCTCCGACCGCAACACCCGTGTGGTGCTTGGGGCTGCCAGCCAGATCAAAAACACAGCCACTGTCACGATTATGGGTGGAGCCACGCTGGACCTGAATGGGTTCAACCAGCGCGTGGGAGGCCTCGTCTTCAACAACAACGGTGGTGATTCCCCCACAGTGACCACCGGCACGGGCAACCTCATCCTCGGGGGCAACGTGCAGGCCAGCGGGCAGAACCTGGGCTCCGTAGCCACCATCAGCACCACGGGCTCCGGCAGCATCAATCTCGGCGGCAGCACCCGCACCTTCACCGTGGACCCGGTGCAGTGGAACGGTGAAAGCCTGAACTACCTGCTGCCAAATCTCAATGTCTCAGGAAACGTGGTGGGAACCGGCTCCGAAGGCATCATCAAGGATGGCACAGGGCTGCTGCAGCTCAGCGGCCAGAGCACCTTCACCGGCGGTGTCAATCTCACTGCGGGTGGCATCGCCATCGGTGCCAGCACCAATGTGACCTCCCGCGACTCTGTCACTGGTGTGGCCAGCATCTTCTCCAGCGGGCCGCTCGGCACCGGAGTGCTGACCCTCAGTGCAGGCACCTTCCTGACCTCATCCTCCTCTGCAAACATCGTCAACAATGACTATGTGACTGCTGGGAACTTCTCCATGAAGGGGAACCAGAGCCTGACGCTCAACGGGGCCACGACGCTGCCCAGCGGTGCCACCACTATTACGGTGGACATGTTGCTGACCAACCTGACAATGAACGGCATCATCTCCGGAACAGACAACACCTCCGCGCTTATCAAAGCAGGGCAGGGAACTCTGACCCTGGGGAACAACAACACCTTCCAGGGCGGCATTACCCTCAATGGAGGCAATCTCGTGCTCTCGGGCCTGAATGGCGGCTTTGCCTCGCCGATCCCAGGGGGTGCCGCCTTGATCAACAGCAGCAATGCACTTCTCAGCCTGCTCAACAACGGCGGTGGTAACGGCACCGTCATCACCTACAACAATGACATCACGCTTGCCGGCGCCATCAGCGGAGCTGGTCTGACGATTGGCAACAACGGTGCCAACACCAATAACGTGATGGAAGTGGCCAACCTGAACATCGCAGGCGGGCAGACATTGGATGTCAGCAGCGCAAACGGCTACCAGCTGCGCCTGCTTAATGTCAACACCACGGGCGCTGGCGCCGCACGGCTGAACCCTGCGCTGGGCACGACGATCTACGTCTTCAATTATGGATCGGTCAAACCGGTGAACGTTGGTCTTGGTACGGTCATCTTCCCTGAGATCCCCACCATCAATACCACGACCCCGCTGGCCAATGGCAGCATCCTTACGGGGCTGAATCCGGTGGTGCCGCAGGCAGCCACGCTCAGCACACTTCCGGGAGATTATGTGTCTGGCGGTCTCTCGGCCAGCTACTACCAGTTTGCCACCTCGGTCGCCATCAATTCTGCCATCGCATCAGGCGCCGGCGCCTCCGGCACATTTGCCCAGGTGGGCCTTGGTGACATGGGCGGTTTTGTTCATCCCATCGGAGTCACCAGCACCAACTTCAACGGCGGCATCTCCGTGCAGAACGGCTATCTGCAGATCGTGACGGGTGGCAGCTACACCTTCCGCACGGCGGCTGACGACAGCTCCATCCTTTACATTGATGGCAAGGCCATCATCTCAAACGCCACTGGTGGCGCGGCTGAGTCTGCCACCGGCACCACGGTGTTTCTCAGCGCGGGCTATCACAGCATCGTGTTCAAGCAGCAAAATGCCTCCGGTTCCACCAACGCCGGCGGTTTCCATGTGCTCTACTCCGGACCGGATACGGTGAGTGACCAGGGGGCAAACACCACGATGGGCAATTTCCAGGCCATACCCGCCTCCAGGCTGTATTCTGCGGGACTCAGCCTGGCCACTTCTGGTAACGGCTATCTCACTGCGGCTCAGCTCACCGGCGGCTGGAATCTGGCCGGTGGTGACAGGGCCACCGTGGACACCCTTGGCTCTGTGCTGAACTCCACGATCGACACACTTTCGATCGGTAATGGCAGTGCAGCCACTCCCTCCATCCTCAGCATTGTGAGCGGAACGGGCGGCAGCATTGGCACTGGATGGTTTGGTGTCACAGGCACCACCACCATCGGCTCCAATACGATTCTCAATGTGGGGCTCAATTCCACCAGCGGAGCCGGCATGCTCTACCTCATCGGAGGAGTCAGTGATAGTGGAAATGGATTCGTCAAGACGGGCTCCGGCAGCCTTATCTTGGGGAACAGCAGCGCCTTCTCCGGAGGTCTCACCATCCAGGCGGGCACGCTTGTCGTCGCTGGAGCCAATGCTCTGACCAGCGGCACCACCACCATTGCGAGCAGCAGTGCCACCGTCACTTCTGGAATCACTTCCGGCTCCACTCAGGTGACCATGTCCACCACGGCCGGTCGCAGTGTAGGCGAGCTGGTCATCGGCACTGGCATCCCTCAGGGTGCCTTCATCACACGCATTGTGAATGGCACCACGGTGGAGATTTCAGACGCGGCCACGGCCACCAATGCCTCTTTGAGCGCTGTCTTTGCCACCGGAGCCACGCTGGATCTGAATGGCACCACGGGTGTCACCGGCTCCATCGTTCTCAATGGCACGGGTCAGGTGAATCCGACCACTGGCACCGGCACCTCGCTGACCACGGGTTCCAACGTGAACAACATGCTGGGTGGCGCAAATGCCGCCCTGTGGAACAGCAGCCCCAATGCTGCCAGCGTGGTGGGAGCCATCACCATCAACAGCAACAATGTGCAGATTGGCGGGCAGGGGGATATCACGCTGAGTGGCGCGATCACAGCCAGCGCGTCCAATCCGTTGACCAAGATCAGCGGCAATACGCTGACCCTCACCGCGGACAACTCCACGACACTGCTTGGAGCCATTGCGGTGAATTACGGCACGCTCAAAGTGGGCAATGCCAATGCCCTCGGTGCCACCACTGCAGGAACGACAGTGGCCAGTGGAGCTGTGCTGGATCTCAATGGTTTCTCCATCGCGGAACCGCTTACCGTTTCCGGCACGGGGTTGACCAATTTCGGCCTGGCCGTCAACAGCCTGGGGTCTCTCATCAATACCTCAACCACCGCCGCCACCCTCTCCGGTGCCGTGACACTGGCTGCGAATGCAAGCATCGGCTCAAGCGGATTCAATCCGCTGAGCGGTGTGACCGAAGGGGACATCCAGGTGGATGGCGTGATCAGCGGGAATTTCACCCTTACCAAGGTCGGCACCGCCAAGCTCATCATCACCAACGGCGGCAACACCTTTGATGCCACCAATGTGAATCAAGGCACTGTCATTGTGCGTGGCAATGGACGTCTGGGTGATGCCGGAACCGTCACCATCAACGGCAGCGGCTACAGCTCCGGAGTGATGGGCAGCCAGCTGATCTTGGACAACACCACCACCGCCAGCAGCACCCGTCTGGGCGGGCGTCCTGTGGCGCTGACCGGCGGCCTGCTGGAAATCGACGGCAATTCCACCACGGCGGTGAATGAAACACTGGCCACTGATCAATCGATCTCCATCAACAACCTCTACAACATCATCACGCTCGTGAACAACGGCGCCAATGTGCGTGCCAGCACCACGGGCTCTGGAACGCTGACGCGTGTGTCCAATGGCACTGTGTTTATCCGTGGCACCAATTTGGGATCTGCCGCACCGGCCGCGAACAACACCAACATCATGCTGGCTACGGCACCGACCTTTACCGGCCAGAGCAGCAGCACGAACGGCAGCAAAAACATCCGCGTGCTGAGCTGGGTGGTTGCAGATCCGTCCGCCACTGGAGACGGCACCAGCGCGAACGCCACCTTTGCCACCTACGACGCCACCACGGGTATCCGTCCGCTGAATCTCACCACGGAAATGGACACCACCTTCACTGCGAACAACAACATTCGCCTGATCGGTGCGCTCACCTCGGGTGCTGATGCCACTGTTTTCAGCAACACCCTGGTCAACTCGCTGACCTTTGAAAGCGGCGGCAGCCTGACCATCAACGCCCTGAGAAACGTAACGGTGGACAGCGGCGGTATCCTGGCCAAGGCCAGCGCCACGATTTCTGGCACGGGCTCCCTGACCGCCACCACCGCGAACAACCTCTCCATCTTCACCATGGGCAGCGGCACGATTCTGGAGGTGGACGTTCCATTGGGCGGATTGTATGGCGCTGCCTCCACTGGCGGCCTGACCAAGAGTGGAGACGGTCAGCTGATGCTCAATGCCCAGAACAACTACATCGGCGAAACCCGCCTGAACCTTGGCACGCTTCAGATTGGATCTGCAGCCCCTGCGAATAATCCGCTCTTCTTCCGCTTCACCGAAGCGCCTGCTCCCACCACCACCGCCACCACGTTGCGTGCTGATAACTTTGTGGTGCAGCAGGGGTCTGTCTTCGATCTCAATGGCCATAACCAGGTGGTGGGATCTCTGGCCAGCACTGTCACGCAGCCAGGAGGTGGTGGCATCATCACCAACATGGCTGCTGGCTTTGCCAATTTCCATACTCTGATGACTGCCAGCTTTACCTTTGCCGGAAGCATCAATGACAATCTGAATTTTGTCCGCAGTGGCGGCAATACACTGACCTTGACGTACAACAGCAACTACTCTGGAAGCACCCTGCTCATGGGTGGGGTCACGACTCTGCAGGATCAGGGACGGCTCTCCGGCGGCGGCACCATCACGATCAATCGTGCTGTGCTGCGCTGGGATGACAGCGGCATTCAGGCGCTGAGCAACCGTCTTTCCACCTCGAGCTATGCGATGAATGCAAACTCCAGCAACATCATCCTCAACGGTGGTGCGCTGTATTACGTCGGACGCGGTGGGGCAAATACGGTGGCCACCTTTGGCGATCTCACGCTGGCATCGAATGCGTCCTTTGTGCAGGTCAACGTTGGAAACAGCAACGTGGGAACCGCCACGATGTCTTTTGGCTCTCTGATCCGTCAGGGCACCGCCTCGGTGACTTTCTCCACGGCCAACGGAGGTCTGGGAGACAATCCGTTCATCACCTTCGCCACGGCGCCGACTCTTACCAATGGCATCATTGGAGCCTGGGCCACGGTCATCACTTCCACCCCCAGCAGCGGTGCGGCCTTTGCCACCTACGATCCGGCCACAGGCGTCCGCCCGCTTGCCTCCTACATGCAGACAAGCAGCTTTGCCACCTCCACAGCTAACGACAATCTGCTGCTGCGAGACGGCACTGGCATCGCCGTTACAGCCGGGGGAGCGGCGGTCAATACTCTGACTTGGAACGGTCTCACTGTGGCACGCACCCTGACCTTTACGAATGCCAACGATGTACTGACGCTGACTGCGGGTGGCCTGCTGGGTGGTACTGAAAACTTCAGCAAGACCATCGGCACCACCGCTCTCCCAGGCGTCATCACCACAGGCGCACCGCAGCTCTACATCAGCAATGCTGAAAACTTGCTGCAGATCAATTCCGTCATCACCGGCAATTTTGATCTCATCACCACGGGTCTGGGCCGTGCCGATCTGGCGCCAGAAATCACGTTTGGCAACGCCAATACCTATGTGGGCACCACCTATGTGAATGGTGTCATCCTTAATCTTAGCAACGGCACAGGCAGCGGCAATGCCATCACCGGAAACCTCGTCATCTCTGGCGGCACCACAACAAGCAACGGTGCCTTGTCAGACTCCGCCCCGATCACTGCATCTCGTGTGATTAATCGCGGGTTCAGCGATCAGATCGCAGACAGTGCCACTGTGACCGTCAACGGTGGCGGCATGTGGGCACTGAACGGCTACAATGACACCGTGGCCAATCTCGTTTTCACCAGCGATGGCGGCAGCAATGGCAATGAAGGAGCCCGCGTGGAGACTGGCACAGGCGTGCTCACGCTGACGGGCAATATTTCTGCCAGCAACCTGCAGCAGCTCGGAGTCATTCCTTTGCTCACCGGGAATGTGAACATGACCGGCACCCACACTATCACGGTTGACACGGTGGCAGCCAGCGTGGTCAGCGGCAACAGCCAGATCGGTCTGGCTCTGAACACGAATTTCGTGGGGGGCACCACCAATCTTCAGAAGCTTGGTGCTGGCGTGCTGGCGATCGGCGGGCAGGGCAATCCCAACACCCTCGTCAATGTGGACGTCATCACGGGCACCTTGGTGCTGACAGGAACAACCTCCTACACACGCATGGCCATCACCGTGGAATCCGGCGCTACGCTGGACATGCGCGGCCAGACCAACCTCGCCGTCGGGTCTGTCACTGGTTCAGGTACGATCCGCAACTTCAGCCCCAACTCGGGAGGGACGCTCGTCCTGGGCTTTGACAATACGAATGCCGCATTTGACGGCATATTCACGAGCGACTTCACCAGCGGACTGCTGAACGTCACCAAGGCCGGCTCTGGCAGCTGGACGCTCACGGCGGACAACAGCACTCAGCTCATCGGCAATCTGGCCATCAACGCGGGCAGCGTCATTCTGAGCGGTGTCACTGCCAAGTCCGGATTCAGCGCCGTGCTGCTGGATGAAGGCGGCACTCTCACGCTCGACAACAGTGTCAATGTGCTCAATGACCGTCTCGGTGGAGCCACGGGCATCAGTGGTGGCCGCACGCTGAGTATGCGCGGTGGCGTGCTTAATTACATCGGCAGCAGTGCATCGAATGTCTCAGAAAGCCTGGGCACCGTGACATTCCTTGAAGGCCAGAGCCAGTGGAATCTGACTGGCAGCTCGAACCGCACGGTCATCAACATCTCCGCACTTAGCGTGTCCAACACGGGCAACCGTGGCACGGGGGTCATCAATGCAGGTTCAGCGATTCTTGGCGGTCCGATTGGGGCTGGATCGGTGAATATTGTGCCTGCAGCTGCCAATCTGACTGGTGGCGGTGGCGGCCCAGGCACGGTCACCATGAGCATCCGTCCGGATCTTATCGGCATCGACAGCACAAACACGACCGGCGGCCTCGTCACGAGCGTGACCAGCACCGGAATCCGTCTGCTGACTGCGGCTGAGTACCAGACGCTTCCTAGCACGGGCAGCGGTCTCGGGGCGGTGGTGGCAGGTGTCACCAGCAATGGCAGCAACGTGGTTCAATTCTCAGACATCACCGGTCTTGTCACGGGGCAGAGCCTGGTGGCGGCGGTCAATGGCATCACCGCCAACAGTCTTGTCAATGCCCTGGGAACTAACACACTCACCTTTGGCAGCTCGGCCACCAGCTCGGCGGTGGGTCGCTTTAACTTTAGTGTGCCTGCCACGGCCAACGTCAGGACCGGGGCTTTGACACAGCTCTATCAGGCCACAACGGTCAACAGCCTCACGCTGGACAGTGGCGGCGGGCTGATTTCCAATGGCAACCTCATGAATGGCACCAGCAGCCCGCTGGGCCTTGACTACGGCATTGCTGGCACGCTCAACACACTGACCATCACCAGCGGAGCACTCGTGGCAAACGTTGGCAATGTGGGCATCAGCAATGGCGCGCTCACCGCAGGCGGCTCACTGCTGATCCTGCACACTCTTGGAGACCTTGCCATCAGCAGCTCCATCCTGGGCAGCGGCGGCATTGTCAAAGCAGACGACGGCATGCTGACACTCAGCGGCTACAGCTACAATACCGGAGCTACTTTCGTGAATGCCGGCACACTGAAGCTCAATGCCGGCGCAAACACGCTGCTCGTCGCACCCACGGCCACCGTTGCCACGCTGGCAGATCTCGTGGTCAATGCGGGCACCTTTGACCTCAACGGCTACAACCAGGCCGTGCGGCAGATCACGGTCACGAACAACAACCTCCTGCCTAACTCAGGCGGCTCCATCGTGAACACCAGCGCCACCACGGCCACGCTGTTCACTGCCCAGACCGGCAGCACCACCTTTGCAGGCGTCCTCGGCGGCACTGGCGGCAACAACTTCAATGTGGACAAGACTGGCAATGCCACATGGACGCTCACCAGTGCGGCCACCTACACGGGATCCACCACGGTGCGGGCCGGTACTCTGCAGCTCCAGGACAGCGCCTCCATCCAGAACACCTCGGCCATCAATGTCAATTATTCCACCCTCACGTGGAATGACACCGGCATCTCTTCGGTGCTGAACCGCTTTGGCTCGGCGCCCATCACGCTGACCGGGGGCACCATCTCCATCCTCCCGCGTCAGGAAGGGGAGATCAACAACACCTTTGGCACAATCACTCTGAACGCCGGTGTCAATATCTTCAACTTTGCCACGCCGGAACGCGGCGGCGGTTTCAACATCACCTCCCCAAGCCTGACGCAGCTGAACAGCTCCATCTTCTACGTCGTCAATGGCAGCTTCCAGATCGGCCGCAGCCCGCTGAGCGTGGAAGGGGGCCAGGGACCGACGATGGTTTTCACCACCGCTCCGACCCTGATCAACAGCATCATCGGCGGCTGGGCCATCTACCAAGGCACAGACTACCTGACCTACCTGCCCACACAGGCTGCCGCTGGTGGGCTGGGTGTGGGGGTGCTGGGAGACACGGGTGCAGGCTTTGCCAACTACAACACCAACAGCACCATCACCGCCACGACCAACCTGAGCGGTGCTGGTGCGACCAACAACGTTAAGTACGTCACCACGACCAACAGCATCAATTTCAACATCAGCGCCGCCTACACCGTCAACTCGCTGGTGATCAACAGCACCCAGTCAGCCACCCCGCTGACCTGGACCACTGCCACGGATCTGCTCACGCTCACCAGCGGCGGCTTCCTGAAAACCGGCAATGCCAACTTCTCCCTTGGTGGCACGCTTGATTCCGGACGTGTCACTACAGGCACGGCCTCGCAGACCCTGTATCTCTACAACAATCAGGCTGCGCTCACGCTCAATGCACGTGTGGTTGATAATGGAAATCCAGTCACCCTGGTACTGGCCACGGCCAATGGCGGTACATTCGTTCTACCAAACCCGAATCAGAGCTACACAGGCGGCACTATCATCAACAGCGCCACCACATCCATCACAGCCACCACGGCTGGCACCGTGATCCCGGCGGGCGGTCTTACCATCAACAACGCAGCGGTGAACTTCAGCGGTGGCAGCACCACAGTCTATGGCCTGATTGACTCTTCAAATGTCATCACGCTCAATGGCGGCGCCACGCTGACCTTCCCGAATTACACGGCCAGCGGCACCAACACCTTCAACAGCATTGTCTTCAATGACATGGGCGGCACCACCACGCCTCTGCTTGCACTGGGTGCTCCTGGAGCTGGCACCACCGCCAGGGTTGTCCTGAGTGCAGCCAATGCCATCACAGTGGTGAATGACAACCTGGGCACCACGCCCACGATTAGCGGCACCTACACATCCGGCACGCAGTTTGCGTCCTTGGAATTCAGCAATGCCAATCCGGTGATCAATGTCTCCGGCCTGTCTCCGATGGGACTCATCATCAGCGCCGCCATCACCCAGAATGCGGGCATGACCGGAGCCATCTCCAAGACGGGCTCCGGCTCCCTGGTGCTCAACAGTGGCAGCAGCAACTGGACCACCGGATTCAATCTGAATGCGGGTACTCTCATCCTCGACGCCGCCACCACAGGCACACCTCCCGCCATCACCAGCGGTCCGCTTGGCACGGGCACGCTGACGATTGCGGATGGCACCACCATCCAGGCTGGCACTGCGGCGCGCGTCATTGGAAACGCTGTGACGGTGAATGGAGGCTTCACCTTTGGTGGTACCGCCAGCACGCACAACCTGACCCTCAGCGGCACGGTGAATCTCGGCACGGCAGCACGTACCATCACCGTCTCCAGTCCGCAGGTGACGGCCACCCTCAGCGGCAAGCTCACCAGCGGTGCAGGGTCTGGTCTGACCAAGGCTGGCGATGGCACTCTGGTGCTCTCCGGTGCTGGCAATGACTATACGGGAGCCACAATCGTAAGCGGCGGTCTGCTGAAATATGGAGCCACCAACGCCATTCCGATACTCTCCGCTGTGTCTGTGCTTGCTGGTGCCACACTGGACATCAATGGCGGCGGCAGCACGGTCACCTTTGCCTCTCTCTCCGGCAGCAGCAGCACCACGGGTGGCCTGATCACCACCTCCGCCACCAGCGGCACCGTGACACTCATTATAGGCGATTCCACCAGCACCGCTTTCGGTGGTGCCATCACCAACAACGTGGGCTCCACCCTCAACCTCGTCAAGGTGGGCACGGGCACCCTCACTTTGGGCGGACCCAATAGCTACAGCGGCAGCACTACCATCAATGCGGGCGGCATCACCACGGCGGCCAGCAATGTGATTCCGGACACCACAGCGGTCACCGTGGCTTCCACCACTGCCTCCAGCACCGTGACGCTGGATCTCAATGGCAACAACGACGCCATCGCCTCCCTGACGTATGCAGGTGCCGCTGGCAGCCTGGGTGTGGTGCAGACAGGTGCGGGCACCCTGACCCTGCTTGGCAACGTGACCTATGATGCCACCAGCAATCCCGGTGCCGCGTCTCTCTCCGGCAAGGTGAATCTCGGTGGTGCCACCCGCACCTTTAATGTGGGCGACAGCACGGGCACCACGCAGGAGCTCACCGTCAGCGCCGTCATCTCCGGAACTGCTGACACGGATGGTGTGACGAAAACCGGCGCAGGTACTGTGGTCTTCTCAGGGGCCAACACTTACGCTGGAAAGACGGCGGTAAATGCCGGCACGCTCAGCATCTCGGCAGACAACAACCTTGGTGCAGCTCCGGCTTCTGTGGTGGCGGATCAGCTCTCCATTAACGGGGGAACGCTGCAGACCACAGCTGACGTCAGCATCTCCAGCAACCGCGGCATCACCGCGGGCGCAAGCGGTGCCACATTCGAGACGGCGGCCAGCACCACCACGACCGTCAGCAGCGTCATCACCGGTGCTGGAGACATCAGCAAAACAGGCGCGGGTACGCTGCTGCTGAACGCCATCAACACCAACTCCGGGGCCATCAACGTCAATGCAGGCACGCTGGGTGGCACGGGAGTGGTGGGCGGAAATCTGAACATCAACAGCGGAGGCACATTGGCACCGGGTGTTGCAGTTGAAGGATTGCTCACTGTGGGTGGGAACCTCACCATCAACAGCGGCGGTACCCTGCTCATGCAACTGGGTGGTGCATCACTCAATGATGCTGCTTCCATCCAGGGCAATGAAAGCTCTCTGGATACTCTCAGCCCCTCCATCATCGCCACCTGGGAAAGCGCCAGCACGAGTCTGCATGACCACATCGTTATCAACGGAGCCAATGCGCCGGTGATCGATGGCACGGTCAAGATCGACTCCACCTTCCTGAATGGCTACACACCCGTCTATGGGGATGTGTTTAACCTGCTTGACTGGGCCAGCCTCAGCAGCGCCTCCGGTGCCACCAGCTTTGACTACACCGGTGTGGTCCTCGGGGGCGGACTGGCATTTAATTCCCAGCTTTTTGCCAGCAACGGCATCATCGTGGTGGTGCCTGAACCGGCCCGCCTGCTTCTGCTCATGCTTGGCCTGTTCGGCCTCTGCATGCGCCGCCGCCGTCGCATGGCAGAGGATTGATGGTGCTTTTCACCTGGAGGTCAGGTGCTTGATGTGTGTGCTCCCACGGGTTTGGCAGACTCGTGGGAGTTCTGCGTTCCCATTCCTTCTTCAACACGCTCGTGCCAGGATGTCCTGAATTTCAGCTCCGCGTGGTGTCAGATCTTGGAATGTCTTTTTACTGCTTGGACACAGTGTTTCCGTATCATCCTATGTCGGATGATCTGCACCGTTGTTTTTCGGGGCTGACGACTGCGTTACAGCCCCTGGCTGCATCACCGTTTACTTTTGACGGTCTGAGGTGGTCTTCTGCCCCTCAGCCCAGCGGATGGCAAAGTAGGCCAGCTCTCCGCTCTCGTTCATGCCCAGCTTCGTGCGGATGTTCATCTTGTGCACATCCACAGTCTTGGTGCTGATGCGCAGTGCTTCGGCTATCTGGCCGGTCGTTTTCCCCTGGCCGATGAGCACAAACACCTCAAACTCGCGGTCACTAAGTTCAGAGATGGAATCTTTGGGCTCGGCGGAGTGGCCGGAAGAGAACGCCTTGAGGATTTCTTCGGACATCTCCTCGCTGACGGCAATGCCACCTGCCGCCACACGATGTAGTGCCTGCTCCAGATCTTTCTGAGGCGCACTCTTCATGACGTAGCCCCGTGCTCCGGCCTTGAGGGCGCGTTGCGCGTAGAGTTTCTCATCATGCATGGAGATGGCGATCATGGGCATCTTTGGGCGCAGGAGGCGGAGATCCTTGATCAGTTCCAGTCCTGAGCGGTCTGGCAGTGAGATGTCCACCACCAAAACATCCGGCGTGTCTTCGTCCACTTTGCGCATGGCTTCGGAGGCATCTCCCGCCACCCAGGCAAAGGCGAGATCGGTGGCGTTTTCGACAAAAAGGCGCCAGCCTTCACGCATCATGGTATGGTCATCCACAATGGCTACACGGGTGACGTTCGAGGGCGATTTTACTTTCATGGGCGCGTTGGGTTGGAGGTTTGCTGTGACGCGGTGTTCAAGGATTGTTTAACGGAATGCGCACGATCGCAATCTGGAAATCCTTTGTTCCCGTTTCACTCGTTCTTTCCAGTGTTGCAGATAGGGTACGCAGGCGCTGGCTTAGCAGATGCAACCCCATTCCATTCCCACCCTCGGCAGGCTCGGAAAAGGCGGAGCCATCATGAATGATGCTCAGCACAATGTGGTCATCCTCAGTTCTCACAGTGATGCTGACGACTTGGGGGCTGGAATGTTTGCAGGCATTGACCACCAGTTCCTGTGCGATGCGGAAGAGCAGTTCCTTGGAGCTGTTGGTCAGACTGCTGCTCACATCGGTATAGTCCAGGGAGCAGCGCACGTTGTATGACTTTTCGGCAAATCGGATGATGTTTTCCAGGGCGTCCTTCAGGCCATGTTTTTCGATGCTCACCGGCGCCAGGCCCCAGGCCATGCTGCGTGCGATGACGGTGGATTCAGAGAGCTCGTCAGCCACCTGTCCGGCCAGGCTGGCTATCTTGCCCTCGCTGTCCTTGATCATTCCGCGCATGACCTCGGCTTTCATCTTGGTGGCTGAGAGGCGCTGACAGAGGTCGTCGTGCACATCTTTTCCAATCTTACGTCGCTCCTGCTCGGCCGCCTCCAGCACCATGTTTTCGGCGATGCGCAGCTTTTCCATGGTGCCTGCAAACTCGCGGGAGATCAGCGAGAGTTCGTCTTTTCCTTTCAGCACTTCGGGTGGTCCTTTGCCGCTGCTGGCATCTCGCAGGATGTCCACGACTTTTCTTACCCGGCGTGTCACCAGTTCATCCAGCACAAACCACAGAAGCATGCAGGAGCCGAGCAGCACCGCGGCCTGTCTCACAGACTCGTGCCAGGCCTCCTCGCTGACGCGTTCCAGCGCCAGGGTGGAGTTGTAGCGGATCAGCACCGCCGCCCGGCTGGTGGTCTCGTAGGTCTCAAAAAAGGGCACCATCACAAAGAGGTTTTTCTGCTCGGAGTCCCATTCCACGGCGGGCTCCATCGAGGTGAGCACACTGCTGTGCTGACGCCACTCCTCCGCCAGCGGTGTCTGCTGCACATTCATGTGATACCACTGCATGTGCGTGGCGCATGTCACCTGGCCCTCCTTGTTGCACACCAATCCCAGATCCACATCCGGGGAGAGTGAGACGTAGGACATCTCGAGTTCGGCGGCACGTTCCTGCTGCTTGCGCGAGAGATGCTGCAGCAGGCCCGCCAGACGGCTGCCGGTGTCGGCGGCTTCCTGCGTCATGCGCTCGATCTGGCGCTCTGTCAGCCAGTCCTTGTTTCTCCAGTTGTTAAACAGGATCATCAGCAGGCCGAAGAGCAATACGCTCAGGGTGATTCGGCTTTGAATGGAACGGAAAAAGATCAATGGAATGCCTCCTCGCTGATGGAAGTGTTGATCCATTCGCCCTTGGCGGGCCGCGAGAGGATGACGCCGTCTCTGAGCAGAGACTCCTGCATCTGCTTCGCCATTTCCGGCAGTCTTTGCATCATCGCCTTGTTTTCGTCCTTGCTCACTTTGTGTAGCTTGCTGAGGCATGACTTCAGTTCGCCCGCATCCAGTCGCTCCCGGCGTTGTACCACATCCATGCCCGGAAATGACGACTGAGCCCAGAGTTGTTCCGCCATCTCAGACTGGATTTTGAGCAGGGATACCAGATCCTCCCGGGATCTGGCACAGGCGCGTTCGGAGGCCACCAGGAGGTAGATGATGGGAACTTTCAGCTTGGTGGAGTCATAAAGACTGTGCAGGTCAGAGCGTTGCAGTTTGGTGAGCCATGGTTCTGTGGCCACTGCGGCATCCACCTGTCCGCTCTGCAGCGCCAGCTCCATTTCAGACTGCAACATCGGCACAGGCTCGATGTCCTGCATCGTCAGACCTGCGCTTTCCAGGGCGCTGATGAGGATGTAGATGCCTGAGCTGCGCTCAATGCCCACGCGTTTGCCTTTGAGGTCTGCCAGCTGCTGCATGGGCTCCCGGGTCAGGATGGCATCTGCTCCGACGGACTGATTGAGCACCATGAGCGCCTTGAGCTTCTGCCCGGCAGCCCGCATGCGCATCAGCCCCTCCAGCGTCACCACCACCACGTCCGCTGCCCCGCTGCCAAAAGCCCGCATCACTGCGGACGACCACGGAATTTCCATGATCTGGAAGCGGTCCGGCGGCAGCATCTGCATGTCTCCCGCCAGCAGCAGAGGCTCTGCAGCCGGCCACATGCCTGGTGCGATCCTCAGGCGGTGCTTGTTCTCTTCATACGGAAAAAATGCCGCCACAATGAGCAGCAGCGCACAGATGGGGATCAGCAGGCGCATAAGAAGAGCCTTCGAAATATTCATCGGTTCATCTTGCTATAAATGCGGCGGGGCTGTCCATCTTTGCTTGCACACGAGGCGCGGTTTGTGATTTCTTTCTCGCCTAAGAATGAGCATTCTATAAGCTGTTACTTTATGAGCACTGTCCCCACCGCCTTTACCCGCCGCCGTTTTCTGGTTTCCAGCGCTGCCGCGCTTGGCTTTCCCACCATCATTCCTGCCACAGCTCTCGGCAAAGGCGGACGCCCTGCGCCTTCGGAACGCATTACCGTAGGGGCCATCGGCTGGGGCACGATCGCCAGCGACTGGACGCCTACTTTTCTCAACAACGACAAGTGCCAGGTCATTGCCGTGGCGGATCCCATGAAGGAATACGGCCACTACGGCTACGATGGCAAGAAAACGGGTGGGCGTGAGGCGGGGCGGAAAGTCATCGATGCACACTACTCCCAGTCTGCCAGCAAGCCTGCGAAAGGCTGCGTGGCCTACGCTGATTTTCGCGAGATGATTGAAAAGGAAGATCTGGATGCCGTGCAGGTCTCCACCCCGGACCACTGGCATGCCTACATGGCCATCTACGCCGCACGCAAGGGGCTGCACATCTACGGCCAGAAGCCGCTGGCGCTGAATGTGGCCGAAGGCCGCCGCATGAGCGATGAAGTGGCCAAAGCCGGAGTCACCTGGCAAACGGGCAGCCAGCAGCGCAGCGACCAGTACTTCCGTCTCGCCTGCGAGCTGACTCAGAATGGCCGCATCGGCAAGCTCAAGCGGGTGCGAGTGGGCCTGCCCGGCGGTCACAGCAACTGGAACGGCATGGCCGACCAGATCAACCCCGCGCCTCTGCCTCCCGACTTTGATTATGAAATGTGGCTTGGCCCGGCGGAGCAGATCGATTACCGCCCGGCGCTTCTCCCGCTCAACTGGCGGCACAATTTCAACTTTAGCGGCGGCATGATCACCGACTTTGGCGCGCATCACATCGACATCGCCCAGTGGGGCATGGGCACGCAGCTCACGGGTCCGGTGGAGCTCAGAAATGTCTCCGGTGTCATGGACAAGACCGCGCTCTACAACACCGCCACGGAGTTCTCCTTTGAATGCGTGTATGAAAACGGCGTGGTCATGCATGTGGCCAGCCCCACTCACAAGCTGATGCCTGAAGTGGAGGCAGTCCTGCAAAATCCAAACGCCAAGAAGCCCTTTGACCACGTGGGTGTGATGTTTGAGGGCGACGAGGGCAAGTGGATCTACGTCAACCGCGGCAAGATCACCGCCAGCAATCCCGACATTTTGCGCGAGAAGACCCGTCCTGAAGAGATCCATCTCTACGAGAGCAAGGATCATACGGACAACTTCCTCTCCTGCATCTACGACGGCAAGCCGACGGCCACCCCCATCGAGGTCTCGCACCGCAGCATCAGCATCGCGCATCTGGCCAATGTCGCCCTGCGCAGCGGCAGCACCAGCCTGAAGTGGGATCCGAAAACAGAAACGATCGCAGACAACATGGCGGCCTCAAAACTGCTCTCCAAGGAGTGGCGCAAGCCCTGGGCTCTCTGATCCTGGCGCGATTTGTCACACCCTCATCATATATCCTCGCATGCCCAAATTCTTCCCGACAACTGATTGGCGCGGTCTTGTCCTGGCGGTCACCCTGGCCCTGGGAGCAGCCGTGCCGGTGGGCATGCGGGCGCAGGATACCATCAAGGTAGGCCCTTTGAAGCCGCTGGAGACGCTGCCATCACTGGGTGGGACGGGCGCGGTGCCCAAGCCCTCAGGCGATTTGGGGCTGTCTTCTGCTCCTGTGATGCCGCCGCCCGCTGCCACAGTGCCGGCTCTGGCTCCGGTTCCGGTTCAGGCCGCTGCACCAGCTCCCCAGGCTGCGCCATCCACTGAGGCGCAGGCACCTGCCGCACCGCCTCCGCTGCCCACCAACAGCACGGTCACCATCTCGGGCCCCATCGCGCAGGCCTATCTCTACATCGAGCCGTTTCAGACCCGGTTTGAGGTGATCTTTGATGCCGCCACCGTGATGGACTGGCTGACCCCTGGAGTGGCTCTGCCGGAGGCGCTCGCCCCAGATCAGCAAAAGCAGCTTGCCGACACCATGGTGGCCCGTGCTTCGGCCTGGTGCAGCATGAGCGCCGGAGATCAGCCTCTGCCTGTGCCCCAGCCGCTGGCTTCGGTCATCAAAGGTCTGCCAGGAAACACCCTGCCAATGAAAGAAGGTGACTCCGTGGCCATGAATCAGGCGCTTGTCGGCCTGATGTGGGAGTTTGCCACGCCACCGGGCCCGGAAGAGCTGAATGTCACCTGGAAAGGCTGGATCAAAGGCACCACCAAGCTGCCGCTGCGTGTCTTCTTTGGGTCCCAGAGTGAGAGCGGTGAGCTGCTCGCCGCCCTCAAGAGCTACCGCTGGCGCAATCAGGGGCGCATGCCGCGTCCTGCGCCCTTGGCCGCCGTGCCGCAGATCCTGCTGCAGGAGCCTCTGCTTGTGCCTGCCGGGGGCATTTTTTGGTTTCTGGCCGGCCTGCTCTTTTACATTTTCCTCAAGGTCAAGGATCGCAAGCTCCCCGGCGGCAGCCTGCCTTATGTGTTTGTATGGCTGCTTGGCGCGGTGCTCATGAGCCAGATGCTGGTCATCCCCATCCAGACCGGCTCGGGCTCGGCACCCGCCATCACAGAGGTTTCAGAGGCGCAGAAAATCGTTTCTCCGCTGCTGAGAAATGTTTACCGCGCCTTTGACCACCATGCCGAATCCGAGGTGTATGACGTCCTGGCCCGCAGCGTGGACGGCGAGCTGCTGCGCCGCCTTTACTTGGAAACCATCCAGGCGCTGACTTTGGATGGACGCGAGGGAACGCGTGTGACCATCGCCGAATTTTCCGCCACAGTGGACAAAGTGCTGCCCAATCCCAAAGGGCCTGGCTTCATGGCAGATTGCAACTGGATGGCACGTGGCATCGTCGGCCACTGGGGGCACAGCCACCCTCGGGTGAACATTTACAATGCGCGCATCACCGTCACCCCGATGAAGGAAGAATGGAAGCTCACCGGCCTGGAGGTGCAGGAAGTGCGGCGGCTCTAGTACTGTTTGAGCTGGCTGAGGCTGACGGAGATGATGATGCCGAGAAGGATGATAAAGAGCAGCGCCAGGGCAATCTTCATGACGATGGAAGTCTTTCGCTTCACATGCGGCGTGGCGGCGACGATGCGCTGATATTCCGGCGTCAGGATAAACTTTCCCTGCTTGCCCGCCACCTTCACAAGGATGTAGAGATTGATCAATGTCCCCAGAGGAAAGCCGAGAAGACCGATGCAGGAAAGAATGATGGTGGGTACGCGAGCCCAGCTTTGCAGCCGCCTCAGGCCGTAGGCCGCCACACCCTGGGTGACGCCGATGATGAGGAAGAACAGGCCGAGCAACACGGAGGCCGTTTCCCCGTTCATAAGTGAGCCAAAAAGGGCCATGCCACCCATCAGGGTCAAAACGAATGCGCCGAGGTAGTAGAGAATACCCACAGACTTGAGCGTCGCCTCAGTATTGATGTGCTCCTGACGGATGAGCTCGTCCGAAGAAGTCGCTTGGAGTATCTGGGATTGGGGAGCTGCGTAAGGATTGATTTCCATTTCCATGGGGTTGTATGTGCTTTTTTGTTAAGAAAGTCAATGGGTGTGTGAATGCGCCGACACAAGCTGTGTTTTCGCTGCGTACATGCCCCATGCGCCTGCCGTTTTTTCTCCTTCTTGCCGTCCCCGTCATCGCCGCCGACCTGCCGCCGGACAAGGGCGGCACCATTCCTGAAAGCGGCATGCGGCCTGTCGTCATCTCCGGCAAATCCTCACTCGCTTTGCCCAAGCATGATCTGCCAGAGGGCTATCAGCTGGAAGTCGTAGCCGCCTCTCCGCTCGTCACTCATCCCATCATGGGCTGCCTGGATGACAAGGGCCGCCTCTTCATCGGCGATGCCGTGGGCGTGAACTGGAACAAGGCGCAGCTCGAAGCAAACCCGCCAAACCGCGTGCTGCTGCTGGAAGACACCGACAAGGACGGCAGCTATGACAAGAGCACGGTCTTTGCCGACAAGATGACTTTTCCCCAGGGGGCCTGCTGGCTGAATGGCTCGCTCTATGTCGGCTCGCCACCCGGCATCTGGAAGCTCACGGACACCGATAATGATGGCGTGGCCGATCAGCGCGAGATGATTGTGGGCGGCTTTGATTACACAGGGAACGCCGCTGACATTCACGGTCCCTTCCTGCATCCAAACGGTCGCCTCTACTGGTGCCACGGGCGCAAAGGCCACAAGGTGGTGCAGAAGGACGGCTCGCTGGTGGATGAATCACTCGCCTGCGGCATTTGGAGCTGCAAGCCTGACGGCAGCGATGTGGCCTGGCACTCGCTCGGCTGCGGAGACAATCCGGTGGAAGTCGATTTCACACGCGATGGCGACATCATCGGCGTACAAAATCTCTACTACTCCCAGCCGCGTGGAGACACCATCATCCACTGGCTCTACGGCGGTGTGTATGAGCGCAGCGACCAGCTCAAGGCCATCTCCCACCTGCCACGCACACTGGAAACCATGCCCGTGATGTACAATTTCGGCCACGTGGCGGTCAGCGGTTGCTGCTTCTGGAAGGGTTATCCGACGAAAAACACGAGCGCACAGCAGTTCATGGTCACACATTTCAACACCCAGCGCCTCGTGCGCATGGAGCTGACCCCCAGCGGCAGCACCTACAAGGCCGTGGAGAATGAATTCCTCAAGCTCTACAACCCCGACATCCATCTCACCGATGTCATGGAAGACCCGCGCGACGGCTCTCTCATCCTGCTGGACACCGGCGGCTGGTTCCGCATCGGCTGCCCGTCGAGCCTGATGGCCAAGTCGGATCTGCTGGGTGCGGTGTATCGGATCAAATCGGTGAAGCCTCAGGTGGTAGCACCCAAGCCGTTGGTCATCGAATATCCAGGAGATCTGAAACAGGCTCTCGTGGATCTCCAATCAGCCGACGCACACACGCGGCTGCATGCGCTGGCCGTTGTGGCACGTGCTCCGCATGGAGACAGCGCCGCCAAGTCTGCGCTGCTGAAGCTGATGAATGAGAAACTGGATCCTTCGCTGGAACACGCGGTGATCTATGCGGGAGAAAAACAGAAGGCTGTGAACGTCCAGGCACTAAAAGACTGCACCGAGCCGATGGCGCTGCGACGCATGCTGCAAGGTTTCAATGCCGAAAGCGCGGCGGATCAAGATGCGGCACTGGAGGTGGCCATGAAGGCGCTGGATTCATCGGATGCCGATCTGGCCGCCGCGGCGCTGGCCTTTGCCGTTTCTCAGCCAGATGCTGACAGCAAGGCCGCCGCTCAGATGAACGCGTGGTTGGATGGCGTCCGTCTGACACCGCATCGTCTCAAGGCTCTTTCCGGTTTTTGCTCCATGCTGGTGATGAAGCCAGGCGCGCAAAGTCTCATCACTAAAATGCTGGTGCATGCTTCACCCGAGGTGCGCGGCACCGCCATTGGCATTCTGGCAGTACAGACCACAGGAGCCATCAATGAGGCATGGCTTCCGGCATTGGACAAACTGCTCGCCGAAGCACCTGCACCTGCTGTTTTTGATGCCATCAAGAAACTCAAAACACCGCGTTTCGACGCCGCGCTTCAAGCTATTGCCAACGACACCAAGCGCCCTCTCGCCATCCGGCTCAAGGCGCTGGATGCGGCTAAGTCCGTCAAACTCACCGGCGAAACCTTCACGATGGTCAAAGGGGTGCTGGCAGATGCTGCCTCTTCCTCAGCGGCAAAAATTCAGGCGGCAGGTATGATCGCCAGTGCACCCTTGGCTAAGCCTCAGCTTCTAGAACTCGCGCCGCTGTTTGCCACGCTGGGGCCGGTCGAGCTCAAGGCGCTGCTGGGCATCGTGCGCAAATCGAAGGAACTGGAGGTCGGTCGCGCATTGGCCACTGAGATCGCCAAAAATCCGGTGATCGCCAGTCAGCAGGAAAGCGTGTACCGCACCGCCTTCAGCGATCAGCCGCCGGAGATTTTTGAAACCATCCTCCTGCCTGCCTACAACGCGGCTGTGGCGGCATCTGAGGCCAAAAAGCGTCAGCTTGGACCGCTCGCGGATAAAGTGGTCGCCAGCGGCAATGCGGAGAAAGGGAAGAAAAACTTTGAAATGGGGAAGGGCACCTGCATCGCCTGCCACAAGATCGGCTCCGCGGGCCGCCCCATCGGCCCTGATCTCTCCCACATCGGCGCCATCCGCACGGAGCGCGATCTGCTAGAGAGCATCCTCTTCCCCAGCAACACCCTGGCGCGCGACTACGAGGCGCACATCATCGAAACAAGTGACGGCCAGCAGACACTGGGCGTGATCAAATCTCACACCGCCGAAGGGCTGCTTGTGGTGGACATCGCCGGTCAGGAAAAGACCATCGCTCACCAGACCATCGCTGGCGACACCACGCTCACCACCAGCCTCATGCCCCAGGGCCTGGACCAGACCATGCCCGAAGCCGACTTGCTCGACCTCGTGGCCTGGCTGCGGACTCTGAAGTAGCACGGGCAATCTTGCCCGTAAGCGATGCGGTGTTGTGGCGGGCAGGATTGCCCGCACTACTCTGCCAGTAGCATGCGCTTGGCGGCCTGCAGGTGCTTCTTCTGCTCGGGCGGCAGTTCGGGGTATTTGAGTTTCATGCTCTTCATCTCGGCCAGGATGGCGGCGCTGACGATGAGGCGCATGTTCTTCTTGTCGTCTGCCGGGATGACATACCAGGGGCACTCTTCTGTGGCGGTGACGCGGATGGCATCCTCGTAGGCTTCCATGTATTCTTTCCAGTGGGCGCGCTCCCCCACGTCTCCCTCTTCAAATTTCCAGTTCTTGCTGGGCGTGTTGATGCGGGCCAGAAAGCGCTTCTTCTGCTCGAACTTGGAGACATTCAGGAAGAATTTCAGCACCAGGATGCCGTTGCGCTGGCAGTAGGCTTCAAAGTTGCGGATGTCCTTGAGGCGATCAGCAAAGAGCTTGTCCAGATTCTTCGTCGTGCTCTCCGGCAGGCGCTGGATCTTGGTCACGATCTCCGGGTGCACGCGGCAGATGAGCACCTCCTCGTAGTAGCTGCGGTTGAAAATGCCGATGCGGCCGCGTGCGGGCAGCACGCGGGTGGTGCGCCACATGAAGTCGTGGTCCAGCTCGGCAGAGGTGGGGCGTTTGAAGGCATGCACCTCCACGCCCTGGGTGTTCACGCCGCTCATCACATGCTTGATGGTGCTGTCCTTGCCGGCGGCGTCCATGGCTTGGAAAACAAGCAGCAGCGCCTGCCGGTCCTGCGCATACATTTTCTGCTGCAGGTCGTCGATCTCCGTGCGGAATTCGGCGATGAGGGACTCGTAGTGCGCGTCATCCCGGTAGAGGCTCTTCACCTTCGTCTTCGCCTTCTTGATGCGGAATTCCTTGCCGTCGGGAACGCGGTAATCATCGAGGTCGAGCTTGAGCTTCATAGGGGAAGAAAATGGAATTAAAGTACGATTAAGCGCAATGCGATGCAATGAACAGAGAGAAGTGACTGAAGGTTGGCTGGTCTTGACACATCCCGGTCCGGCCTGCACGCTGCGCAAAGCAGGCGCGCTCTATGCCAAGCTGTGCAGAGAGTCCGCCGCCCGCCTGTGGAAAGTGATGATGTGATGAACGCGCCTCACAAATCCCTTAACTGCACCCATTGCGGCTCGCCGGTACCGGCAGGGCGCGACGATGGGTTTTGCTGCGCTGGCTGCAGCTATGTTTATGACCTCCTGCATCAGCAGGGGCTGGACTACTTCTACAATCTCAAAGGCTCCGCCGCCCTGCCGCCCGTGGCACCGCAGGCTTTGCGGGAGCGTGACTACGAGTGGCTGAACCTGATGCAGACCACGGCCGATAGCACCGGGGAAGGGGACGTCGTGGAGCTGCGCCTTGCCGTGCAGGGGCTCTCCTGCGTGGGCTGCGTCTGGCTCATCGAGAGGCTGTTTTCCCGCCAGCCAGGCGCCCTGCGCGTGATGGTGGACGTGGTGCATGGGGAGATGCGACTCATGTGGCAGCGCGGGCAATTTGATGCCGTGACTCTGGCGCGCGAGCTGCAGAGCTTTGGCTACCTTCTGGGGCCTCCGCTGCAGGATGCCGGGCGCAAGGAATCCTCCGGTCTGGCGCGGCGTATGGGCGTGTGCGGTGCCTTTGCCATGAATGCCATGGCGTTTTCCGTCCCCAGGTATTTCGACATGCCGCCGGACTTTGCCTTCGCGCATTGGTTTGAGCTCATCGCGGCCTTTTCCGCCACGCTGTCCATGGCGGTGGGCGGCAGCTACTTCATCGAGCGCTCCTGGCGCAGCCTGCGTGCGGGCGTGCTGCACATCGACACCCCTATCGCGCTCGGCGTCACCGCCGCTTATGTGGGGTCCATCGGCGGTTGGATCGGTGGCGTGGAGGGGCTGAAGTACTTCGACTTTGTCGCCATCTTCATCTTCCTCATGCTCACGGGCCGCTGGGCGCAGCAGGCTGCTGTGGAGCGCAATCGCCGCCGCCTTATGCGAGACACCTCCATCCCTGAGACGGTAGGCGTTTTGAATGATGAAGGTGCCGAAGAAATGAAGCCAGTGGCGGATCTGCGCGGCGGCATGCCCTTTGTGGTCAAACCCGGACAGACCGTGCCCGTGGCAGCCAAACTGCTCAGCCGGGATGCCTCCGTGAGCCTGGAGTGGATCAATGGCGAGAGCGAGGCGCAGGCCCGCGAAGAAGGTCAGTTGCTGCCCTCTGGCGCGCTCAATATCGGCACCGAGGCCGTGAAAGTGGAAGCAGTCGAAACGTGGGAGGACTCCACCCTGCGGCGTCTGCTGGATGCGCGAAAGGAGGCCGAATTCCGCGATCTCAGGCTGGAGCGGCTGCTGCGGGGCTATCTGGCCGTGGTGGTCGTCGTAGGCGCTGCGGGTGCGCTTTGGTGGTGGTGGCATGGGGCTGCGGTGGCGCAGGCGCTGCAGGTCATGATCTCCATCTTTGTGGTGTCCTGCCCCTGCGCGCTGGGCGTGGCGGTGCCGCTGGCGGAGGAGATGGCTGCCTCTCGTGCCGAAAAGCTGGGCGTCTTTGTGCGCACGCTGGGCCTTTGGAAGCGGCTGCTGCGCGTGAAGCGCGTCGTGTTTGATAAAACCGGCACCCTCACTCTGGAGAATCCGGTGCTGGAAAATCCCGAGGTGCTGCGTGCTCTGGATGCCGAGGCTCGTGCGGCCCTGCGCCATCTGGTGACAGGGAACCTCCATCCGGTCAGCCGCAGCCTGTTTGATGCCGTCGCCTTTGCTGCTGATGCCACCACGCCCATGACGGGCATGGTGAAGGAGACGGTGGGCCACGGGCTCTCGTTTGTGGATGCAGCCGGGTGTGAGTGGCGGTTGGGCAGACCCGAGGTGGCGGGCACCGGAGATGCCGTGCTGACGCGGGCTGGCGCTGTCTGCGCCGCCTTCCGCTTCCGCGACGAGCTGCGTGCGGAGTCTGTGCAGGAGGTGCGCCAGCTCAGGTCGCAGCAGATCGAGGTCTGCGTGCTCAGCGGCGACCGTGCGCACAAGGTGGCTGAAATCGCCCGCAAGCTGGAACTGCCGACTTCCTGCTGGCAGGCCGAGCTGACGCCTGAGGCCAAGGCCGCCTGGCTGCGCGAGCGCAACCGCGATGACACCCTCTATGTGGGAGACGGGGCCAATGACAGCCTGGCCTTTGATGCCGCGCTGTGTGCGGGCAGTCCAGTCACGGGGCGCAGCTTTCTTGAGCAGAAGGCGGATTTCTTCTTCCTGGGCCACAGTCTGCGGTTTGTCAGTGGGCTGCTCACGGTGGCGCGCATGCACCGCGTGGCCACGCGCCGCGTCTTTGCCTTCTCGGTTAGCTACAACATCGCCACCGCCATCGTGGGGCTGGCCGGGCATCTGGACCCGCTGGTGGCGGCGGTGCTCATGCCGCTGAGCTCCCTGTGCACGCTCTCCCTGGTGGCCCTGACTTTCCGCCGGGCCACGGCCCAGGCGCGCAGAGTGGGAAGCCTGCCTGCCGAACTGGAGCCCGTGCCTGCGGCCGCCTGACCGGCGCTGAGATGAAGGCACGAAAAAGGGCGGGTTTGTTCACCCGCCCTTTTAAATGGATTCTTTTCCCTAGGCTGGATTAGACAGCGGCGGTGACGGCAGGAGCTTCAGCAGCACCAGGAGCCTTCGGCATGGTGAAACGGTAGCGGATCTTGCCACGCTTGGCTGCGGCACGGGCCTTGCGCTTGGTGCGCTCCTTGGGGGTCTCATGCGCACGCAGGCGGCGGACTTCTTCAAGGATGCCGTCCATTTCAAGGCGGGTCTTGAGGCGTTTGAGAGCGCGGTCAACGGGCTCGCCTTTACGGATCTGAATTTCGGTCATAGACGGGGTCTGGGTAGGTTTGGGAAAAGGGCCGAGAAAGTAGGGGAATGAGGGCGGACGTCAAATGGAATGTGACCTCAAACGATGAGAGTCTGTTCGCGGTCCGGACCCACGCCAACGAGGGAGATGCGGGCACCGGTCAGCTCCTCCATGCGTTTGAGGTAGGCCTTGGCCAGCGGTGGGAGGTCGGAGAACTTCTTGATGCCGCTGAGATCCTGCTTCCAGCCCTGGTGGGTTTCATACACCGGCACGCAGGCAGCCAGATCGGCGGCGGTGCTGGGCGGATAGTGGATGGTCTTGCCACGCAGGGTATAGGCGGTGCAGATCTGGATGGTGTCCAGACCGTCGAGGCCGTCCAGGTTGGTGATGGCCAGCTCATCCGCGCCATTGAGCATGACGGCGTAGCGCACCAGCACGGCGTCCAGCCAGCCGCAGCGGCGGGCACGGCCGGTGGTGGCGCCAAATTCGCGGCCCATGTTGTGCAGCATGTCGCCGATGTCGTCGTTTTCCGTCACAAAGGGACCGCTGCCCACGCGGGTGGTGTAGGCCTTGCCCACGGCCACCACCTTGTCGATCATGCGCGGAGGCACGCCAGAGCCGGTGCAGGCCCCGCCGGAGGTGGTGTTGGAGGAGGTGACGAAGGGGTAGGTGCCGTGGTCGATGTCCAGGTAGGTGCCCTGCGCGCCTTCAAAAAGCAGGTTTTTACCGGCCTTGATGGCTTCGTGCAGATACACGGTGGTGTTGGTGATGTGCGGGGCCAGCGTGCGGGCTGCTTCGAGCATGACCTTCACGGTTTCCTCCACTGGCACAAGATCGACTCCCAGCTCGGCAAAGGTGGCATTGTGGCGGGCCAGGCGGTCGCGCAGCTCTTCTTCAAAGATCTCCGGCTGGGTCATGAGGACGGTGCGCAGGCCGTCGCGCTCCACCTTGTCGGCGTAGGCCGGGCCGATGCCGCGTCCGGTGGTGCCGATCTTCTTGTCGCCGCGCTTGGCTTCGCGGGCCTTGTCCAGACCACGGTGGTAGGGCATCACCAAGTGGGCGGTTTCGCTGATGAGCAGGTTTTCAGGCGTGATGGACACGCCCTGGCCGCGCAGTTTGGCCATTTCTTCCAGCAGGCCGATGGGGTCCATGACCACGCCGTTGCCGATGACGCAGACCTTGTCCTTCCACAGAATGCCGGAGGGAATGAGGTGCAGGATGTACTTGGTGCCGCCGCTGATCACGGTGTGGCCGGCGTTGTTGCCGCCTGCGGCGCGCACGACGACGTCTGCTCCTTCGGTGAGGTAGTCAACGATTTTACCTTTTCCTTCATCGCCCCACTGGGCGCCGACAATGACTGTATTGGACATGGATTCTTTTTTCAGGGGATGGCGGTGCCTTGGGGAAGGGGCCCGCGAGGGGTTTTTTGTGACGCGCAGGCTGTGCCACGGCGGTGTAATGACCGCTGGAATATCCAGGCGCAAAAAGACCCGGAAAGCGAGCGCGTGCTCAGATGATGTTTACGGATGTTTCGGTCTCAGTTGACTCCCATTTGATTGGCAAAATAAACAGCGGCACCGCATGCCAGAAGGCCCACGACGCCCAGCAGGGTCAGCAAGGCGCCGCCGGGGTTCTTTTCCTTCACCTTCGGGCCAAAGCCCTGGCGCAGCTTTCCGTTGTAGGGCTGGCTGCCGTAGCCGCCGCTGGCTGGTGCGGAGACCATGATCGTGGGGGCGGAATAGGCATCCTCCTCAGCGGCTTCGTCTCCGATAAACACGCAGTTGACGTTTCCGAGCTGGAAGGCACCACCTGCGGTGAGCTGAATGCTTTCCACACGGGAGCCGCCGAGTTTGGTGCCGTTGGTGGAACCGAGGTCGGTGAGGGTCCAGCCGCTGCCGTCGAAGGAGACTTCACCATGATGACTGGAAACGGATTCATCTGCGATCACGAGCTGATTGTCGTCAGCGCGGCCCAGGGACATGCGTTCAGAGTCGAGTTCGAGTGTGCCGGAAGCACCTTCAGGAGTGGTGAATTGAATTCGGGGCATAACAGCGCAGTTCTAGCAGGCCGGGGCTGGAGTGGCAAGAGGGATTCACAGGACCTGGCTGCGGGCTTGCGCGGGGCGGTGTTCTCCGCTAGGGAGGGGGCAACCATCCCCGCCACCACTGTGACCCAAATTTTTGAAATCCTCGGTAAATTCGACACTGAAAGCGACTGCCACAAGCTGCTGTATGCCCCGCATCCGCTGCCGCTGAAGTACCGCGAGGGCCGGGTGTACAAGATCGAGTTTGAAGGAGACGAGGCCGCGCTGAAGGCCTTTGTGGACAAGGTGCTGATCGACTCCATCAGCCAGGAGGCCCGCGTGGGCGGAGAGCCCGCGTTTGCCAAGGCCGCCTTTGTGCTGGAATACGGCATGAAAGGCGCGGCGCTGGACCTGGAGAAGGAGATGATCCTCAACTACTACCGGGGCACGCCAAATCCGGGCTTTGAGATCAAAAAGCTGACGCTGCGCACCCGCATCTACGTCTTTGGCGAAGGCGCGGAACCTGCCCAGTTTGTGCGCGACATCGTGAATCCTGCGATCCACACGCACGAAGTGCTTAAGGCAGCCGCCTGATTTTGAATACCTGAGCCGCGCCCGATAGCAGGCGCGCGCAAGCGGCGTTGGTGGTTCACGCCATGAATCCAACCACCACCAACCAACGACTCCTTTCCCTCGATGCGTTTCGAGGGTTCATCATGCTGCTGATGGCCTCCTCGGGCTTCGGCATTGTGCAGATGGCCTCCGCGCATCCGGGCACCCTCTGGGAGTTCATCAAGCCCCAGTTTGCCCATCAGGACTGGCAGGGCTGTTCGTTGTGGGACCTGATCCAGCCGAGCTTCATGTTCATGGTGGGCATGGCGGTGCCGTTTTCCTACGCCAAGCGGCGCGAGCACGGGCAGTCCTACATTGGCATGGCCTGGCACGCGCTCTCACGCTCCATCCTGCTGGTGGCACTGGGGGTGATGCTGGCCACGCGCTCGGCGGACAAGCACACGGTTTTTGCCTTCACCAATGTGCTGGCGCAGATTGGCCTGGGGTACTTCTTCCTCTTTCTGTTCACCCGCATGGGCTGGGAGTATGTGCTCTCTGCCATCATTCTTATCCTGGCGGGATACACCTGGTTCTTTGTGAATCACCCGCTGCCCTCGGCTCAGGATCTGGCCGCCATCTCCGGCATGAAGGGCACGGAGCGTGCCGTGCTGCAGGGCTTTGCCGGACACTGGAGCATCCACACGAATGCCGCCGCGGCGTTTGACCGCTGGTTCCTCAATTTGCTGCCGCAGGCGCAGCCCTTTCAATACAATGCCGGTGGTTATCAGACGCTGAATTTTATCCCCGCACTGGCCACCATGCTGGGCGGCGCACTGACCGGCAGCTTCCTCATGCGCAGCACCAAGTCTGACAAGAGCAAGTGTGCCACGCTTTTCATTATTGGCATTCTGCTGTTGGTGCTGGGCACCGTGCTGGATGTGCGTGTGCTGCCCTTCGTGGGCCCGCAGCTGGACCAGTACACACTTCTGCCCGTGGTGAAGCGCATCTGGACGCCCTCCTGGGCCGTGCTTAGCGGTGGCTGGGTGCTCATCCTGCTTTCCATTTTTTATCTCGTGGTGGAGATCCTCGGCATGCGGCGGCTGGTGTTTCCACTGGTGGTCGTGGGCATGAACAGCATCATCATCTATCTGCTTCACAGCCTGTGCGCAGGCTGGATCCTGGAGAACCTGCACAAGCACCTGCCAGAGACGGCCTTCCCGGCCTATTGGGCGCCTGTGATTGATCGTTGCGGCGTGCTATTTGTGCTTTGGCTCATCTGCTGGTGGCTGTATAAGCAGAAAGCATTCCTCAAACTGTGACCCTCAGACTCTTCCTCCCACTCTCTGTGTGCGCCTGTCTGGCTGCCTGCCAGAGCAAGCCAGCAGCCTCTGCCACGACTGCGCACAATCCGAACGAGGATCGCTACCATCAGGCGGGTCTGGTCACGGCCACAGATCTGCAGCATGCCGCCGAGTGGGAGAAGCTCATCCATGAGGGCATGGGTGTGCCGGCCAGCAAGATCGAGGTGCAGCCGGGCGTGGGTGTCACCACCCTGACCATTCACGATCTTGCCAACCGCGCCGATGCCGAAAGCGTGGCACAGGAGCTGCGCGCCCTTGCAGAAAAGAAAAAGGATAAATTTGGGGCCACCAAGGTGGAGGTGCGGCTGACCAACGCTCCGGCCACCATCAATCCTTTCGTGCTGCCCACAGAGTCGCCTCCGGTGGTCAATCCAAGCTCGGATCTCCCAACGATTTCATTACCGCCATTCCGCACCGACGGCCGCTGAGCAGCGCGCCGTTGATGGAGACGTTTTCGCACCAGTCGCCGCAGCGGTAGAGGCCGGGCTGGATCACGCTGGAGAGCGGGCCTGTGCCCAGGCGCAGCTGGCGGCTTTCCGGCTGGGCGTGGCGGATCTGGTAGGTGCGCAGGTGGCGCCAGCGGGAGACGACCTTGTCGCCAAACCAGCGGCACATCTGCTCACGTACCACCTGCTCCAGCTCGGTGCTGGAAGGTGCTCCGATGATGGAGGCGGAGATCAGATGCTGTCCGGGCGGAGCATAGTGCGGCGAGACGCGGGAGAGTACCAGCACGCTGTTCACCGGTCCGCGTCCATCGCCGTCCAGATGCAGGATGGCATCTCCGGGCGGCAGCTCATCCGTGGCAAAGTAGAGGCAGGTGGTGGAGCGGCTGGGCAGCAGCGGAGCGCTGTTTTCCTCGGCAGGAAGAAGGCGGCTGGCCACCTCCTCGCCCACGGCCACGATGACGTGGTCTGCCTGCAGCACCTCTCCTGTGTCCAGCGTCACCTCTCCGGCACGCACGGCGGAGACAGGTGCATTCAGCCGCAGGCTGCCGGGAGGCAGGGACATGGCCAGCTGCTCGGGGATGGACTGCATGCCGCGTGCCGGCAGGGCGGTGCCTGCGCGGTCAAACATGGAGAACAAAAACAGCATCATGCGTGCGCTGGTGCGCAGATCCTTCTCCAGAAAGATGCCGCCGAAGAAGGGGCGGAAGAAGCGGTCGATCATGTTCTCCGAGAAGCCGAAATCCCGCAGATAATCCTCCGTCTCCATTTCAGGCAGCTCCAGCGGAGGCTCGCGCATGCCAAAGACCTCCTTGCGCAGCAGCAGCGTGGTCCATTTGTCACGCAGCGTGGCCACTTCCTCGCCCATGTTTTTCAGGGCTGCGAGCGGGTGTGCCAGCGGATCCGCCATGCGGTGGAAGCGGTTCTTCACAAAGACATCGGCACCACGGTAGATGGGCCGCAGGTCCAGTGCCTCGTAGTCGAGCACACGCCGCGCTTCGGGGTAGGCTGGCAGGAAGATCTGAAAGCCACGGTCCAGCAGAAAGCCATCCACCTTGTCCGTGCGCACGCGGCCGCCCACGGCATTGGAGGCTTCCAGAATCATGAAGGGACGACCGGCAGCCGCCAGCACGCGAGCACAGGCCAGCCCCGCAAGGCCGGCGCCGACAATCACGATTCTGGGCTGCACATCACTCATTCTGAACTATGGCGCGCCCATCTATGGAGATGCCTTTTAGCTTTGCAAGCGCCGGAGGCGTGGCAAGCATGGGGCATGCCAGCACCTCGCATCCTCATCCTCGGCGCCACCGGTGGCCTGGGGCGTGCCTTGCAAAGCCACTTTTCACCCAGATTTCAGACCTCCACCCTGGGGCGTGCCGAGCTGGATTTTGAAAAGCCGGACACGGTTTCAGCGGCTCTGGCTGGCCGTGACTTTGATGTGCTGCTCAATGCAGCTGGTATGACCAGCCCTGATGTATGCGAAGTGGAGCCGCAGCGTGCTTTTCTGGCCAATGCCGTGACGCCGCAGGTCCTGGCGGAGTGCTGTCAGAAGCGGGGTGCCCGCATGGTCCACTTCAGCACGGATTACGTCTTCAGCGGCGAGCCTCATGATGTATTGACCGAGCAGGATGAGACACTGCCTGTGAACGTCTATGGCCGCACCAAGCTCGCCGGAGAGCAGGCGGTGCTGCAGGCCTCTCCCCGGGCGCTCGTGGCGCGTGTGTCGTGGCTGTTTGGACATTTCAAGGCCAGCCATCCGGACAACATCATTCAAAAGGCGCTGCAGACCGATGATCTCGCGGCTGTGGTGGACAAAGTTTCCGCGCCGACCAGCAATGCGGACATCTGCCGCTGGGTCGAGCAACTCATCATCAGTCATCCCGATGTCTCCGGGCCGCTGCACCTGTGCAACAGCGGCATCGCCTCCTGGCATTCCTGGGCCGAGGCCGCGCTGGAGATCGCGCACCGCCTGGGGTTGCCGGTGAAGACCACGCGTGTGCAGCCCATCCCGCTGGCCAGCCTGACCCAGCTCAAAGCCCCACGGCCGCTCATGACGCTGATGAGCAATCAGAAGCTGGGCGGCCTGCTTGGAGCAGAGATTCGCAGCTGGTATGATGCGCTGGAGGAATACCTGGTGGAGAAGTATCAGCCGAAATGACAACGCCTGCCTCCGCCATGACCCGCTGCGATGTGCTGCATGAGGATCGCTTTCTCATCGTGGTGAACAAGCCGCATGGAGTGCTCTCCCATCCCAATCCGAAAAGCGGCAAGCCGCAGACTTCGGCCTTTGAGGGCAGCTACGATGCCGACCGGCGCTGCTTCAAAACCGCCGCCGGAGTGGTATGGCTGCTGCACCGTCTGGACCAGGACACCTCGGGCGTGCTGCTGGGGGCCAAGGATGAAAAAACGGCCGCTGCATGTCGTGCTCTCTTTGAAGCCGAGCAGGTGCGCAAAAAATACCTGGCCCTGTGCAGCGGCGGTGGCGCGCTGAAGCCAGAGGGCGTGTGGTTGGATCACCTCGTGACCGCCCACGAACGCAATCAAGTGCGCAGCACTGTGCGTCACGGTCAGCGCCCCAATGCCGAGGCGAAATACCGCGTGCTGGAGCGCAGCGCGCTGCATCGCATCTTGCTGATCGAGGTGGAACTTATCACCGGCAAGACGCACCAGATTCGTGTGCAGGCCGCCTCACGCCAGATCCCGCTGGTGGGGGACGATGTGTACGGCTCCTTTGAGCTCAACCGCAAGCTGCGCAAATCCATCCTGGCCAAGCGGCTCTTTCTCCACGCGCATCAGCTCAGCCTGAAGCATCCCGCCTCAGGCCAGCCGCTCACCATTACTGCGCCGCTGCCCCCAGACCTGAGTGCGGTGCTGGAGGCGGCGGGGATGAAGGCGGTTTAGGAACGCTTCAGCAGGAAATACTCAATGCCATCCACCAGCGCCTTCCAGCTGGCGTCGATGATGTTGAAGCTCACGCCCACGGTGCTCCAGGTGGCGTTGCCGTCGGTGCTGGTGATGAGCACGCGGGTCTTGGCCGCCGTGCCGGTGCCTCCGTCGATGATGCGCACCTTGTAGTCCGCCAGGCGCATGTCCTTCAGCGCGGGGAAGAGAGGCAGCAGGGCTTTGCGCAGCGCATTGTCCAGCGCGTTCACAGGGCCGTCTCCTTCATCCACAGTATAGACGCGGTTGCCGCCTGCCTCGATCTTGATCGTGGCCTCGCAGGTTTCAAAGCCGTGCTCGCCGCCGTGGAAGCGGTGCGTGGAGTGGTATTCGATGAGGTTGAACAGCGGCTGGTACTGGCCGAGCTGCTTGCGGATGAGCATTTCGAAAGAGGCCTCCGCAGCTTCAAATTCATAGCCTTCGCTTTCGAGGCGCTTCACCTCGGCCAGAATGGTCTGCACACGGGCGTCTCCTTTGGCAAACTTGAAGCCCATGCCTTCGGCCTTGATGAGCACATTCGACTGACCGGACATGTCCGAAATGGTGATGACGCGCTGGTTGCCCACCAGGGTGGGGTCCACGTGCTCATAGGTCCGCGCTAGCTTCTGCACCGCGTGCACATGCAGGCCGCCTTTATGCGTGAAGGCCGCCACGCCCACATAGGGCGCACGGATGTCGTGCGGCACATTGGCCAGCTCGTCCACAAAGTGGGCCAGATCACGCAGGTGGGTGAGGTCGAGGCCGAGATCGATGCCCATCTTGATCTGAAGATTCGGCATGATGGTGGTGAGGTTGCAGTTCCCCACGCGCTCGCCGTAGCCATTGATGGTGCCCTGCACCTGGCAGGCGCCGGCGCGCACAGCGGCCAGCGCATTGGCCACGCCCACACCGCCGTCATTGTGCGTGTGGATGCCCACCGGGCGGCCCAGATGGGCGATGACCTGACGCGTGGTCTCTTCGACAAACTCCGGAAGTGCGCCGCCATTGGTCTCGCAGAGCACGATGAGGTCGGCTCCGGCATCCTGTGCGGCCTTGATGGTCTTGAGGGAGTATTCCGGGTTCTCCTTGTAGCTGTCGAAGAAATGCTCCGCATCATACAGCACTTCGCGACCGTGCTTTTTCAGATAGGCAACGGTGTCGGAGATCATGGCCAGGTTTTCCTCCAGCGTGACTTGGAAGACCTCCGTCACGTGCAGCGCCCAGGTCTTGCCCACCACGGTCACGGCGGGGGTCTTGGCATCCAGCAGCATCTTCACCTGCGGATCGTCCTCCACCTTCATTTTGCCACGGCGGGTCATGCCAAAGGCCGTGATCTTGGCCTTTTTCCACGAGCGCTTGGAGGCCTCCTCAAAGAAGGCGGCGTCCTTGGGGTTGGAGCCGGGCCAGCCGCCTTCGATGTAGTGCACGCCAAAGTCATCGAGCTTTTCCGCCACGCGGATTTTGTCGAGGGTGCTGAAGGAGATGCCGGTGCCCTGCGTGCCGTCGCGCAAGGTGGTGTCATAGATGGTAACAGGAGACATGAGGGGAGGGGAAATGAAGTGGGGAAGGGGGAGGTGCAACGAGAAAACAGTCCGGGCCTGTGATGGAGGTGGAATCCCGGGACGCCGGATGCCGGTGGCGCCTGAAAGCGCGGGGCATGCATGACAACGGACTCTTCCGGCGGCGTCAGGCGCGGATGAGTCCGTGGCTAATTCGGATAATCAGGCGGTTGTCAGGGCGGTCTCCCATGAGCAGCGTGCAAAATACGCCGGGCCTGCCCTGCTGGCAAAGAGAACTTTTTAAGGGGGCTGGCTGCCGGTAGACTCCGGCGGCCGGGCCTGCAAAGTCTGAGATATGGGGCTTACTGGCCCAGTTTGCCTTTGTCTCCCGACTGGACTGCCGGAGCGGCCTTGTTCGCGCTGGGACCTCCCTGCTGGTTGCTGGCTGGGAGCGAGGATGAATTGCCAGGCACCTTCATGAGCTTGTCCTGCTGGAGAGGCTTCTGCTGGGGCTTGCTCTTTTCTGCCAGGCGCTCAGGCGGCAAGTCGCTGAGATCCATCTTGGGCACAAAGGGCTTCTCTTGGGCGGCGGGTGCAGCTGTGGTGGCTGCTGTCGCGGAATTCGTTTTTGCGGGCTGTGCGACCATCCACACGCTCACGGCGCACACGGCGGCGGCGGCCATGGCCACGCCCCATTTTGGCACCAGAAGATTTTCCCACCAGGTGCCCACGCGTTCCATGAACAGGGCGAGGGAGGATTTTTGCAGCATCTCAGCGCGCTGGCGCTGATGGAACTGCTCCAGGAACTTCTCAGTGAAACCTTCCTCGGGCTGCTCATAGCGCTTCAGCCGAATCAACCGCTGGATGTCTTCAAACTCACTCATGGCGTGCTGTGGATTGTTGTTTCTACTGTCGTGTTTCAAGGTGCGTTATTTGACAAAGTCTTCGAGGTAGGTCTGGAGCAGGCGATGTGCGTAAAACAATCGTGATCTGACAGTCCCTTCCGAGACTCCGAGCACCTTGCTGATTTCGGCATGCTGGAGACCTTGCACATCGTACAAGGTCACCACCGTGCGATGGTCTTCTGACAGCTTCATCATGGCTGCGTTCAACCTTTTTTGCAGCTCATGGATGCCCACCTCTCGTAAGGTACCAGAATTGGCCGTGGTCACGCGGATAAATTCCGGATCGTTCTCAATGCCTGTATCTACATCGTCAAGACTCACCTTGTGATGACGGCCACGCTTCTTTAAAAAGTTCAGCGTCATGTTCACCGCGATGGAGTAGATCCATGTGTAGAAAGATGACTTGCCCATGAAGCGCTTGATGGAGCGGTAGGCTTTGGCAAACACATCCTGCAGCAGGTCGGCAGTGTCCTCGCGGTTGGAGGTCATGTTATAGATCAGACCATAGAGCTTGGGCGTGTACTTGCGCACCAGATCATCAAAGGCACGTGTGTCGCCCGCCTGAGCTCTGTCCACCAGGGCACGGTCTTCTGCAGAGCTGCTGCCGGCTGGTGGTTGGTTCAGCGATGCGGCGGGAGCCGCTTCGGCGCTGAGGGATGAATCTTCCATTTAGGTAAGAGAAACATTCGTTCCATCAGGAGACAAGCATTTCTTCCCAAGGTGTAAAATTCAATTATTTTTGAACGCTCCAGAGGTGATCGACACAAATCTGCGACCACGTCTCCAGCTGATCGCGCATGGCATGCAGCTCCTCCAGCGTGTGAAAGCGCAGGTCCTGGATGGCGTCTTCATTGGACTTCACATCAGAGCTGCTGAGGTCAAAGAAATGCACCACGCCCAGATGCACGCTGCCGACTTCTGTCGCGTCGTCATTGATCAGGCCGATGACCTTCTGCGTGTGCGTGCCGCCGATGACGAGCTCCTCGGCCATCTCGCGCTCCACGCCGTTGTAGTACATGGTTTCTCCCAGCTCATCCTGGCCTGCATCCACGGGATTGATGTGGCCGCCGATGCCGATGGAGCGTTTGGCCACGAGTCGCTTCTCTCCGGAGCTGCCGCCGCGTGTGTAGCTCAGGTAGCTGCCAGCGTGGTGAAAGATGGCGTAGGGGATGAGCTGCTTGTGCGTGGGGTCCTTCTCAGCGGCCGGGCGCTCCATGAAGTGATTGGCCCCGGGGGCCAGCATGGCATGCAGGTAGCGTGGGGCATCGGGCTGAAAGCCCTGGAAGCTGCCGAGTTGATCAAAAAGCGCGCGGGTGATGACGAGGACGTGTTCCATGAGTGAAGCGCCAGCATGGATGGCGGCGGGGTGCGCGCAACCTCTCACTCAATGAATCAATCCAGCAGCCACACATCTGCTGCTTCTCCCGCCTGCAACTCCTGACCAGCCTCCAGCCGCAGCAGGGCATTGGACCGGCTGAGGGAGAGCAGCGCATGGCTCTGCTGCAGGCCGAAGGGCATGAACTGCCCGCCTGCCAGCACGCCACGCAGGTAGTGCGGGCGGTCGCCGGGATTGGTCAAAGCGGCTCCGGCTTTCGCAGGAATAACACGTGGCTGGATCAGGCTCTCCGCAGCACCCATCAGGCGCAGCAGGGCCGGACGCACAAAGAGCTGGAAGGTGACAAAGGAGGACACCGGATTTCCCGGCAGGCCAAAGATATGGGACTGCGCACTGCGGGCAAAGAGGAAGGGCTTGCCGGGCTTCACCTTCACACGCCAGAGCCCGGGCTCGATGCCGAGCTCTTTCAGGGCGGGCTTGATCTGATCATGATCTCCCACCGACACGCCGCCGCTGATGAGCACCACATCATGCGTGCTCAGCAGGCTGCGCAGAGTTTCGATGGTGGCCTGCAAATCATCGCGGCAGTGCACCTGCGTGCTGCCAGGTATGCCGAGCTGCGCCAGCATGCCGCAGAGCATGGGGCCGTTGGTGTTGTAAATCTGTCCGGCCTTCAACGGGCCTGCGCCCGGCGGTACCAGCTCGTCTCCGGTGCTGAGCACGGCCACGCGCGGCAGCGCATGCGTGGAGATCTGCGCCAGCCCCTGAGATGCCAGCAGCGCCACGCGTCCCGGTGTGAGCTGCTCTCCACGGCGCAGCACAAACTGCCCACGGCACAGATCCTCTCCGGCGCGCCGGATGTTTTCTCCTGGCACGACGGGATCGGTGCACACGATGGTGTCGCCCTCGCGCCGCACATCCTCCTGCATGATGACGGCATCGGCCCCGGCTGGAATGGGCGCCCCGGTAAAAATGCGGATGGCGCAGCCGCTTTGCAGATGCAGCCCGGCATCCAGACCTGCGGCCTGCTCTCCGGCGACGCGCAGTGGCTGGGCTGTGGCACTCTCAGCGGCAAGGATGGCATAGCCATCCATGGCGGACTGATCGAAAGCCGGAATGGGCACGGTGGCCATGGCATCCTGCGCCGCGTAGCAGCCCAGTGCCTCCAGCAGTGTGCTGCTGCGTGGCGGCAGCGGTGCCACCGCAGCCAGAACTCGTGCGCGTGCCTCGCTCTCAGAGATCATCGGATCACAGGCGGCAGTTTGCTCAGGTCGGCGGCAGGTTCCTCAGGCTGCTGAGGCGGGGCTGCAGGTGCCTGGGCGGGGACGGGTGGCATCTGGCGCAGAGGTGGCATCTGCGGCTGCGCAGAGGGCTGCACTGGAGCCATGGGCTGAAAGGGGGCGTTCAGCGGCGGGATCACATCGGCCTGCATGATGGGCGTCAGGGGAGCTGCGGGGCCGGTGGCCGCCGGCGCTGCCTGCTGAGTGGCCACGTTGCTGGAGTCCACTTTGTAAACCACCAGATCGCGCAGCTGCGGGGTGCCTTCCACGATGTCTGCCGTGATGTAGTTGCCCTTGCGCTCAGGAGTCACCTTGAGCTTGCCGTTGGTGCCGTTGACACCTTGGGAAATGATCTCTGTCCCGGCCGGGATGTCCAGCTGCTGCTCACAATTGATCAGCACGTAGTTTTGTTCCGGGTTCACCATCTCGATGACGCCGATCACCTTGGCCTCACGGATGCTCTTATCCAAAGCCGACTTCTGCGATCTCAGCTTCGCGGCAGCATATTTGGAAGCAAGGTAGCTGCAGCTGGACAAGCCCAGCAGCAAAGCGGCGAGGCACAGATGGCGTAGTGACAACATGTCTGTATTGATGCGCATCTGCCGCCGCATGTCCAGCCTGCAACAATGCGGCATTTGGGGCTGGTGCACGCTGCGGGTGTTCGGGTAGAGTGGCTCCGTGAGTCAAGACTCAGCATTCAATCCCTATGCACCGCCGCAGTCGCAGCAGATGGTGGATGAGACATCTCCGGAGTCTGTCCGGCGGGCACACCTCTGGTACGAGGCCGAGATCAAAGGCGTGGGGCTGCTCTATGGGCTGTTTGGCGGGCTCATGCTTATCCCGCTCTTCCAGGCCATAGGAGAGGGGATGATGAGACGAGGGCCTTCTGCCTGGTTCTTTGCCCTCTTGATTTCAGTGGGCGCTCTGATTCTGGGGGCGGGGCTGAGGCGGCTGTCCCCATGGGTGCGAGTTCCGATGGCTGTCATTTCCGGCCTCCTGGGAGTCATTTCCTTTTTCACCATCGTGGGACCGCTGCTCAATGGCTATGTCTTGTGGCTGATGCTTTCTGCAAAGGGGCGCACGGTGATGTCTCCGCAGTATCAGTTGCTCGTGAATCTGACACCTCATGTGAAACAACGCACCTCGTCCACCACGATAGTCTTGACGCTTCTGCTGGTGGTGATCCTCGGTGCCTGGGTCGTGCGGCTGGTGCTGTCATACTCTTCCTTCAGGCAGTGACATGGCGGTGACTGACACATGCCTGCGAGATGCTAATCATCTGCGAATACTTGAAAATGCCACGCCGCTGCTCAACTCAGCGATACAGCGCCCGGTAGAAGCCATGACAACCAAGCAACACTCCATCGATTTTCGCCGCCTCTGGCTCGCTGTAACGCAAGCTCCGCACCATCGCGATCCCTATTCAGCACACGGACCGGACCACTGGCGGCGCGTGGAGCGCAACGGCTGCATCCTGGCTGCGCGGACGGGAGCCAAGGTCCATGTGGTGCGCTTGTTTGCCTTGTTTCACGACAGCCGGCGCGAAAACGAAGGCTGGGACCCAGGGCATGGAGAGCGGGGCGCAGATTTTGCCGACACCTTTCGCGGCCATCTCTTTGATCTCTCAGACTAAGACCACGCGCTTCTTCGCCACGCCTGCATCTGGCACACCGAGGGCGAGCACCATGAAGATCCCACCATCGGCACCTGCTGGGATGCCGACAGGCTGGACCTCGGGCGTGTGGGCATGATCCCGAACGCACGGTTTATGAGCACTGCCTTCGGCAAGGAGATCGCCGATCACGGCGTCATCCACCCCTGGCTGCACCTGGCGGAGCCGTATCTGGGCGATGCGGGCTGAAGCAGATATTGATAGTGGTCCGCACAGTCCTCTGTGCGGCACGCAGGCTCCATTTTTTCACAAACCACGCAGCGCAGAATCCAGCATTCCACTTTAGAGCACGCCGTGCGGCTGGAACTGGTACGCGGAAGTTTGGGTGGAAATTGATTCTGGGTAGCCCGAACCGCACAGAGGATTGCCTTCGGCTGGCTTCGCGTTGTGCGGACCACTATGCAAGCTGGCTGCGCCCGGCAATGCCTTACCCAATGATGCCCAGCTTCTTCAGCGTGGCGGTCAGCTCGGCGACTTTCTCCTTCTCCATGCCCACGAGCGGCAGGCGCAGCTCGTCAGTGCAGTGGCCGGCGAGGGCCATGGCCGTTTTGATCGGGATGGGGTTGGTGGCCAGCTTCAGGAAGGCGGCAAAGAGCGGGTAATACTTGGTGTGGATCTTCAGCGCACTGGCGTAGTCGCCTTTGAGGGCCAGCTGCACCATCTCGCTGATCGGCTTTGGAATCAGGTTGGAAGCCACGCTGACAATGCCCACGCCGCCCACAGACATGAAGGGCAGGGTCAGGCCGTCGTCGCCAGACATGATCTCAAAGTCTGCCGGCAGCAGCTGCTTCATCTGGCTCACGCGCTCGGGGTTGCCACCAGCTTCCTTGATGGAGCGGATGTTCGGGCAGCTTTCTGCGAGGCGCACAAGCACATCCAGGCCGATCTCAATGCCGCAGCGCCCGGGGATGCTGTAGAGCATGAGCGGGAGCTTGGTGTTGTCGGCGATGGCCTTGAAATGCTGATACAGCCCCTCAGGGGTGGGCTTGTTATAATAGGGAGCCACCTGCAGGGACGCCGTGGCACCTGCGGCTTCCGCCTCCTGTGTCAGCTCGATGGCCTCGCGGGTGGAATTCGATCCTGTGCCCGCCATGACCACGCCGCGGCCTTTGGCAAACTCAACAGTCAGCTTAACCACACGGGAGTGCTCTTCATGATCCAGCGTGGGAGACTCGCCCGTGGTGCCGCAGGGCACAACGCCCGTGACACCGTTGTCGAACTGAAAGTCGATCAGCGATTTGAGCGCGGCTTCGTCAATCTGGCCGTTGCGAAAAGGGGTGACGATGGCGGTGTGGGTTCCTGCGAACATGGGGCGGTAGAGGGAAAGGGCGTATACCTTAGAGTTGAACTGTGCCTTGGAAAACGAAATCTGCGGGTCCAAAGAGCGTCACATTGGTGTATTCGCTCTTGTTGGGCTCTTCGAAGCCCACCTTGAGGGTGTCGCCGCCTTTCACCAGCACGCTGATGGGGCCGGGCTCGCCGGTCAGCTCGTGGTAGATCAGGGCGCAGGCCACCATGCCGGTGCCGCAGGCCAGGGTCTCATCCTCCACACCGCGCTCATACGTGCGGATGGCGATGCTGCCGGGGGCCACGACTTTGGAGAAGTTGGCGTTGGTACCTTTGGGCTTGAAGGCTTCATGGTAGCGCAGGGCAGCACCCCACTCGCGCACGGGCACGGTCTCCAGGTCGTCCACCATCACCACGGCGTGGGGCACGCCGGTGTTCACGCTGTGCACGGTCAGCCCGGCGCCAGCCACTTCGAGGTGGTTGGACAGCTTGAGGTTGTGCGGGGTGCTCATGTTGATGCGCACCTGACTGCCCTCAAACTCGGCGGAGATGATGCCGGCCAGGGTCTCAAAGCGGATCTTCGTGAGCTTGTCGCCATGCAGGTGGTTTACAAAACGGCCAAAGCAGCGCGCACCGTTGCCGCACATCTCGGCCTCGCCGCCGTCGGCATTGTAGTAGCGCATTTTGAAGTCGCCGTCCGCCGTGGCGGGCTCCACGCAGAGCAGGCCATCGGCACCGATGCCGCGATGGCGATCGCACAGCTTCTCGATCTGCTCCTTGGTCAGGGAGATGGAAAGATCGCGATTGTCCAGCATGACGAAGTCATTGCCGGCGCCGTTCATTTTGGTGAAGTTCAGAGTCATAAGAGAAAAGTGGTCAAAAAAAGGGGCAAGGAATCAAGACGGTCAGAGCGCGTGGACGGCATCCACCAGCGGTTTGACGAAGGCTTCCACCTTGGCGGCGCAGTCGGGCGCGGTGCCGTTCTGCTCAATGAGTTTTACGATGGCGCTGCCCACCACGACGCCGTCGGCTTTGCTGGCGATCTCGGCGGCCTGGGCGGGGTTCGACACGCCAAAGCCCACGCACACCGGCACATCGGTGGCCGCCTTGATCACCGCCACCTGCTCGGCGATGCCCGTGGCGACCTCCGCCTGCGCGCCGGTCACACCGAGGCGGCTGACGTAATAGACAAAGCCCTCGGCCGATTTGGCTATGCTGGCGATGCGGTCCGCCGGGGAGGTGGGGGCGATGAGCTGGATGTGGCGCAGCTCCGGGGAGGGCTTCAGCTCGGCATTTTGCGCGGCCTCATCCGGCGGCAGGTCCAGAACGAGCACGCCATCGGCTCCGGCAGCAGCGGCATCGATGTGAAAGCGCTCATAGCCGTAGGCATAGACGGGGTTCAGGTAGGTGAAGAGCACCAGCGGGATCTGCGACTTCGTGCGCAGCTGGCGGATCATCTCCAGCACCTTCGGCGTGGTGGCACCGGCCTTCAGCGCGCGGTCCGCCGCCATCTGGTTTACCACTCCGTCTGCCAGAGGGTCAGAGAAGGGCACGCCCAGCTCCACCACATCCGCCCCGGCACGCTCCAGGCCCAGCACGATGTCGATCGTACCCTCCAGCGTGGGGTCCCCGGCGCAGACATAGGCAACGAAAGCCTTCTTCTTCTGGGCACGAAGCTGGGCAAAACGGGCGTCAAGACGGTTGGTGGTGGCAGACATGGGGCGGGGTGTTTAGCATGCAATCCCCTCGCTGTCGACTGGCGGAATGGGCTCCAGAATCCAAAAAAACTGGCTCAGCGGGCCGCCAGATACTTCTTTTGGAATTCGGCGCTGGCGTCCAGACCAGCGGCGATCCAGTTCATTTCGTCTTCCCGAATCGTTTGAAAGTAGGAATTGCCCTCCTTGAGTCCGTACAGAAGCTGACTTTTTACTAAATCCATGCTGAAGTCGGGTGTAAATCGGCCTGCCATCTTGCATTTGGCCTGCATGGCAGCCTTCTTCTCATCATCAGTCGACTGCTGAGCTGCCTGCATGTAGCAAATCGAGGCTAGCTGCGCTGCATTTCTTTTCAGTTCTCCTACGAGAAGCAAATCTCCCATGGCTTCCTGCAGCAGCGGGTTGTCAAAATCTGCAAACCGCATCATGCCTGAGACACCACGTATGGCGGCCAGCGCCTGCTCAGGAGAAAGCGCGAGGTCGGAGTCATAAGACATGGTGTCCATGCCGGATTCTTTGCTGGCCACGAACCGAGCAAAGCCCATCAACGTGTTGTGTGGTGATAATCTTGGTTGGGGTTGGCTGTCATTTTCTCCCCTGGGTTTTTTAAGGTCGATCTGCCATTCGACCAGCCACTTTTGATATTTCTCCCTCCCAAAGTGCGCGTTGGGATTGATGGCCAGCGCCTTGCTGATCCATTTGATGGCTTCTTCGAGTTCACCGGTGTAGATGTAAAAGGTGCCCAGGTTCGAATAGGTCTCATACACACCGGGCTTGAGCTTTTCCTTGGCCAGCATTGTGGCAATGGCTGCCTTGTGATCGCCGAGCTTGTGCTGCGCTACGGAGAGATCGTCATACAAGGCAATAAGGGCCGGGTTTTTGGCCAGCTGTTGCTCGCAAGTTTTTCGCCGCCATTCATAGAACTCCTGCGAATGACGAGGGAAAGCTCCGGTGATGAGCTGAGAGATGCCGGGGAACCGGGCGCTTTCTGCGGCCAGTGTGTCGCTGTCCCAAAGGCATGCCGTGGCAGCTGTGGGCGAAAGTGCCAGTGCTGCAGCCAATAGCAATGTTCTGGCGTCGTTTTTCATGCGCTTTTTTATGCTGGCGGACGGTTCTTGGTCAATGGTATTAAACTGCATTCTTAACCTGCTGGCTTGCCATGAAAGACTCTGAATTAGCCTTCACCGAACAGTCACCTCAGCAGCAAGTCGTTGAGGCGGCATCTGCCATGTTGCGTGGCGAACTGGGCATCATTGAAGGTTCAAGGCTTCTTGCTGGTCTTTGCTGCCGAGTGTCCTCATTGGAGCACGATCCGGACTTCCTTTGCTTCGTCGGTATCGATAGCGAAACCGACCATCTACCCATCGGGGAAATCCGTCAGCATTGGGCGTCAGAGGCTCTGGCGGTCAAAGACGCAGAAATCAGAGCTGCTGAATCATTTCATCGCGATCATGCCATTGCAGCCTGTCAGGTGCTGCTCCGCCGCTTTCACGGGGGAGGGCTCGCTTGACCTCCGGCATGAAATGAAAATATTGTACTTAGCCATGATCTTCCTTTGGGGCCTGCTGATGGCCCTGATGTTCCTCCGCCATTGCTGGAGAACGATTCAGGTGAGGCCGGCCATTCGTCGGCTTTTGGAAGTGGACTCAGTCAAGGTTTTGAAAATCAGCCGAGCTGGTGTGTGGCGTGACTGTGGTTCCATCCGCGCAGCATTCTATGCCAGCTTGACGATCAAAGACTACCATGTGGATTGTGAGGCACCCAATGGCACCAAACATTGCGTGACCGTTGAGGCTCATTATCATCCCGTGTGGGCCACTTTGCTAAATATCAAAATATGGGGCTCCGATGATCAAGTGAAAGGCTGAGATCTTTGTCTTCCCACAGCCATGCCCGGAATCTACATCGCCGCCATTCTGACCAGCCTGATCGCCAGCGCAGGTTTTGGCGCGCTCATTTATAAGCTGCCCAAGCCTGCCAATGGCTGGCTGCTGCTGGCGGCGGTGCTGATCTGTCTGCCGTTGCAGCCACTGGCTTTTTATTTGGTGCGGCTGCCGCTGGATCACTGGCTTGCCGGATGGCTGACGCGGAAGTCCATGGCGTATCAGTGGCTGGCCACGCTGTATGCGCCGCTGACGGAGGAGCCTGCGAAGCTGCTGGTGCTGCTGATTCCGGCGGTCTTTCGCGACATTCGGCCTGAAAACTTCAGCCGCTACGCCCTCGCCATCGGGCTCGGGTTCGCGCTGGGGGAGATGTGGTTCATCGCCGAGCGCGTGTCCACCCAGCCTGCTTTGGCCAAGCTGCCGTTTTATCAGTTTGGCGGCTACATCAACGAGCGGCTGATGACCTGTGTGTTTCACAGTGCTTTCGTGGCCATCACCCTCTCCCGTCTGCGTCGTCGGCTATGGCTTGGGCTTGGCGGGGCCATGGTCGCGCACTGGGCGGCGAACTTTCCGATCAGCCTCATGGCGTGGAATGTGGGCGGCCTGGGTCGCTCGGCGTGGGAGGTGATCGTGGTTCTGTGGCTGGTGGCGCTCTTCGTGGGGGCGCTGGCCTTGCTCACCCGCTACACCACCGGCCGCAAGTTCCCCTGGCACCTCCTCTACGGCATCCGCCACTGCCCGGAGTGCGGCACCGACTTCGAGCCTTCGCCGATGGCGGTTAACATGGGAAGTAAGCGGTATGAAAAATGCCCACATTGCCGCAAGTGGCTGTGGACAGAGAGAAGCTCTACCAAATGACGATGAATAAGCCCACCGACGAAGAGATCCGGAACACGCTCGTTGGCATCATCAGCGATGGCTTCAATTGCTCCATGCTGGCGTTGGAAAAGGAGGGTGCCATCGACCGGACCGAGATGAACAAGCGTTACCGTGGTATCGGCAGCAAGTACTACGACTTGGTTACGGATCAGATGGTTTACACCGCCCGGTATGCGACTCCGGCGATAAGACAGCTTTTTCATGAGGCAGCACAGACTTTAGGTGGTAATCCCGACTCCTTAGGCAACACCACGCGCATTGAGACGCAACGTCAGGAAGCCTACCGCCATCTGCTCTACACAGTCTTGTGTCACCTTCGCTCAGGTCATTGCGATACTGTTTGGTGGAATCCAGTAAGCTGGTGGCGCAGGGCTTCAGACCTGCGGCTGTGCCGAGATGTGGCAGACTGCTTTCATAATTTGGCGCTCTTCTCGGTCTGGAACTTTGAGGGATTTGAGGAGGCGCGATTTTGGCATGACATTGATCGTCTTGGGCAGGCGCATGGAGCGTACTTAGCTGAGCGATACCGAAGGATTTTCGACGGATATCTTTCAGGTCATTCAGCACCAGTCTGGTGACCTATCTGCAATAACACCATAATGAACACTGTTTTCCTCCTTCACCATGTGCACGAGTTTGATGACGGTCACGAAGATGTGAAACTGATCGGTGTTTTTTCGACCGAGGCTTTTGCGCGTGCTGCCCAACAGAAAGTAGCCGACCTGCCGGGATTTAGAGAACGGCCTGCAGGCTTCTCGATCGATGAACACCAAGTGGATGACCACATAGGCTGGCTGGAGGGGTATGTGACCATTCAGCAAGTAGGGGAGTGATCGAGCGTGCAAAGCTCACTCACCCCACCTCATGCCCCAGCCGCTTATCCGGCACGAATCCTGATCATCGGGGGCGACGTTGCCCCACCTGGACGAGTGCTAAATGCCATTGGCGAATATTTGATGGCAGGTGGTCTGCTTGTGCCTGAACAACGATACCCCGATTTTGTTGATGATAGAGATGTGATTTTTTGCCCGATTCAAAACAGACATTTTTACGATTATCTAGGCTGCGCAAACTGGGTCTACCGGCCGCATCCAGACGGGTATCCCGCCTTGCAGTGCCTATGGCCTGATCTGAACGGCGTGTTCCCTCGCGAGGACGGGTTTGACGAACGATTCAAGGGGCTTCAGGTTGACCTCTCAAGCTAGCCAGCTCCGGAAAATGAAACTTTTACGATGTGCATTCTGGACCCTTCTGGTTTTCGGCATCGCCTTTGCCTTGCTTGTGCCTGGTTACATCGGCTGTGGCTCGGCGTGGGTTACCGTTAGCGTGCGAGCTATCGATGCCGTCACAAAGCAGCCCATTGCCGCAGCGACCGTGACCTTGATTTCTGAGCGCCGGGCCAGGGCACCCGAGATGCTTGTTTCCCCTCCAACGGTTCTTACCGCGCTGACTGACAGCGATGGCCAAGCAACCGTCAAAGACAGGTTTGGCGCGGGTTTCGATAATACAGGCACCAGCATCAGCGTTGGTACCTCGACGGTTCGCTGCGAGGCTCCAGGTTACTTGCCAGCCGAGGCCCGCATCGCCTCAAAAGGCCGTTTGCGATTCATTGACTTTCTCATCTACAAGCAACGGCGCATCGTTGATCTGACCCTTCTCTTGACGCGCATGTGACGACATGCCGCATCGTTCAGGACACCTCATCCCCAAGCCGCTTATCCGGCACAAGATACCCCTGCACATAATCCCGCACGGCTTCCGCCAGCGGCGTAATCTCCGTCTTGAATCCTGAGCCGCGCAGCTTTGCGATGTCGGCGCAGGTGTAGTACTGGTACTTCGACTGGAGGTGCTCGGGCATGTCGATGAACTCGATGTTCGGCTCCTTGCCGAGGGCGGTGAAGATGGCGGTGGCGAGTTCGACCCAGGTGTGGGCTTTGCCGGAGCCGAGGTTGAAGAGGCCGCCGGCGCTCGGGGTTTCGGCCAGGTGCAGGGTCATGCGGATGGCGTCCTTTACGTAGAGGAAGTCGCGCATCTGCTCGCCGTGCTTGTAGTCGGGGCGGTGGGACTTGAAGAGCTGCACCTTGTCGGTGGCGAGGATCTGGCCGCAGGCCTTGTGCACGAGGCTGCGCATGTCCGCCTTGTGGTCTTCGTTGGGGCCATAGACGTTGAAGTACTTGAGGCCGACGATGTGGGGCAGCCAGCCTTCGCGCTTGGCGTGCAGGTCAAAGAGGTGCTTGGAGTACCCGTACATGTTCAGCGGGCGCAGGGCGTGCAGGTCGGCCATCTGGTCGTCCATGCCGTGGGCTCCATCACCGTAGGTGGCGGCGGAGGAGGCGTACACAAAGCGGGTCTGGCTGGCGAGGGACCACTGGCAGAGCTGCTTGGTGAACTCGTAGTTGTTCCGCATGAGGTAGTCCGCATCCCGCTCGGTGGTGGCGGAGCAGGCACCTAGGTGCAGGATGTGGTCAAAGCGGCCGATCTTGGCAGGACTGTGCTGCACGGCCTGAAGGAGGTCGTTGCCGTCGATGTAGTCGGCAAATTTCAGCGGGACGAGGTTTTTCCACTTCTCGTCGGTGCTCAGGCGATCGCACACCACGATGTTTTCGCAGCCCCGGCGGTTGAGTTCCCAGACGAGGGCGCTGCCGATGAATCCGGCCCCGCCGGTGATGAGGATGCGACTTTCCGTGTTTTTCATGAGCCCGTCCGGTAACGGGGGATGCGACGGGATTCAAGCCGGAGCTTGCGCCAGCCGCCTTTACGCCGCCACAGCCTCGGGCTGCTGAGGCGTGTGCAGCACGGGGAGCTGCTCGCGCCAGAGGGCAGGGTGCAGGAAGGTGCTGCGGGGATCGCGGTCCCACGTGCCCTGCCAGCCGATCACGGTCTCCATCACCACAGGATTGGGGCACTGTACGGCGGGGTAGAGCCACTGCTGGTCTGCCACCACGAGTTTGGGGATCAATGCGTGGCCGTGGAATTCGATCTCCCAGCCGAGGAGCAGGGGCTCCTCATCGGTAAATCCGGCCAGGCCAAGGGGATGCTCCACCCAGCCGACGAGGCCGCTTTTGTTCAGGGCGTCCCAGACCTCGCGCATCTCCAGGTCCACCTTCACCGCAAAGCCGCTGGTTTTGGCATGGCTGCTGTTGGCGGGGTCCCGGCTGACGATGCCGAAGATGATGCTGTTGGGGCAGTTCTCAGGAACAATGTCCACCTGAAAGCCGAAACGGATGGGGTGGTCTGGCAGCAGCAGGCTACCGTAGCTCTGAGTGTGGAAGCCAGCAAAGGCTGGATCAGCAGCGGCGGTGGAGACAAGTGATTCCATCGGTTTCTAAAAATTTCAGGTTAGTTTATTAAATTTCCACTGAATTATAAAAATTTCAACGATATTATTAAAACGAGTGAAGCTTGTCACGCTTTATCTTAAAAACTTGTGGCGGACAAAAGAAGCCGATCGGATGCCAGTTGCGGCTAGATTTCGTCATTTGTAGAGGAATCCTTACCGCCGCGCTATTGACGAAACTGTCGCCATAGATACCAAGTATGCCTCGTGGCACTTGCTTCATCGATCAACTGCGCCGAAACCGACCTGACGGCCGATTTTCGCGATCAATTTCTACAGACCTTCCAGCACATGATGCTTTCCAGAGTGCTGGAGGAGAAGCTCGGGTCTCTCTACCGTGCCGGCGGGCGTATCGTGGGTGGAGTGTACCTAGGCAAAGGGCAGGAGGCCTTCAGCGCCGCGCTGGGGATCCAACTGCGTAAGGGTAAAGACGTCTATGCTCCGCTGATCCGCGACCAGGCGGGCCGAATCGCCTTTGGCGAACCCATCATCGACACCGTGCGCACCTACCTGGGTGCCGTGACCGGGCCGATGCGCGGGCGGGATGGCAACATCCACCGTGGCCGCCCGAAAGAGGGGCACATGGCCATGATCAGCCACCTGGGCAGCATGCTGGCAGTGGCGTCCGGGGCGCTCTTTGCCCGGCGGCTTGCTGGGACATTGGGCGACAGCGTGGGTGCCACGAGCATCGGCGATGGCGGCACCTCCACCGGGGCTTTTCATGAGGGCTTGAACATGGCCGCCGTGGAAAAGCTGCCCATGATCGTGAGCGTGGCCAACAATCAGTACGCCTACTCCACCCCCAACACCCGCCAGTACGCCTGTGAAAATTTGGTGGACCGCGCTGCGGGCTATGGTGTGGAGGGCGTGACCGTGGATGCCACGGACCTGGCCTCCTGCCTCAAGGCCTTCCGCGCTGCCGTGGCCCGTGCCCGTTCCGGTGGCGGACCGCAGATGGTGGTGGGCACGCTGCTGCGCCTCTCCGGCCACGGCGAGCACGATGACGCCTCCTACATTCCCGACAAAGCGCGCCATGCCCCCAATGCACGCGACTGCCTGCAGGTGGCGGAAGAATTTGCCTGCGCCCATGGCTGGATGACCCCCGCCGAGGTGCGCGAGCTGCATGAAGAGGTGCGCCGCACCGTGGATCAAACCGTTTCCAAAGTGTCCAAAGAACCCACCCCAGACCCCTATAAAGAAAACTGGCAGGCCTTGTCTTGCGCTGAGCTGGTGGAAGGGCAGTACAAGGCATGAGCATCACCTACCTCGAAGCCATTCGGGAGGCCCAGTACGAGGCTTTGCGCAGTGACCCCTCCGTTTTCCTTTACGGGCAGGACATCGCCACCTTTGGCGGTGCCTTCAAGGCCACCAAAAACCTGAGCCGGGAATTCCCCAACCGTGTCTTTGACTCCCCCATCAGCGAGGATGCCATGATCGGCATGGCCGTGGGTGCGGCGGTGGAGGGCGCGCGCCCCATCGTGGAGATGCAGTTTGCGGATTTCTCCTCCATCGGGTTCAACCAGATCATCAATCAGGCGGCCACGCTCTACTGGCGCACCAATGTGCCGTGCCCCATCACCATCCGCATGCCCTCCGGCGGCACGGCTGGCAGCGGCCCCTTCCACAGCCAGTCCATGGAGGCCATCTATGCGCACTATCCCGGCCTGGTGATCGTGACGCCCGCCACCGTGGAGGACGCCTACTGGATGCTGCTGGACAGCGTGGAGATCAATGACCCCGTGGTCTTCTGCGAGCACAAGTTTCTCTACTACCACCTGAAGGCAGACCGCATCGGCGATCGTGAGCTGCCCATCGGCAAGGCACGCATCGCACGCCCGGGCCGCCACGCCACCATCGTGACGTACAGCGCCATGGTGCACGAGGCCCTGCGCGCGGCTGAGGAGCTGCAGCTCGACGGTTACCAGATCGAGGTGGTGGATCTCCGCTCCGTGAAGCCGATGGATACGGACACCATCCTGGCCTCTGTGGCCCGCACCGGCCGCCTGCTGGCGCTGGGAGAGGCATTCCCCTGGGGCGGTGTCACGGCGGAAATCATCGCCCGTGTGACCACCGAGGGCTTCCACCTGCTGGATGCGCCGCCCATGCGGCTGAACTCCAAGGACACGCCCATCCCCTACCACCCCAATCTCTGGAAGGCCCACCGGCCTACCACGGCCACCATCGCGGCCGCACTGCGCACTCTGCTGCGCCATTAATCCCACTTTCAGCCCCGTTTTCTTTTTCAGCATCCAGTCATGCGTACCATTCCCATCCTGATGCCCCAGCTGGGCGAGTCCATCGCTGAAGCCACGATCATCCGCATCTTGGTCGAGCCCGGGAGCGTCGTCGAGGCAGGCTGCGATCTCTTTGAAGTGGAGACCAACAAGGCCACCATGGCCGTGACGGCCCCGTGCGCCGGCAAAGTGGGCCAGATCGTGGCTGCGGCCAAGACCAGCTACGCCGTGGGCGCCACGCTGGCGGCCTTTGAGATCAGCGCCGAGGACGCCCAGCTGCTGGGCCTCAGCGACGAGCCATCTGCCAAGGCCGATGCCCCCAGTCACAGCCACTCGGGCGGAAGCTCCGAGGAGGTGGAAAATCTGCACTTCAAGATCAGCGACAACGACGTGATCTCCACCCGTCAGCCCACCGTGGAGCCGGTGGTGGGCGGCCTGCCGGTGCCTGCGGGTGCGGCTGGGGCCACCTACATCTCTCCGCGCATGCGTGCACGCATGGCCGAGCTGGGGCTGAATGCCTCCGACCTCGCCGGCGTGCCCGGTACAGGTGCGGGCGGCCGTGTCACGGTGGAGGACTTTGAGTCCTTCCTGCGCGGCTTGGAGCAGCACCGCATGACACCGGCCTCGCCCATGCGCATCGCGGTGGCGGATTCCATGCGCCGGAGCTGGACGCGCCCGCTGGCCACCGTGGGCAGCCCCATCATGTTGGACGCCATGCTGGCGCACCGCAAAAAGGCCGACCCCAAGCCCGGCCCCGCGCTCTATGTCATCCGCGCGCTGGCCATCGCGCTCTCTGAAAACACCGCCTTTGCCGGACGCCTGGTGGGCAACCGCATCGTGCATCCGCTGGCCATCGACATCGGCTTTGCCGTGGAGGTGGACGATGGTGTGATGGTGCCCACGCTGCGCGAGGTGGAAAAGACCCCGCTCATGAAGCTGGTGCCCACCTACAACAAGCTGGTGGAGCAGGCCCGCGCACGCCGCCTGCCCAATGATGTGAAGCGCCCGGGCATCGCCACCGTGACCAATTTTGGCACCTTTGGCATCGTGTGGGCCACCCCCATCCCGCTGCCAGAGCAGAATCTCGTGCTGGGCCTCGGTGCCGGCAGCAAGGTGCCGCACTGGAGCGATGAGGTGAACCAGTTCATCCCCGTGACGGAAGCCGAGCTGACCCTCAGCTTTGACCACCGCGTGCTGGATGGCGGCGGCGCCGGACGCCTGCTCAAGCGCGTGGCCGAGCTGCTGCAGAAGCCCGAGCTGCTGTGAAGAAGGTAGCGCGGACACTCCTGTCCGCTCCATTGATCGAAGTGTCATGACAGACAAAGCCACGCTGCGCCAAACTCTGCGCGAGCGCCTGCGTGCGCTGGAGGAACCCACGCGCGCTGATGCCAGTGCCAGGATCTCCACGCAGATCCTGCGCTATGTGGGGAATGATCGCGCTGGCCAGACCTGGGCGCTGTTTGGTGGTCTGCGCAATGAGCCCGATCTCGTGACGCATCTGCTGCCCGGGCTGCTCGCACGCGGTGTGCGCGTGTGCTTTTTCCACATCGAGAAAGAAGAGCTGCAACCGCGTGTGGTGCGCTCAGCGGAGGATCTCAAACGTGGCACGATGAATGTGTGGGAGCCGCAGGAGCATTGCACGCCGGTGCAGGTGGCGGAGCTGGATGTCATTCTGGTGCCCGGGCTGGCATTCACACGCACAGGAGCGCGTCTCGGGCGCGGCGGTGGTTATTACGACCGCCTGCTGGCTCGGCCGGAGTGCCGCGCGCGACGTCTCGCCGTGGCGTTTGAGATGCAGATCATCAATGACATTCCGTGCGAAGCCCACGACCAGCGTGTGGTGCAAATCATCACGGAATCCGGCTTGATCGAGGCCGTGGCGTCTTGATTAGTGCGCAGCGCTTCGGCCTGTGCCGCGTGCCGTTTTGCCTTTGCCCCATCTCCCTCCATGAAGCTCATCCTTGAAATCATCCAGTCCGGCACCGCCTACCTGGAGAAGCGCAAGATCGAGGAAGCCCGGTTGAACATGGAGCACCTGCTGGCCCATGTGCTGCACTGCCGCAGGCTGGATCTGTATCTGCGCTTTGGCGAATCCGTGCCCGAGCCCGATCTGGTAAAACTGCGCGACCTGCTGAAGCGCCGTGGGGAAGGGGAGCCGCTGCAGCACCTGTTGGGCACCGTGGAATTCTGCGGCCACGAATTCGTGAGCGACCACCGTGCGCTCATCCCACGCCCGGAGACGGAGACGCTGGTGGAGATGATTTTGAAAAAATGCCCCAGCGCGCCCGCTCGTGTGCTGGACATGGCCACCGGCTCCGGCTGCATCGGCCTCAGCCTCGCCAAAGCCTGGCCGCTGAGCGAGGTGGTGCTGGCAGACATCAGCGAAGACGCTCTGGATCTCGCCCGGCTCAATGCCTCGCGTCTGGGCTGCAACGTGAAGTTTCTGCGCAGCGATCTCTTTGAAAAAATCACCGGCACCTTTGACGTCATCGCCGCCAATCTGCCCTACATCCCCACCGCTGAAATCCCCACGCTCAGCGCCGAAGTGCAGCGCGATCCCATCCTCGCCCTCGATGGCGGCCCGGACGGCCTGCGCATCGTGGAGCGTTTTCTGAAGGATGCCCTCGCTCATCTCAACACCGGTGCGCTCATCGCCCTCGAATTGGGCCACGATCAAGGTGCTCCCGTGGTCACCCTCTGCACCGAGCTGGGCTACCTGAATGCCAGCACTGCGGCAGATCTGGCAGGCATTCACCGCTTTGTGTTTGCGGTGGCACCGCAGAGGGTGGTGCCAGAAGAGGCAGTTGCCGAGATCGATGAGGTAGCTGGAATAGAGTAAAAGTTAAAGCTGACCCTCACTGCCGCTGGAATCCCAGCTTCATGAGCAGTCTTGAAATGACATCTAGCGCGTAAGCGTGGCCTTCTGGCCGTTTGCTGCCACGCGGACCAGCGACGTTGAGGCTGCTGATATTACGGCTGCGGATGAATCGAAGGGCAAGATCAGAGGCTCTCTCGGCGCTGATTTCTGCTCCATCCACAAGCACGTAAGGGCGATGCAGCTTGATGCACCGATAGAGCGTCTGCTCCGTGCCTCCTTCCAGCTCTTCGAAATACAGAATCAGCGTGCCATCGGCATCACTGAGATTTTGAATGGTTCTCTGCCTGTAGCCCCCTTCCTTCAGCTCCTGCACCGGATAATCTGGAGGAATGACGCCGTCCTCGTCGCGCCTGCCTGCTGGCACCCAGCCGCCACAGGGCACGCCAAAGGCCAGAGCTGCGTCCAGTGCAGCCCGGTCCACCCCTGTTTGAGCGCCGGATATGATTTTGAAACCGGGATGCGTCATTTTTCCTTCCATGGCTGACAGACCTATTTTTGCAGTTTTCAAAACTATTAATCGGTGCGGAGGTAGTAAAAGACACCTTTGTCGCTGTCGATGATGATCATGGGCGTATGGCTTCCGCTGCGGCCCCACATTTCTCCACTGGTCAACTTATCTGGCTCAAACCAGGAAGCACGCGCAGCCTCCGCAACTTGATCACGAACATAATGGCCTATCACGGTGGTTGTCGATTGGTCCAGAGGGATCGGACGAACTGGCAAAGGCGCTTGATTGGATTTTTGGGTCTCGTTGTTCCGTGCATTAAATGCTTGGATCAGCTGGGCGGCATGCTCCCTGCAGACGGAGAGCGGGGCTTCAAAACGCATGCAGTGCATGAATCCACCGTATTCGTAGAAATCAACATACTGAATATGGCGGGCTCCTTGAGGTAGCGGAACTGGACACTTTTTACGAGCTACTGATTCCTCAAAGCCAAGCGGGATGTCTGCCCGCCAGATGGTGTTTGCATCCGTTATGTCGTTGATGGTGTGTGCTGCAGGACGTTCCAACGAGTTGGAAATTGTCGACATCAGCCCGTAGGCAACAAGCAGCATACCCAGTGCGATAAGCGCCGTGATCATGGGCGGACGTATTGAAAACATGGAAATGGACTTCACTGCTCACCATTGCCGCCCTGCTTGATTGATGCATCAAGTGGAGCATGCTGAGGAAGCTATTTGGGAGTCACGGCAAATCCAGGATGCCGTTTTGTTATGCCTTTATCAAATGTTGCCACTGTCTTGCAACCCATGTCGCGACAGCGATCAATGATGAGTTCGTCAGACAAATCTGCACCTTGGCGCATAGCACGCAATGCGGCGCGTATTCTGCCCTCGTTCTCGAAGGTCAGATTGTGCACATTTAGCAGGCGGCCGAATGCTTCAGCGACTTCTTCTGGCGTCCACTCATAGAGTGTGCTGAGCACCCAGTCAGTTTCGACCAAAACGAGATCCGGGACAAAGAAAGTCGCGCCCTTCTTCAGCAGTAAAGTCAGCACGCTTCGTAGCTGGGGCTCGTCATCTTGTGCGAGGTATCGCACAAGGACGTTCGTATCGAGCCCCGTCATTTTACAGCTTTCTTAAAACGTTTTGCAGCACCTTGGGCGACGGCTCTTTTCATGTCTTCAATGCTGATAGGTTTGGTTGCTTTTTTCTTCGGAAAGGTGTCGGCGATGTCCTTGAAAGTCGCAGATTTGGCTGTGAGCAGAACCTTGCCGTCTTCCAGAATTTCATAGGCGAGGATCGATGAAGGCGTGGCGCCTAGCAAATGAACGACGGCCTTGGGCAGGGTGGTCTGATTTTTCGACGTCAAAGTGGAGGAGTATGTCATGCAAGGAATTTTGTTGGATTCCGTGATTTCGTCAAATCACATTCATTACAACTCCCCCATCCCACCCCGCTTGATCCAGTCATTCAGGGGCTCAAACTGGGTCACATCCAGCGTGATGCCGCAGCCGAAGGGGGCTGAGTTGACGGTGGAGACATCGAGCGTGCCGTTCTGGATCTTGAGCGTGGGGAAGCCCTGCGGGTGGCGGTGGTAGAGGCCGGTGTGAGTGCTCAGCACGGCCTCCTGCGTGGCCTGGGAGTGCATGCTAAGGCCGCGGAAGTAGTGGTGGCCATTGCGCTCCACGTGAGTGACGCCCAGCAGAGCCATGACGCTGAGATCCTGCAGCAGGGCCACGGGGCCCACATTGGCCAGGTCCTCGCCACTGAGGATGGGGCCGCCACGGATGACGGGGGTGCGTTTCTTGAGCAGCGCGGCATTGGCCAAGCCTTTGACGATGCCTTTGCAGTTCTTGTGGCTGGTGCCGCGGTAGCCGAGATCCAGCGCGAGTGGCAGGTCGGCCAGGGAGGCATCGCTTTCATCAATGATCATGCCGGGGCCTTCGGTCCAGGTGCTCAGCGTGGCGGCTACATCTTCATTTAATGCCTGGGAGCGGTGCAGCGGCTGCTCGATGAGGAGCAGATTTTGGAACAGCGGGGCCAGGGCGGCATCGGCGCGCAGCGTGGCGTAGAAGTCGCGGAAAGAAGCCAGATCGTAGAACTGCTCGTTGCCATCCAGCGTGGCGTGGAATCCTGAGGGGCAGTTGGCGGTGATGACGCGGGTGATCTCGCGCAGGCGTGGCAGATCCTGCTCTGGCTTGCCGCAGACCTTGATCTTGAAATAGCGCAGGCCGTAGGCGCGGATGGTTTCCTCCAGCGTGTAGGGCAGGCCATCGTCCAGCGTGCCATCGGCGGCGCTGAGGGCATCTCCCAGGCCTACCGTGTGACGTGCGTGGATGCGCGAAAGCGGTGCAGGAGCGATGACGTCCGCCACGCGCATGCCGCGCAGCTCCTCGCGCACAGCGCCGAGGTCGATGCCGAGCACATCGGAGCGCAGCACGGCGTGCAAAGGCTGGCCCAGGGCCTTGCACAGGCCGTCAAGCACGGCGCGCTCGATGAGGCTCACGCCCAGGTTGGCCAACAGCGCGGGCTGTTCCTTGATCTTGGCCCAGCTGGACTGCTCAGCATACAGGTTCTGCCACCACTCAAAAAAGCTCGTGGGTTTCTCCGCGGCCAGCCTGGCGATGCGAGAGGCGTTCTGAATGACCGAGATCATCTCCGCCAGATCGATCTCGAAGGGCGTGTCCGGATTCTTGGTGAACCACTTGGGCGGCAGGCCTTCGCTGGCCAGCCCGCTCACGGCTTTGCCATCCACCACCAGATTCGCCGTGACAAAGAGATGCGGCAGGGCGCTCATGCTGGCGATGCCGTATTTAAACGGAAAGCGCGTGCGCATGGGCAGCACGTGGAACTGGAAAGAAGCGATGGTGAAGGTCATGCGGCGGGGGGATTCGTCCTCTTACTCGTTCTGGCCCTCGATCCTAGCTCATTGTTTCAAGTTTCAGGTGACAAATTCCATGCCATTCATGCTCATGCACCTGCTAACTGCACGAAGGATTCTCGCCTGCATCGCCCTGCTGGCGAGCGTGTGGCTGATGATTGTGGCGCTGAGATCGAGCTGGCTGGCGGCGGCGTTTCCAGTGATCGGGAGCTTGCTGCTGTTTGTCGCATCGGTGATGCTCACGGCACCGGACACGGCGGTGAAGATCGCCGAGTGGATCGCACGGCCGTTTGCGGCGCTGTTTTATCCCGACGATGAGTTTGAGAAGCCGCCGCTTTCCTATGTGCTGGCGCGCAAGTACAGCCAGGAGCGCAAGGTGGACGCCGCAGTGCAGGAGTATGAGAAGATCCTGTTTTACTATCCTGAGGAGCGGGACGCGTATTTGGAACTCATCGAGCTGGCCCAGCGAGTTGGAGATGAGGAGCTGCGGGAGAAGTATGAGGAGGCGATGAGGGAGTGGGAGCTAAAGGCAGACAACGTGGCAAACACGGAGCAGGTGTAAGCGGGCTGCGGATTGGGGGCTCGATAGTGAGTGCACTGTTTCTCATCCTGCAGGGCACGGGAATTATTCACCATTGCTCCTCGTGCTGCTTTTTGTTAAGCCTCGCTGCATGACGAGCACATTCAAGGCGGAGCATCAGATCGTTCGTGTGGACGAACTGGATGGACTCAGAGGTCTGCTTTCCTTGTGGGTGGCCCTGGCGCATGTCTTTTGCTGGACAGGGTTCTGGGATTCTGTCACCGGGCCGCGTCTGCTCACAAGCAGCTGGGCAGGATTTGTCGAGGCTGGTGCGGCGGTGGACACCTTCATCATCCTCAGCGGATTTGCCATTTCGTTTCTGATCGCCCGACGCCAGGAGTCCTACGGGCACTTCATTCGAGGGCGTTTCTTTCGCATTTACCCCGTCTATCTTGTCTGCCTGACCCTGGGCACGGTGGCTGCCATTTTTTGGACTCCCTATGTGCTGAACACTGCCGCGTGGCGGGATGCGACTGTTTATTTCGAGTGGAACCGCAACCTTTCTCTGAGCGAGACCTCCGCGACCGCCCAGCATGCATTCTGGCATTTGACGCTGTTGCACGGTGCCGTTCCGAAATCGGTGCTCAGCGACAGCACCGGGACTCTGCTCGGGCCTGCATGGAGTGTCTCGCTGGAGTGGCAGTATTATCTTGTGGCCTCGCTGCTCGCCAGAGTGGTTCGTTCGGGTGCTGGGGTGCTGTTTCTCGTGGCGCTGAACTGGCTCTGTTTTCGTTTCTACAGCACTGGCAATCCCAATCATGCTTTTCTGCTGCATCAGCTTCCTCTTTTTCTCATCGGGATCGGGAGCTTCCATCTGTATGAGGCTTTTGCCGCCTCCCGGCGTGAACGATCCAGCCTCAACCCCATTCTTGTGGCTGTGGTGCTTTCCCTGGCATTCATGACACGCTGGCACGCAGTCGCGCTCACTCTTTGGGCGCTGGCTTTTGGATGTGTTTTTGCACAGGGAGATGATTTGTTTTCCCGGGTGCTTTCCTCGATTCGTATCTTGCTGCGCCATCGCTGGTTGCAGCGGCTGGGGCAGATTTCTTATCCGCTGTATCTCGTGCACTGGCCCATGATCATCGGCTTTCTGGCCGTGATATTGCATTGGAATCCCCAGGTTTCATCCGGCGACGCCCTGCTCCTCCTGATGTTACTTGGCCTGCCTTTGATCCTGCTTGCGGCGGTGGTGCTGCATCTGGGCATTGAGCGCCCCCTGATGAACTGGGAGCGGCGGATGAATGCCAGGGCATAGAGCCGTCGGCAGGCGTTGGCCTTCCGATGGCGCTTGGAGGAGGGCTGAAGCCTGCGAGTACTCTGGCTACACCAGCACCGCAGGTGTCTGCTCCTCCTGTTCCTCGATGGCGGTCAGGCGGGCCTGTTCCTGGTCGAGGTCTTCCTGGATGGGAGCATTGGCCTCAGGGGCTTCAGCGGCGGATTCGCCTTCGGCGGCAACCTCTGCCTCATCAGCATCAGCCCCCTTCTTCTTGCGCTTGTTCTGGTTCGGCGCTTCGAGGGCCAGCTCCTGCGCGGACTTGGCCAGGGTGCGGGTGTCTTCGGTAGTCATGCGCACGCCGACCGGCTTGCTGACGCCAAATTCCTGCATCGTCACACCGTAGATCACATCGGCGCGGCTCATGGTGCGCTTGTTGTGCGTCACGATGATGAACTGCGAGTTGTCGATGAAGCTGTCCAGCATCTTGAGGAAGCGGCCGATGTTGGTTTCGTCCAGCGGGGCGTCGAGCTCGTCCAGCACGCAGAAGGGGCTGGGCTTCACCTGATAGATGGAGAAGAGCAGGGCTACGGCGGTCATGCTGCGCTCGCCACCGGAGAGGAGGCTGATGGTCTGCAGCTTTTTGCCCGGGGGCTTGGCGATGATTTCGATGCCTGACTCCAGCGGATCGTTTTCATCCACCAGCATGAGGTCGGCCTTGGCAGCGGGGCCGAAGAGCTCGCGGAAGTTGTTGTTAAAGAAGCCGCGCACCTGCTCAAAGGTCTCCACAAACATGGTCTTTGTGGTGTCGTTGATCTTGGCGATGACCTGCAGCAGCTCCTCCTTGGATTTCACGAGGTCGTTGTGCTGGGTGTCGAGGAAGTTGTGGCGCTCTTCGAGTTCTTCAAATTCCTGAATGGCGTCGAGGTTCACCGGGCCGATGCCTTCGAGCTTCTGGCGCAGCTCATAGACCACCTCCATGACAAAGGCCCAGTCGGGCTCGGCCTCCTGGCCGGGGATGACGACGTCGTCGATGTCCACCGCATCGTCGTCGCGGTTGGAGACGGCGCGCACCTGCGTTTCCTCGACTTCCTCGGCTGCGGCTTCGGGCTCGGCAGAGTCATCGGCGACGGCTTCTGCACCTTCGTTCTGGCTGCTGCTGTCCGCTGCGCTGGATGCGCCTTTCTTGCCTCGATTGCGGTTCTTCTTCTGCTCCTCGATGGTGAGCATGAGCACGTGGTAGTCGGGCTCAAAGGCTTCGATGTGGAAGCTGTAGCGCTCCTGCACCTGGCTGATGAGATTTTCCAGACGCAGGTCCACGCGGGTCAGGGTGACCTCGGCGCGGTTGCGCGATTCATTGAGGCCGTTGAAGCTCTGGCGCAGCTGCGTCAGCTGGGCTTCCAGCTGGCTCACCTGTTCAAACAATCCGGCACGCTCTTCGGTCTTGGACTGCAGGTGCTCCTCGATGGCGGCGATGGTGCCGCGCTGGGACTGGATCTGCTCCTCAAAGCGGGCGCTTTCAGCCTCATTCTGCTGGATCCGCATGCGCCAGGTGTTCATCTCCTCCGCAAAGCGGTTGATGCCCGCCTGCAGCTCCTGCAGGCGCATGGCCAGCGGGGCCTTCTGGCGTTCGATGGACTGCAGGGCGCTCTGCTCCAGGGCCAACGCGGTGCGCAGCTCGTTGAGGCGCTCGCTGGACTCCAGCTCGCGGCGCAGGAAGGACTCCATCTCCGTCTCCAGCTCCGCCTCGCGGATGCGGGAGGTTTCCAGCTGCTCCTGGGCGATGACCACGGCCTCGCGCAGCTGCTGGATCTGGCTTTCAGAGCCGCTCATGCGCTCCTGGATCTGGTTCTGGTCCCACTCCACGCTTTCCAGCTTGGCGGTGGCCTGCTGCAGCGCACGCTGCACCACGCTCATCTTGCCCTGGAACTGGGAGAAGCCTTCGCGCGCGCGCTGGGCCTGCTCGCGCAGGGACACTTCCTCGCGCTGCATTTCCTCCAGCTGCGTGCTGGCGGTATTTACAGCGTCCTCCTTCTCCATGTACTGGTATTCCAGCGCCTCCACCTCTGAGCGGAGCTGGCGCACCTCGGCCTCGCGGCGCAGGGTGGAGGAGCCCTCCTCCTTGGTGGCACCACCGGAGATGATACCATCATGGGTGATGAACTCTCCGCGCATGGTGGCGATGGCCAGGTGCGGCATCTCGCGCTTCATGCGCAGGGCGGTGTGCAGGTCGTCCACGATCACCACATTGTGCAGCAGGTGGTCCAGCAGGCTCTGCACGCCGGTTTTCACGCGCACCTTGTCCGTGGCCCAGGTGATGGCACCTGCGGGCAGCAGCTCGCGGTCAGCGGCGTTGCGCAGGTTGCAGAAATCGTGCGGCACCAGTGCGGCGCGGCCCATCTTGTGGTCCGTCAGGCGGTCGATGATCTGCGCGGCCAGCTCGCTCTCGGTGAGCAGCACCGCCTGCAGGTGGTCTTTCAAAGCGGCCTCGATGGGGGTGATGAAGGCGGGCTCCACCTCGATGCTGCTGGCCAGCAGGCCACGCACACCGACGGAGTACACCTCGGGATTGTCCAAGCCGCTGATGACCTTCTGCGTACCGGCTGAGAGGCCCTCGCCTTTCTGCAGCAGCTGCTCGATGATCTCCAGGCGTGACTTGCGCTGCGTCAGGCTGCGCTGCAGTTCGTTCAGCTCATTGCTCAGGGCATCGCGCTGGCGGCGGCGCTCGATGATCTCGCGAGCGCAGTCCTTGGCCTTTTCTTCGAGCTGGTTGCGCGTCTCTTCCAGTTCCTGGATGTTGCGCTGCAGTTCGTCGAATTCGATCTGGCTCGTCTCACGCGCCTGCTGCGCCGTCATGCGGTCATGCGACAGGGATTCAAAGCGCTGGCGGTCACCGGAGATCTGATTGCTGAGAGACTGCGCGCGTGCCTCGCTGGCGGCGATCTGGCCTTCAAACTGGCGGATGGACTCGCGGATGGCGCGGCGGTCGCTTTCCAGGCGGTTGCGCTCTGGCAGGATGTTCTGGTGCTGGCTGGCGTGCTCGTTCACCGCCATCTGGCGCGTCTGGATGTTTTCGGCGATGGCGAGCAGCTGCTCGTCTGCATTCACGAGATCGCGGCGTGCCTGATCCAGCAGCTCTTCATTGGCGGCGATCTGCTCCTCATTCTGGCGCAGGCGGCCTTCCAGCTCCTCATTGCGCTCGCGGTTGAATCCGATGCGGCCTTCCGCGTTCTGCATCTGCGAGCGCAGCTCCTGCGCCTGCTGGCGTGCCTGGCTGATCTGGGATTCCAGAGAGTGGTAGGCCTCGCGCGTTTGTGCAGCCTCGGTCTCGGCGGTTTGCAGTTTGCGCTGCAGTTCCTCGATCTGCTGCGTCATCATGCGCACCGTGTTTTCAGCCTCGGACTTCTCTCCGCTGAACTCGGTGTACTGCTTGTGCGCCAGGTGGGTGTCCAGCAGTCGGGTGTCTTCCAGCAGGGCCTGGTAGCGGCGGGCCTTGGCGGCCTGGCGCTGCAGCGTGCCCATCTGGCGCTTCACTTCGGCGATGATGTCCGCCACGCGCAGGAGATTGGCCTCGGTGTATTCCAGCTTGCGGAGAGCTTCGCGCTTCTGGGATTTGAACTTGGTGATGCCCGCTGCTTCTTCGAAAACGGTACGACGGTCTTCCGGCTTGGAGCTCAGCAGCATGTCGATCTGGCCCTGCGCCATGATGGAGTAGGCAGCACGACCAATGCCGGTGCCCGCGATGAGATCGTGGATGTCTTTGAGGCGGCAGACGGTGTTGTTCAGGCGGTATTCGCTGCGGCCATCGCGGAAGACGCGGCGGGTCAGGGCCACTTCGTTGAAGTCCACGTTCAGGGACTGCTCGCAGTCCGCCATGGTCAGCGTCACTTCAGCGAGGCCCACGGGCTTGCGCTTGTCGGTGCCGTTGAAGATGACGTCGGCCATTTCATCGCCACGCAGCGCCTTGGCGGAGGTTTCCCCCAGCACCCAGCGGATGGCATCCACCACGTTGGACTTTCCGCAGCCGTTCGGCCCCACGATGCCGGTGACGCCTTTGTGGAACTCAAAGTGGGTCTTGTCCGCAAAGGACTTGAAGCCGTGAAGGGTGAGGCTCTTGAGATACATGGCAGGAAGGGCTAAAAACGGAATGACGAAGACGGAACACGAAAGGCACGGCGGGTGCCGGGTGGGACAGAACCATTTCACGCCAGATGCTCGCAAGAATGAAGGCAAAAATCCACGCTATCTTGTGGTTATTTAAGTTGTCTTAAACAAGATGTGGGATTTTTGAGCACGTTTTTCCTGTGAATAATCGTGCCCGCTGTGAACAAGTTTTCGAGGGGGGAAGGAACAGCCACTTGCCATGCGATGGCCGAAGCAAACGAGTCCAAGGCGCAGCGACCTGGAAACCTTCGGGCCTGCTTTTTGAACGAGCCTCGGTGGCTCTTGCATGTGTTGCCAAGGGAAGGCTGGCTGGATGAAACTCACCCACGCCGTAGCCACCCGTTTAACGGTTCCACAACAGCAACCCTTCGCGTCCGGCGGGAATCAGGGCGTGGCCTTGGTGCACAACCACCCGGCCGGGATGGCCTGTGAGATGGAGTTCGGCTGTGAGCTTGGGATTCGCGGCGTCAGACATGTCAAAGGCAGACACATCGCCCAGGAAAGGATCAGCGATGTACAGCGTGGCGTTCGAGAGGCTCGGCTTGCCGGGGAAAATACGGTCTGCAGGCTTGAGCAGGCCTATTTTCTCGGCGGGGCGAGTTTCACCTTCAGCGAGAGTGAAGAAACCCCGGTGCGAAGTGGCGAGCCAGGCGTCTTGCCAGGGGGTGGCTCCGCATTCGGTGTCCATCGCGTGCGGGAAAGTCCAGCTGCCGCGTTTCACGGTGCCGTTTTCGATGATGAACTCGTGCAGCCCGGTCACATGCCATTGCACCAGCACGCGGCGGCCATCGGCGGAGAGCGGCGAGATGGGATCGCGGTAAAACAGACCGGTGTTCATCACTGGAGGCATGACGAGCTCTGTTTTGCCGTCATGGGAGATCTTGATGACGTGCAGTGCATTGGCTCCCACCGCGAGGAAGGCAATGCGCCCTTCATCCGCGAGCACGACCTGATGGATGGACTTGCCGGGCACTTCGTAGGCTCCTAGGCGCTGCAAGCCGCCAGATGGCTGCTTTTGCCAGATGGACAGCCCGCCAAGGGATTCCGCAACGAAAACATGATCGCCCTCAAAGGCCACATCGCGTGCAAACCCTCGTGTGGGGTGCTGCGAGACCGGCTCAAAGCCCGCGCTTGTTTGCCGCACGATATGCCAGCCAGCCGATCCGGCCGCCACCAGCAGCAAGTCGTCTTTCCATGGAACGACGCTGCGAATCGAGCCCTCGACGACGTACTTTGGCAAACCGTGCGCAGAGACTTCGGCGGGTTGTTTGGGCACCTGCAGTCCACCTTCAGTCAAAACGGGTTCAGCATCGCGGATTCCCGTCTCCACGAGATGCAGGTCATCGAAGCCGCCTGCGAGAAAAACTCGACCTTGAGCGACGGCGAGGCCTGCCACGGGGCTGGGATCGCCTTTGATTTTGGGGAGCTGCGTCCAGCCGATGTTTCGCGGCTTCGCGGGATCGCGCACGTCGATGAGGAAGAAGCCGTTGTGCGTGTCATTCACGAAAGCGTGCCCGCCCGCAAGCACCACGCCCCACATGTCCATGCCGAGCCGGTAGAACGGAGGAAACTTCACGCCGGAAAGACGCTGCGGATCTGCGGGATTCGTGATGTCAAAGAACTCCACCCCATGTCCGCTGCCATAAGCTGCACCGCCGGGTTTGGGAATGCCCTTTGTGCGCGCATGATGGCCGGTGGCCACTGCGAGCATGTTGCCGCTGACATCGAGACCATCGCCCTTGCCATCCAGAGGCACCATTTTCACCAGCGCAGGCTTCCACGGATCGCGCGCATCGATCACCGCCACCGTTTTCTCCGACCATGTGCCCGCACAGAGCCACGTGCCATGAAACACGAGCGACTGCACCTCTCCACAGCGGATCGTTGAGAGGTGCCTTGGCTGCTCAGGATGCGAAACATCCAGCAGCTCGATGCCAGCAAACCGGTTCCCAACCGCCGCGACATCTCCCGACACCGCCACTGCCGTGGCCAGCTCCGCTGTGTCATAATGATGGACAAGTCTCGGTCCGGATGGCTCGCGCACATCCACGATGAACATCCCATCCTCGCGAGACGTGATAAACGCGTGTCCGCGAGAGATCGCGATCTGCCGCGTGTTGCCGAGTCCTTCCAGTTTTCCAATCAAGGCCGGTTTGCCCACACGGGCATTCGAGAGGATGCGCAGCTCGCCTTTGCCAATGGCAAACACATGGTCACCCGCAACGGCCACGTCCATCGTGTCACCGAGATGCAATGCCTCGGTCTGCAACTCCTCACCAAATTCCGGCCCCGGTCTCTGAATGGGAGTGGAGGCATGCTGAGCATAAGCCTGTGCGGCCAGAAACATCATCAACAGAAAGCAGAGAGGGCGGGCAAAACAGCGCATAGGAGCCTTTTGAAACGAGAAAACACGTATGAGAGGGGCGGATTGATTTCGCAAAAGCAAATTCAACCAAGCAGCCACTGTGCGAGCATCTCTCCATGGACAGATGCGAGTCACTTTAATACACCGCCCTGCGGTGAAACAAGAAGCTCTCCACCAGCAGCACACCGAGCACCAGCCAGATCAGTCTCTGCGGCCAGGTGCTGAAGGCGCTGGCGGTGATGACGGGCTGTGCAGGCTGGAGGCTGTGTGCGGCGCTGGGGGCAGGCGGGGCGGGCAGGTTCGTCTCGGCGGCGGAGATGAGGGCGCAGGTGCCGCTGCGGTCGGGGGCGGTTTCCCAGCTGCCGATGCGGCTGAGCATGAGCAGGCCGTGGGCGGGATCGTCAGACACATCGGTGAATGTCTCGCCATTCCACGCATGCCATTGCACCAGGCTGTCGGTGTGCAGCAGCTCTCCGGTATGCAGGGTGCGGGTGTCGGTGAGGGCATCGCTGTCTTCAGCACACCAGTAAATGGCATTTCCCAGCAGGAGGGGGAAGGAGGGCAGCAGGGCGAGCTGCTCTGACTGTGCGGGGGAGAAGGCGGTGGCCACGAGGCGCTGGCCATTGTACTCACCGGCGGCCAGCACGGGCTCGGCACCGGCCATCCACAGCGGCTCGATGGAGGCGGGCAGGCTGAGCAGCGTGGTCTGCGTGACGGCAATGCGGCTGCTGCTGGCACGGAAGAGCACGGGGTGGTCTGGCTGCACGCCGCGCACGGCATCGTGCGGCACGCCACGAATGGCACGGGTCTTCAGCGGGCCGGAGCTGCTCTCCGGGGTCAGGGCGATGACGGGCCGGTCGGCGGGCCATTCCTTGGGCAGCCAGTGCTCAAAGATGTACACATCCGGCGTCTCCTTGGACGGCCAGGCGGCGGGTGCGCCTTTCTTCATCTCGATACGGCCGTTTTCGATGAGCGCGGAGAGCGCCAGCTCGGTGAAAGGATCGGGCTTCTCCGCAAAGTAGGCCACCCGCAGCGGCTTCAGCTTGGGCAGTGGTGCGGCGATGCCATCATCCCAGCTGAAGCAGTCTCCGGGTGTCTTGAGGCGAATCTCCAGCAACTGGCCGCGCACGCCCTCCAGCGGCAGGATGAGCGCGCTGCTGTCTCCAGGGGCGAGATCGAGCTCGCGCAGCTGGGCGATGCGGCCCGAGATGCTGACCTCCAGCGTGGCGGTAGTTTTGGCCTTGTTGCTGGCGGCGGCGCTGACCTTCACAAAAGCCTCGTAGCGGTCGCGGGTGAGCGGGCTGTGGCGGATCTGAAAACCGGTGATGCCCACATTGAGCGGCTCGGTGAGCGCGGCGGGGAGCCAGTCGATGGCGGAGGCCTTGGCGCCTTCGGCGGCAGGCGGGGCTGCATCGCTGGCCAGCCAGATGCGGGAGCGGGATTCCAGATCGGCCAGGCGCTGCGCCACAGTCAGCGCGGCCTCGGGTTTGCCTTCCACCGGCAGCGGGGTCAGCTCCTCCAGCAGGCGCAGGCACTCGCGGTGGTTGCGGCTGCGGGAGAGCAGCACGCGGGCGCGTGAATCAAAGGCGATGAGAGATACCACAGTCTGGTCTGGCAGCGAGCGCAGGCGCTCCCGCACACGCAGGCGTGCGGCCTCCAGCCGGGTCTGGCCCTGCACATCTTTTGCGGCCATGGAGGCGGAGCAGTCCACCACCACGACGATGGCGCTGGTGGCGTCTGCGGAAAGATTCCCGCTGGGCCGCGCCAGCGCCAGGATGGCCCCCAGCAGCACCAGCAGCGTGAGGATGAGGGAGAGCCACTTTTTGATGCGCCGCAGCCATGCGGACTCCTGATGCTCCCGCGCGAGCGATTTGAAGAAGAGCAGCGTCGAAACCGGCACCCTGCGCGCCTGCCTCTTGTAAAGCCACAGCGCCAGCGGAATGAGCAGCAGCCAGAGCAGGTGGAGATTGGCGGGTGCTAGGAGGCGCATGGTAGGGGGGGCTGGGATTCGTCCTCGTCCTCCTACTCGAACTCGTCCTCGATCAAGACGCGCCGAATGCAGAACAAGAGATGAATGGCAGGGGATGTGTAACGGCGAAGTTGGTGGGTACTCCATCTCGCGTCATCAAGATTGATGAAAAAATGCGGGCAGTGTCATGGCCGCCGTGAAGGGCGCATGCATGTGGGAAATCTTGAGCAGGCATCCACGCAGAACGCAGAGGAGTTAGGCCGCCCTTTCAGGGCTCGACCTGGAGATCGAGGTGGTTTTGCATCCTACCCAGGGCGTTGCCCTGGGCTTCGCTAGGCCGCGCCCTTGGCGCTCCGGAGGCCGAAGTGTGGACAGGTGCTTTGCGCCTCCCCCGCGCACCTCAGGCCAAGCCCTGACCACTGACCACTGACCACTGACCACTGACCACTGACCACTGACCACTGACCACTGAGGCGGCCACCCCATCCGGCTCGTCACTTCCTCAGCTCATCCAGCGCCTGCTTCAGGTGGCCTTCCATCACATCCTTGCTGACGTAGGCGTCGCCTATCTTGCGGAGGAGGACGAAGCGGATCTTGCCGTTCTCGAATTTCTTGTCGGTGCGGGCGATGCGCATGAGCTCCTCGGTGTCCAGATCATCCGGCAGGCGGGTGGGGAGGTCGCAGAGCTTGAGCAGGGCCACGATGCGTTCGTAGTCGTCGGAGGTGAGGTCGGACACCTGGGCGGAGAGCCAGGCGGCGGCGCGCAGGCCCAGGCTGATGGCCTCTCCGTGCAGCAGCCTGCCGTAGCCTGCAGCGGCCTCGATGGCGTGGCCGAGAGTGTGGCCAAAATTCAGCAGCGCACGCGTGCCGATGGTCTCGTGCTCGTCGGCCTCGACGATGACGGCCTTGATGGCGATGTTCCGCCGGATGAGGCTGACGATGTCTCCCTTGCCGGCGGCGATGTCTTCGATGGCCTTGAACATGGAGGCATCGCGGATGCAGGCGTGCTTGATGATCTCGGCAAAGCCCTCATTCCACTCGCGGGTGGGCAGGGAGTTCAGCGTGTCCAGATCAGCGATGACATGCACGGGCTGGTGAAAGCAGCCGACCATGTTTTTGGCGTCGGGGAGGTTCACACCCGTCTTGCCGCCCACGGAGCTGTCTACCTGGGAGAGCACGGTGGTGGGCACCTGCACATACGGAATGCCGCGCTGGTACACGGAGGCGCAGAAACCGGCCAGATCGCCGATGACGCCGCCACCCAGGGCGACGACGAAGCTCTTGCGGTCCAGCCCGGCGCGCACCATCTCGCCCAGCACGGACTGGCTCCAGGAGAGGGATTTGGAAGACTCGCCTGCAGGCACGGTGATGAGGCAGGGCTTTTTCCCGGCGGCGCGCAGGCTGGCCAGCACCGTCTCGGCATAGAGCGGGCCCACATTGCTGTCTGTCACCACGGCGCATGAGGTGCGGTCGGGCAGCTTTTTGTTCACCTCTTCACCGAGGGTTTTCAGCAGATCACGACCGACCTGGACCAGGTAGCTGCGGGGGCCTAGGTTGACGAAGACGGGGCGGACTGGCTGGACGGGCGGAGGCATGGAAAGAGATCGAGGAGATGGGGGAGCACGCACTGTGCCGTGGGAAGGGAATCGAGGCAAATCGTTTGGAAGCAGCGTTCGCGGCGGAACCAGGTGATCTGGCGCTTGGCGTAGTGGCGGGTGGCCTGCTGGATGGCGGAGATGGTGTCTGGCAGCGTGGTCTGCCCGGCCAGATGGGCGCGCACCTCGCGCACGCCGATGGCCTTTTCTGCCGTGGGGGAGAGCGGTCCCAGCGCGGCCACCTCGGCCACCAGCCCGGCTGCAAACATGTCCAGCGTGCGCTGATTGATGCGGCGGTAGAGCGTCTCGCGGTCCCACTGGAGGATGATGCCATTCACCTCCGGCTCGGCCTGCTCAAAGGAGCGGCGCAGGCCGGACTGCGGGCGGCCGGAGAGCAGGCAGATCTCCAGTGCGCGCTCCACGTAGCGGGGATTGCGCAGATTCACGGTGGTGGCGGCCTCGGGGTCCCGCTGCAGCAGCCACACGATCTTTTCTCCGGGGGAGAGGTGCTGAAACTGGGCGCGAAGCTGCGGAGACGCCGCAGGCAGGGGCGAGAGGCCGTGGGTGAGCGCCTTGATGTACAGCCCAGACCCGCCCACCACGATGGGCACGCGGCCACGCGCGGCGATTTCCTGAATGACAGGGACTGCCAGCGCATGGTAGCGCGCGGCATCGCACGACTCGGAGAGAGGCAGCACGCCGTAGAGATGGTGCGGCACGCTGGCCAGCTCGGCGGCGGAGGGCTTGGCCGTGAGGAGGTCCATCCCGGCGTAGAGCTGGAAGGCATCTGCATTCACGATCTCCCCGCCCACCTGCTGCGCCAGGGCGATGGCAAGCGCCGTCTTTCCCGAGGCCGTGGGCCCGGTGATGAAGAAGGTGCTGTCTGGGAGCATGGCTGTGCCCGGGAGGCCGGGCATCAGAAAGTGTGCTCGATCTTGCGACCGACTTTGGCGATGCCTTCGCCCGTCTTTTCAAAGGCGTGGTCCACGCCACGTCCGGCACGGGTCATGGGGCCGCCGCTGCCACGGCAGGCGGTGATGGAGAAAACGACGACAGCGAGGAAGGAGGCGAAGATTTTCATACAGGGGGCAGAGTAGTGCAGGCGGTGGAAAGAGACAGTGAAAAAGTGAAAAGCGCTCACTCAAAAAACGAAAAGAATCCTGCGATGGAATGGCAAGGCCGCACGTAGGCGCGGCGCTGAGGTCGAGACTGCGCATGCGAAGCCGGGGCCGTTTGCCCGCATTCAGGCGTGGAAACTGTGGCAACTTTTTGAGAGGCAAAAGTTGCCGTCGTCCATGCTTTCAGGGCTCCAAAAGTCTTCCACAGGGTGCGCGCTGCTGCCACGCCATGCCTTTGGGGGCTGGCTCGTGCACAGTCTCAAGCCAGCGTGAAAGAGAAAGTTGCCGAGTTGCCGCACCTATACACGGCAACTTGGCAACTTTTCGGGGGCCTAGGGGGCGGGCAGCGATGGGGCATGCCCTGCGAGTGCGCTATGCGTTTTGGAGTGCGGTCGCGGAGCGAGGAACGAGCGCAGCTACCGCTTTCGCAGGCCGGATGATTTGGCGAGGGGCTCAAGGCAAACGAACACCCCACCACTCACGGCGCACGCCAGCCATGGGAACCTACGCCTGCCACGAGACGCTCGAAAGCGGTGCCGCCGATGCAGGCCTGCGCCGCGCATCTCTGCACCGCATTCCAGGATGCTGGCGCGTGGTGGGCGTACCTGATTTTGTCTGAAGGCCTTGGTGAGTCCGTTCTTGCTGGGCCACTGCAAGTTGCCACCGAGGAGTGCTCATTCTGTGCTACCGCTGAGTTTTTTGATCTCAGCGAAGGCATGTGCCAAGGCTTTGTTGGCCAGAGTTTCAGCCTCGTCTGGGAGGACGGGCTTGTTGTAACGCCTTCGGATTAAGTCCTGTCCTGCAAGATTAAGTGCGTATTGGCTATCATCGAAGGTCATAGTTGCAGTAACTGAGACGTTGAACGGCTGGGGAGCTTTAGTTAAATAACGCAGGAAAACATGCTGCATGCTGAATGAAGATACATGTTCAGTTGCTTGAATCATGAGTTCCAAGGCCTTCACTGGATTGCCTTGAGCGGCAGGCAAATGAGGTTGAATCGTCACACGATGATCTCTGAAAAGAGGGACTAATTTACTGAGCTTCGTCTCCACCCTTTCAACAAACTCACGAAGTCCCAAATCAAAAAGCTGGCGCAAAACCTCCTGGGACCGAAACACAACCTTGTCCTTACTTTCCTGCTGATTCCGCACAAAGATCGCCACTTCCTTTTCCAGATCGCTTGGCTCTTCGATGCTCTCTCCCTTGGCGGCTTTGATGCCGATCTGCATGGACCACTCCAGGCGGCGCTGGAGGTAGGTCATGAGGGCGGAGAGTTCGCCGGCATCGGCCAGGCGAAGTGCGGTAAGGTAGTCTTCTTTCTCCTCGGTGTGGACGATGAGGGGCAGCCAGCCGCCGCGCATGAGCACGTAGTTCACCAGCAGGCGGGCCACACGGCCGTTTCCATCCTCAAAGGGATGAATGATGATAAAGTCGTGATGCAGCTTGGCGATGCATGCTGCGACGGGCAGGGTGGGGGATGTCAGCTCCGCTCGCAGCCATGCCACGAGATCGCTCATGCGTGCAGGTGTTTCCTCCACGCTGGCAAAGCTCAGGATCTCCCCTGTGGCCTGGAGCACGCTGTTGGGGGTGGTCTTGTACTCGCCGGGGATGATCTCCTTGCGAGTGGTCTGGCCGTTTGCGGTTGTTGCTTGTTTCCAGAAGGGCTCCTTGAGGATGATGCGGTTCAGGTCACGGATGTCGCCTTCGGAGATGAGGCGGTCTTTGTCGGCGGCGAGGGTGCGCACGTGCTCGATGCCCACATCGTGGGCTTTCATCTCCAGATACTCGCGATGGCTGTGGTTGCCGTGGGTGCGGTCATGCAGCAGGAGCAGCTCTGTTTCACCGTAGGTCAGCGTATTGCCCTCGATGTGGTTGGAGTGGTAGTTCCACTCCAGGCGCAGCTTTTTCCACAGGCGTGCCTCGTTTTCCGCCGTCAGTGGCTGGAGGGCCCGCCAATCATCCCGCAGGGCTTCGAGGGTCTGGATCTCTGTTTGCATGGGGCAAGGGAAGCCGGAGATGGAAACAGACGCTACTGGAAAAGTAGAAAAAAGGAGGACTTCTACGGGGCTTTAAGAGGGGGCATCGACCGCAAAACCACGGCAACTTTCAGGGGTGCGAAAGTTGCCGTGCATCGGCTTTTCAGAGTGCAATGAGATGTCTCTATTTACCATGAGATACCACGCCATGCTATCCTGTGCTTGTCGATTTGAGGGGGCTGGGAGAAAGTTGCCAAGTTGCCGTGCATAGGTGCGGCAACTCGGCAACTTTGCGTCCGGGCGGGCAGGGAAGGGCGGCTCACGGCGGCAGCACAAAGGTGCCTTCGCAGGCATCGGCGATCTGGTGCAGGAGGGAGAGCTCGCCGGGGGTGGGGCCGGGCTCTTCGCCGATGCTGATGGTGTGGATGCGGACCTTGAACTGGGTGTGGATGCGGCGGGCCAGATCCAGCACCTGGGCGGGGGTGCCGTCGCTGGGCTGGCCGTCGCTGAGAAAGTAGATGGCGTCGATGCCGCCCTCCGGCAGCATGCGGGTCAGGGCGTGGTTCAGCGCCTCGCACATGGGGGTGCCGCCACGGGCCTGCAGGCCTTCCACAAACTGCACGGCCTGTTTGTGGTTTTTGTCATCGTTCACCGAGATGCCGCGCCCGGGAAAGCACGAGTCCACATCCTCTCCAAAGCTGAGAATGCCGTAGCGCAGCTTGCTGGACTTGGTCTGCAGCACGGCCAGGAGGTTGCTCATCTGCGCGTGCAGCTTGCCGATGCGATCGTCGGCGTTCATGCTGCCGCTGACATCCAGGATGAAGAGCGCGCCTTTGCCACGCACCTCCAGGCCGTAGAAGGAGGCCATGTTCATGGCGGGGTCGTCATCCAGCGGCTTGAGCAGCTTTTGCAGCTTCAGGTATTCGGCGTATTCGGAGCGCGGCAGCATCTTCCACGGGATGCCGTCCTGGTGCTCCTTGAGCCAGGTGTCCCACTTGGATAGGTCCTGGCCAAAGTCCTGCCCGGTAAGCTGGAAAAGGGAGGCGCGTGCGGAGTCGCCGATGGCATCGTCTCCCAGGCAGGACAGCAGGGCGCGCAGGCCGGCGGTGCTGCGCATGCCGCCCAGGGCCTCGGCGGCACAGGCGCGGATGACGTGGGGATTGGCCGCATCCAGCAGCGCAGCGATGCGGGCCACCACGTTCTCCGGATTGTCCTGGTAGGGTCCCAGTGCCCGCACGGCCAGAGCCACGCGCGTAGGGTCTTTGAGAGCAGAGAGCGGCGGCTTGGCCTGGGTGATCAGGCTCCAGAAATACCCCCGTGCCTCCATCAGGCGGATGCCTGAGAAAAACATCAGCGCGTCGTCTTCGCAGGCGGGGTGCCTGGCCAGCCATTCCGCCAGCACCTGACGGGCCTCGCCAGCAGGCCACTCGGCCACGATTTCGGCCAGGCGCAGCTTCATCCCGTAGCCCACACGGCGGTCATTGATCAGGCTCAGCACGGCCTCAGCGGCCAGTTTGCCACCGGGGAGGTCTTTCAGCGGCTCCAGCGCCTCTTGTTTGCCGCCGCGCACCTCTTTCACCAGCGCCTTGAGCATCACGGTGGCATCCTCCGCCGCAGGAAGGGCGGCGGTGTGCAGCAGAAGCAGAAAGGCCAGGGCAGGGGAGCGCATGGGGAGGCTGTGAATGACGAAGGGTGTTGTCTAAATAATGGATGGTTAAAACACTATAAGCGAGTGGTTTAGATAATTCGCAGGAAGGTTTTGAGCGTTTGGGCATCAGGGTTGCTACGATAGTTGTTCTACCGTTTTCGTCCTTCTGCATCAGCAACCCCTAAAAACGCTGTTTCATGCCCCAAATGTGCTTTGAGGGCGGAGAAGATCGTTGATTTCTTTCCAAAAGAGTGGAAAAGTCTTTGACAGGCGGGCGTGCTGTCCTAACATCGCGCCACTTTTTCGGTCCAAGGCCGGGGTGCATTGTCTCTTGATGCCAGTTGTCAGAGGCTTGTGTGTCCCGGTTTTCTTGTCGAAAGAGGAGGAGGTCCCTTTGGCGGGCCGCCGCCGGTTACGCTGTTATAGCTCAGTGGTAGAGCACGTCCTTGGTAAGGACGAGGTCGAGGGTTCAAGTCCCTCTAACAGCTCCAGTGGCGTCGCCGTGGGGGTCTTTCGATACAAGACAAACGAATCAGTCAAGCGCACCCCCTCAACTAATCCACCCACATGGCTAAAGAAGCATTCCAACGCAACAAGCCGCACGTCAACATCGGCACCATTGGCCACGTTGACCACGGCAAGACCACCCTGACCGCCGCCATCACGACCGTCCTTTCCAAGAAAGGTTTCGCTCAGGCCAAGGCTTACGATCAAATCGACGCAGCTCCTGAAGAAAAAGAGCGCGGTATCACGATCAACACCGCCCACGTGGAATACGAAACCGACAAGCGCCACTACGCGCACGTCGACTGCCCCGGCCATGCTGACTATGTGAAGAACATGATCACCGGTGCTGCCCAGATGGACGGAGCGATCCTCGTGGTCTCCGCCGCTGACGGCCCGATGCCCCAGACCCGTGAGCACATCCTGCTCGCCCGTCAGGTGGGCGTGCCCGCCCTCGTGGTGTTCATGAACAAGGTGGACATGGTGGACGATCCGGAACTCCTCGACCTCGTCGAAATGGAAGTCCGCGACCTCCTTTCCAAGTATGACTTCCCGGGAGACGAAATCCCGATCGTGAAGGGCTCCGCCCTGAAGGCCGCTGAAGGCGACCCGACCCACGAAGCCAACATCCACAAGCTCATGGACGCTGTGGACAGCTACATCCCCCTTCCTGAGCGTCCGATCGACAAGGACTTCCTCATGCCTGTGGAAGACGTGTTCGCCATCGAAGGTCGCGGTACCGTCTGCACCGGCCGTGTCGAGCGTGGCATCATCAAGAAGATGTCCGAAGTCGAAATCGTCGGCATCCGTCCGACCGTCAAGACCACCGTCACGGACATCGAAATGTTCCGCAAGCTGCTCGACGAAGGTCGTGCAGGCGACAACGTGGGCCTTCTGCTTCGCGGCACCAAGAAGAGCGACATCGAGCGCGGCCAGGTCATCGCCAAGCCCGGCTCTGTGACCCCGCACAAGAAGTTCACCGCTGAAGTGTACGTCCTTTCCAAGGACGAAGGCGGCCGCCACACCCCCTTCTTCAACAACTACCGCCCGCAGTTCTACTTCCGCACCACGGACGTGACCGGCAGCGTGAAGCTTCCTGAAGGCGTGGAAATGGTGATGCCTGGTGACAACGTCTCGATCGAAGTCGAGCTGATCACCCCGATCGCCATGGAAAAGACCATCCGCTTCGCCATCCGTGAAGGTGGCAAGACCGTGGGTGCCGGCCGCGTGGCCAACATCCTCGACTAGTCCCCGCGCAGTTCGTTTGTCTCGAATCCCGCCGGGTCTGGCGCACAGGCCCGGCGGTGATTTCGTCTCCTAAAGTGAGATGAGCGAGGCAATGAACTTGCAGACAGCCCAAGTTTTTGTTAAACATTCCGGGAAGCCTTTCTCGCTTACACAGGTCAGTAGCTCAATTGGTAGAGTAGCGGTCTCCAAAACCGTCGGTTGGGGGTTCGAGTCCCTCCTGGCCTGCCAGCGAAAGTCCCGGAAATCTCCGCAGATCAAGAAACGCTTCACATGAGCCGCATCCGCAAATACATCAGCGAAGTCGCCCTGGAACTCAAAAAGGCCACGTGGCCCTGGGACCCCAAGGAAAAGGGCTTTGCCAAATACCGCGAGCTGAATGAATCCACAGTGGTGGTCTTCATCGCGATGATCCTCCTCGGAGGTTTCGTGGCAGCGTTTGACGTCACCTTCAAGTGGGCCTTTGAGGCCGCTCAGAAGATTGGCATGTAATTTCCCCCCTCAACCACCTTTCTCCTCCGAATCTTATGGGAGCCATCCCCGCACCCCGTGATCAGTGGTTTGTCATCCACGTCCGCTCAGGCCTTGAACAAAAGGTCCGCGACAACATGCTCCGCCGCATCGAAAAAGAGGAGATGGGAGACTTTGTTTACCAGGTGCTCGTCCCGATGGAACGTGTGGCCGAGGTGAAGAAGGGCAAGCGCTCTGAGAGCAACCGCAAGTTTTTCCCCGGTTACGTCATCGCCAACTGCCACCTGCTCGACGAGCACAACCGCCTGGTGGACAAGACCTGGTACTTTGTGAAGGACACCGACGGCGTCCTCAACTTTGCCGGTACCAAGGACCACCCCATTCCGATGCGCGCCAAGGAAGTGGAGGCCATGCTGGCCCAGGTGCGTGACAAAGATGACGGCGCCGTGCCCAAGATCTCCTTCAGCCCCGGCGACACCGTGCGTGTGGCGGACGGTCCCTTCGAAAGCCAGAACGGCGTGGTGGAGGAAATCGATCCCGAACGCGGCACGCTGCGCGTCTCCGTCAACATCTTCGGCCGCTCCACTCCGGTCGATCTCGAATACTGGCAGGTCGAGAAGGCGTAAGCCGCGCACCGCCGCACTGAATCTCATCTTAAGCAAGCAAGGAAAACAAACACATGGCCAAGGAAATCATCAAACTCATCAAGCTCCAGATCAAAGCTGGTGCCGCCAACCCCGCACCGCCCATCGGCCCTGCTCTCGGTCAGGCCGGTGTGAACATCATGGCGTTCTGCAAGGAGTTCAACGCCGCGACCGCCAAGGCCGGTGGTGAAGTGCTGCCCACCGTCATCACGGTGTTCAAGGACAAGAGCTTCACCTTTATCACCAAGCAGCCCCCGGCTTCCAACCTTCTCAAGAAGGTGGCCAACATTGCCAGCGGCTCCAAGGAAGCCAACAAGACGAAGGTCGCCAAGATCACCAAGGCCCAGCTCCTCGAAGCCACCAAGATGAAGCTCGCGGACCTGAACACCACCAATCTGGAGCGCGCCTCCCGCATCATGGCAGGCACCGCCCGCCAGATGGGCATCGAAATCATCGACTAATCACCCTAACCCACAGCAGGAGAACGTCACAGTTCGCCACCACTGCACATCCACCATGCAAAAGAGAAGCAAACGCTACAAGAAGGCCGCCGAGATGGTTCCGGCGGGCAAGGTATTCTCGCTCGAAGAAGCGGCCGAACTCCTGCGCAAGCTGCCCGGCACCAAGTTCAACCAGACCGTCACCCTGTCCTTCCGCATGGGTGTGGATCCGAAGAAGAGCGACCAGATGGTGCGTGGCACCTGCCCTCTGCCCCACGGCTCCGGCAAGACCGTGCGTGTGGCCGTCTTCGCCCAGGGCTCCGCTGCTGAGGCAGCCAAAGCCGCCGGCGCTGACATCGTCGGCAACGAAGACCTCATCGCCAAGGTGAAGGATGGATTCCTCGACTTCGACGTCGCCATCGCCACCCCCGCTGCCATGAATGAAGTGCGTAAGCTGGGTAAGCAGCTCGGACCTCGCGGTTTGATGCCCAATCCTCGTACCGGCACCGTCACCGACGACACCGCTGGTGCTGTGAAGGCTGTGAAGGCCGGCCGTGCCGACTTCAAGCTCGACAAGAACGGCAACATCGCCTCCTCCGTCGGCAAGACCTCCTTTGAAGTCAATCAGATCGCTGAAAACGCCACCTCCCTCATCGAAGCCGTGGTTCGCGCCCGTCCAGCTTCCGCTCGTGGCCGCTACGTCGAAACCATCACGCTGGCCGCGACCATGTCGCCCGCGCTCCGCATCGATGTCTCCAAGTACATCAAACTCTAAACCTCGTAGCAGCACAGCAACATGAAAGAACTCAAAACACTGCTCATTGACGACCTGCTGCAACGGGTCAATGCCTCCCCCTTCCTCTTCGTGGTGGATTACACCGGTCTGAAGGTGGACAAGTTTGCCGAACTGCGCAAGCGCCTCAGCGCCGTCGGATCTGAGATCCACGTTTACAAGAACAACCTGGTGAAGAAAGCCGCTGAAAAGGCAGGCTACCCTGGTGGACTTGGTGATCACCTCACGGGCCAGAGCGCCTTCGTGACCGGTGAGAAGGACGTCTTCGGCGCGGCCAAAATCCTCAAGAATTTCCAGGCTGAATTCGAAAAGCCGGTGATGAAAGTCGGCGTGCTCGACGGCAATCTGCTGGACACTGCGGCCATCAAAGTGCTGGCCGATCTGCCTTCCCGCGAAGTGCTGCTCGCCCAGCTCCTCGGTGTGCTCCAGGCTCCTGCTTCCGCCCTCGCCCGCGTCCTCAAGGCCAAGGCCGACAAGGAAGGTGGCGCTCCTGCTGAGGAAGCCGCTCCGGCTGCCGCTGAAGAAGCTGCCCCCGCTGCCTAATACAACCCATTTGATCAGATGGCCCGTTACACGGCCTGAATACCCCAACACCCAATGGTCCCTCTCCGGGGCGAAAGCTTTCGCTCTTAAATCATCCGATGCTTCGGATCGCGGCGATACCGACAAAATACTATGGCTGACCTTAATAAAATCGTTGAAGAACTGAGTGGCTTGACCGTCCTGCAAGTCGCTGAACTCGTGAAATCCCTCGAAGAGAAGTGGGGCGTTAGCGCCGCTGCTCCTGTCGCTGCCGCCGGTGCTGCTGGTGGTGGTGCTGCTCCTGCAGCCGCTGCGGAAGAAAAGACCGAGTTCGACGTCATCCTGGCCGACGCTGGCTCCAACAAGATCGGCGTCATCAAGGAAGTCCGCGGCGTCGTCGCCGGCCTTGGCCTTGCAGAAGCGAAGAAGCTCGTCGAGAGCGCTCCGCAGACCCTCAAGGAAGGCTGCAAGAAGGAAGAAGCCGAAGAGATCAAGAAGAAATTGGAAGCCGCTGGCGCCAAGGTCACGATCAAGTAATCTCTCGTTCCTCATCTGCTCTTTGCCGCGCGGTGTCTGCTCTCCGCAGCGCCGCGCGGTCAGAAGCTTCCTTTGGTCAGTTTCGTTCGTTCCCTCTGTTCGTTTTCGTTACATAGCAATGCCCGCTCCCGCCCGTGTCTCCCTTCCGAACCTCCGCAGCCTCTGGCACGGTTCTGGGACACACCACGAGAAAAGGCATGCGTCCTGTCATTTTCATGGCCTGAATCCCGGCAAAAACCTGGGTTCCGGCTGCTTCGTTTTCGCGACAATCGCTGGTGTTGCCGGGCTGGCTGCCTGACATCACCCCTTTGCCGCTCCGCGGGCCTCACCTCCCGCACACCTTGCCACGCCCACCGCCCCCTAACCGCCTCATCACTGCCTTATGTCCCAGCGCACCAACTTTGGCAAAATCCACGAAGTCGCCGAGCCCCCGAATCTCATCGAGATCCAGCTCCGCTCATACGAGGAGTTTCTCCAGAAAAACATCCTCCCCTCCAAGCGCAAGGACCTCGGCCTGCAGGCGGTTTTCCGTGAAGTCTTCCCGATCACCAGCTATGACGAGAAGATGACGCTCGATTTCGTGATGTACGAGATCGGCGAGCCCAAGCTCTCCTCCCTCGAAGCCATTCACGAGGCTGAAACCTACAGCGCCCCCCTCTACGTCACCTTTGAGCTCAAGGACGAGCAGGGTGCCAAGCAGGAGCGCGTGTACATGGGCGAAATCCCCCTCATGACCGTGCGCGGCACGTTCGTGATCAACGGTGCCGAGCGCGTCGTCGTCTCCCAGCTTCATCGTTCCCCTGGTATCTGCTTTGAAACCTCCCAGCACCTCAATGGCCGCTGGCTGCACGGCTTCCGCATCATCCCTGACCGCGGCACCTGGCTGGAAGTGCAGTTCGACACCAACGACCTGCTCTATGTCTATCTCGACCGCCGCCGTCGTCGTCGCAAATTCCTCGCCACCACGCTTCTGCGCGTCATCGGCTTCCCCGGAGACGAGGACATCCTCAAGCTCTTCTACGACATCCAGGACCTCAAGCTCAAGGACAGCCTCACGGAAGAAGAAATCTCCTCCAAGATCCTCTTCAAGGACATCCTCGACGGCGAGCTCATCGTGGCCCGTGCCTACGAGCCCCTGACCTCCGGCGTCATCCGCCAGCTGATCCAGCTCGGCCACAAGTCCATCAAAGTGGTCACCGCCTCTCCGGACGACCTCCTCATCACCTCCCTGCGCAAGGACACCGCCAAGGACGAAGACGAAGCCCTCAAGGAAATCTACCGCCGTCTTCGTCCGGGAGATCCGCCCACCACTCCGAACGCCCGCGCGCTCGTCAAGCGCCTGTTCTTTGATCCGAAGCGTTACGACCTCACCCGCGTGGGCCGCTACAAGATCAACCAGAAGCTCTCCCTCAAGATCGACACGGAGACCCGCATCCTCACCGCTGACGATGTCATCTCCGCGCTGCGCTACCTCTTCCACCTGCGTGAAGGTCAGGGCATCCTGGACGATATCGACCATCTCGGCAGCCGCCGCGTGCGCGCCGTGGGCGAACTCCTTGCCAACCAGTGCCGCGTGGGCCTGTCCCGCACCGAGCGTCTGGTGAAGGAGCGCATGACCCTGTTCGACGTGAACATGGACACCATGACTCCCGCCAAGCTCGTCAATCCGAAGGCGCTTTCCGCCGTGGTGCGCGACTTCTTCGGCCGCAGCCAGCTTTCCCAGTTCATGGACCAGATCAATCCTCTGGCCGAACTGACCCACAAGCGCCGTCTGTCCGCTCTCGGGCCTGGTGGTCTGAACCGTGACCGCGCCGGCTTCGAAGTGCGTGACGTTCATCCGTCCCACTATGGCCGTATCTGCCCGATTGAGACTCCTGAAGGTCCGAACATCGGTCTGATCAACTCCCTGGGCAGCTATGCCCGCATCAATGAGTTCGGCTTCATCGAGACGCCATACCGTCCGGTGAAGGACAGCGTGGTGGCCGACAAGATCGACTACCTCACCGCCGACCAGGAAGAGAAGCACTACATCGCTCAGTCGAACAATCCGATCGACGAGAAAGGCCGCTTCAAAGGCGCCAAGGTGACCGTCCGTTACCGTGGTGAATTCATCGAAGTGGAGCCCTCCGTGGTCACCCTCATGGACGTGTCTCCGAAGCAGCTGGTCTCCGTGGCCGCCGCTCTGATTCCCTTCCTCGAGCACGATGACGCCAACCGCGCTCTGATGGGCTCCAACATGCAGCGCCAGGGCGTGCCGCTTCTCGAAGCCGACTCCCCGCTCGTGGGCACCGGCATGGAAGGCAAGGCCGCTCGTGACTCCCGCTCTGTGATCGTCGCTGACGCCAACGGCACCGTGGCCGCCGCCACCGCCGACGTCATCGTCGTGACCAAGGACGGCAACCTGCCTGTCAAGGACGAGAAGTTCCTGGAAAACCAGCTCAAGTCTGTGCAGACGGATGAAGAGAAGGGCACCTACGTGTATCCTCTCCGCAAGTTTGGCCGCAGCAATGCCGGCACCTGCATCAACCAGAAGCCTCTGGTGAAGCGTGGTCAGAAGATCAAGAAGGGCGACGTCATCGCCGACGGTCCTTGCACGGATCAGGGAGAGCTCGCCATCGGAAAGAACATGCTCGTGGCCTTCATGCCCTGGAACGGCTACAACTTCGAAGACGCCATCACCATCAGCCGCCGCGTGGTCAAGGAGGACATCTACACCTCCATCCACATCGAGGACTTTGAAGTCATCGCCCGCGACACCAAGCTCGGGCCTGAAGAAATCACACGCGACATCCCGAACGTGGGTGACGAGGCCCTCAAGAACCTCGACGCCCAGGGCGTGGTGCGAATCGGCGCAGAAGTGAAGCCTGGCGACATCCTCGTCGGCAAGATCACTCCGAAGTCCGAGACCGAGCTGGCTCCTGAAGAGCGCCTCCTGCGCGCCATCTTCGGTGAGAAGGCCGCTGACGTGAAGGACACCTCCCTCCGCGTGCCCTCCGGCTGCACCGGCATCATCATGGATGTCCGCATCGCCCAGCGTGGTGCGAACGGCGACTCCGAGAAGGAGAAGCTCTCCCCCGCCGAGTACAAGAAGCAGATCAAGCAGATCGAAGAGGACTACCGCTCCAAGAAGGAAGACCTCACTGAGCAGCTGACCGAGCGCCTGTCCGACATCCTTCTCAATGAGAAGATCCCGCTGGACATCGTGAACGGCCAGACCGGCGAGCCCCTCGTCGGCGCGAACAAGAAGATCACCAAGACGATGCTTCGTCACGTGGCCGAAAGCTACGACACGATCGAAATCGACCCGAGCCCGATCCGCAACAAGATCTTCGACATCATCCAGACCTTCGAACAGAAGTTCTCCGATGCCGACATGGAACGTGAGCGCAACCTCGACAAGATCGAGTCCAGCGAAGACACCGCCGACAGCGGCGTGGTCAAGCAGGTGCGCGTCTTCCTCGCCTCCAAGCGCAAGCTCTCCGTGGGTGACAAGATGGCCGGACGCCACGGCAACAAGGGTATCGTGGCCAACATCGTCCCTGAAGAAGACATGCCGTTCCTCGAAAACGGAACTCCGGTGGACATCGTGCTCAATCCTCTGGGCGTGCCTTCCCGAATGAACGTCGGTCAGGTGCTTGAGACCCACCTTGGCCTCGCCGCCAAGGCCCTGGGCATGAAGATCGCCACCCCGGTCTTCGACGGCATCCCCGAGACGAAGATCATGGAGTACATCAAGGAGGCCAAGAAGGTCCCAGGCTACGAATGGATGGGCCTCAACGGCAAATCCAGGCTGTTTGACGGCCGCACTGGCGATGCCTTCAATCTCGACGTCGTGGTTGGCTACATCTACATGCTGAAGCTGAACCACCTTGTCGCCGACAAGATCCACGCACGTGCCGTCGGACCTTACTCCCTCGTCACGCAGCAGCCTCTGGGTGGTAAAGCCCAGTATGGTGGCCAGCGCTTCGGTGAAATGGAAGTGTGGGCGCTCGAAGCCTACGGTGCTGCTTACACGCTGCAGGAGCTCCTCACCGTCAAGTCTGACGACGTGCAGGGCCGCACACGCATCTATGAGCAGATCGTCAAGGGCGACCACGCCCTGGAAGCCGGCACGCCGGAATCCTTCAACGTGCTCATCAAGGAAATGCAGTCCCTCGGTCTGGACGTGAAGGTGCACAAGCGCTCCAACGCCAATGCCGACGCTGAAGCTCTCGATGGCTTTGTCTCCACGGTGGGTGCCTAACCTGCCTTCCCCTAGAAACCCAGCGCACAATACTGCCACCCATCTCCACACATCATGAATGCTGACGCGAGCTTGAAAGAAATCTTCGGGGAACCCCAGCACGGCGAGGAGTTCGACTATGTGTCGATCTGCATCGCCTCGGCGGACCGCACCCGCTCCTGGTCCTCCGGCGAAGTCAAGAATCCAGAAACCATCAACTACCGCACCTTCAAGCCTGAAAAAGGCGGCTTGTTCTGCGAGCGTATCTTCGGGCCCACCCGTGACTGGGAGTGCGCCTGCGGCAAATACAAGCGCATCAAGCACAAGGGCGTGGTCTGCGACCGCTGCGGCGTCGAAGTGACGCTGTCCCGCGTGCGCCGCGAGCGCATGGGCCACATCGAGCTGGCCGTGCCTGTGACCCACATCTGGTTCTACAAGTGCATGCCCTCCCGCATCGGCCTGATGCTGGACATGACCGCCCGTTCCCTCGAGCGCGTCATCTACTATGAGGACTACATGGTCGTCGATCCCGGCAACACCCCGCTGCAGCGCGGTCAGCTTCTCACCGAAGTGGACCTTCGCGAAGCCGAGGAACAGTACGGTGCAGACGCCTTCCGCGTGGGCATGGGTGCCCAGGCCATCCGCGACATCTTCTCCCAGATCAACCTGGCTGAAGTGACCAAGGAGCTGGAAGAGGCCATGACGAAGACCCGCTCCAAGCAGATCCGCAAGAAGCTGGCCAAGCGCCTCAAGCTCTGCCAGGGCTTTGCTGAAAGCCACAGCCGTCCTGAGTGGATGATCTTGGAAGTGCTGCCCGTCATTCCGCCGGACCTCCGTCCGCTGGTGCCTCTCGAAGGCGGCCGCTTTGCCACCTCCGACCTGAACGACCTCTACCGTCGTGTCATCAACCGCAACAACCGTCTCAAGAACCTCCTTCAGCTCCGCACGCCGGATGTCATCATCCGCAACGAAAAGCGCATGCTGCAGGAAGCCGTGGACGCCCTGTTCGACAACGGCCGCCATGGCCGCCCGGTGACTGGCGCTGGCAATCGTCCTCTCAAGTCCATGTCCGACATGCTCAAGGGCAAGTCCGGCCGCTTCCGTCAGAACCTGCTCGGCAAGCGCGTGGACTACTCCGGTCGTTCCGTCATCGTGATCGGTCCTGACCTGAACCTGGGTCAGTGCGGTCTGCCGAAGAAGATGGCCCTCGTGCTTTTCGAACCCTTCATCATCCGCCGTCTCAAGGAGATGGGCCTGGTGCACACCGTGCGCAGCGCCAAGAAGATGATCGAGCGCCGCACGCCCGAGGTGTGGGACATTCTGGACGAAGTGACCAAAGGCCACCCCGTCCTCCTCAACCGCGCTCCGACGCTGCATCGTCTGTCCATCCAGGCATTCGAGCCGAAGCTCATCGAAGGTGAGGCCATCCGCGTGCATCCCCTCGTTTGTACGGCCTACAACGCCGACTTCGACGGTGACCAGATGGCCGTGCACGTTCCGCTTTCCATCGAGGCCCAGATGGAGGCCCGCCTGCTCATGCTGGCGCCGAACAACCTCTTCAGCCCAGCCAGCGGCAAGCCGGTGATCAACCCCTCCCAGGACATTCCTCTGGGCTGCTACTTCCTCACCTACCTGCGCGACTTCCCCCAGCACGACGCCAAGGGCAAGAAGGGCGAAGTGGAAGGCCGCGTGCCGGTCTTCAACAGCGCTTCCGAAGTCGAATTCGCCATCGCCGAAGGCGGCCTGAGCGTGAACGACAAGGTGCGCTTCCGCAATCCTGACCACGGCCTGCCCAAGCGCCCCTACGGCGACCCGAGCAAGGCAGTCATCGAGACCACCGCTGGTCGTGTCATCTTCAATGAAATCTGGCCCGAAGGCCTTGGTTTCATCAACACCACCGTGGGCAAGAAGCAGATCTCCGACATCATCTGGCGCTGCTTCCAGACCTTTGGCCAGAAGGAAACCGTCTCTGCTCTGGACCGCCTGAAGCAGCTCGGCTTCCGCGAAGCCACGCGCTCCGGTTGCTCCATCGGTATCACGGACATGGTCATCCCGCAGGCCAAGGCCGGCGGACTGGAAAACGCCTACAAGCAGATCGAGGAAATCGAGAAGCAGTATCGCCGTGGTATCATCACCAATGGTGAGCGCTATCAGAAGATCATCGACATCTGGACGCAGGTGGGTGAAATCGTCGCTGACGAACTCTTCCGCACGCTGGAGCACAACGAAGGCAAGAAGCACCACAACCCGCTCTACGTGATGGTGAACTCCGGTGCCCGAGGCAACCGTACGCAGATCAAGCAGCTCGCCGGCATGCGCGGCCTTATGGCCAAGCCCTCCGGTGAGATCATCGAGCGCCCGATCACCTCGAACTTCCGCGAAGGTCTGAGCGTGCTCGAGTACTTCATCTCCACGCACGGTGCTCGTAAGGGTCTGGCAGACACCGCTCTGAAGACCGCTGACTCCGGTTACATGACCCGTAAGCTGGTCGACGTGTCCCAGGACGTCATCGTCACTGAGGAAGACTGCGGCACTGCCAACGGCATCACGCTTTCCTCCATCTACCAGGGCGACGAAGAAATCGTCGATCTCAAGACCCGCGTCTATGGCCGCGTCTCCTGCGAGACCATCCATGATCCCGTGGACAAGAGCACCATCGTCAAGGCTGGTCAGCTCGTCTCCGAGAAGGAGGCCGCCCACCTGGCAAAGATCGGTGTCGAGAAGCTCAAGATCCGCTCCGTGCTCACCTGCGAAAGCAAGCGCGGCTGCTGCTCCAAGTGCTACGGCCTCCACCTCGGCACGCACCGCATGGCCAAGATCGGCGAAGCGGTCGGCATCGTGGCCGCCCAGTCCATCGGCGAACCCGGAACGCAGCTCACCATGCGTACGTTCCACGTCGGTGGTGCTGCCACCAGCTCCTTCAAGCAGCCCTTCATCAACGTCAAAAACGCCGGTACCGTCAAATACACCGACATGCGTTCGGTGCAGACCATCGAAGGCACCTGGATCGCCCTCACCAAGAACGGCGTCCTGTCCATCCATGACGACGAAGGCCGCGAGCTCGAAAGCCACAAGCTGGTCACGGGTGCCGTTATCGCCGTCGAAGACGGTGGCAAGGTCAAGAAGGGCCAGCAGGTTGTCACCTGGGATCCCTATAACGTGCCGATCATCACCGAGAAGGCCGGTAAGCTGGAATTCCGCGACATGATCTCCGGCATCACGATCACCAAGGAAGTCAACCAGAGCACAGGCAACGAAGAAACCGTTGTCATCGAGCACAAGGAAGACCTCCATCCGCAGGTCGTGGTGGTGGATCCGAAGACGCACGAAGTCCTCGCCAGCTACACCATTCCTGCCGGTGCTCACCTTAGCGTGAAGAACAACGAGAAGGTGGAAGCCGGTACCACGATCGCCAAGACGCCGCGCAAGGCCTCCAAGACCAAGGACATCACCGGTGGTCTTCCCCGTGTGGCCGAGCTCTTCGAAGCCCGCAAGCCCAAGGACGCGTGCGAAATCGCCCGTATCGACGGCACCGTGGAAATCGGCGGCCTCGTCCGTGGCAAGCGCCGCGTGATCGTGACCGACAACAAGACCGGCCAGCAGGAGGAGCACCTCATCCCCCGCAGCAAGCACATCTTGCTGTTCAATGGCGACCACGTCAGCAAGGGCGACCAGATCACCGATGGTCCTGTCGTTCCGCATGACCTCCTCGAAATTCTTGGCCCGCAGGCGCTGCGCGAGCACCTCGTCAACGAAGTGCAGGAAGTGTACCGCGCCCAGGGTGTGGAAATCAATGACAAGCACGTGGAGATCATCATCCGCCAGATGCTGCGCAAGGTTAAGATCACCGACACCGGCGACACCGAGTTCCTCTGGGGCGACCAGATCGACCGCACGGAGTTCGACAAGGAAAACGCCCGTGTGGCCGAAGAGGGTGGCAAGCCTGCGGAAGCAGAGCCTGTGCTCCTCGGCATCACCAAGGCGTCCATCGAGACGGAGTCCTTCATCTCCGCCGCTTCCTTCCAGGACACCACCCGTGTGCTCACCGAGGCCGCCACCCTTGCCAAGTCCGACCTCCTGCGCGGCTTCAAGGAAAACGTCATCATGGGTCACCTCATCCCTGCCGGCACCGGCTTCATCAACAACCGCAACTTCGAGCTGCACGAAACGGAGCGCCCTGTGCTGCCCGCCGGAGCCGACGAAGACGCGGCCTGATCCGCCCCGCCAGCATAGCATCAACCATCACCCGCCTCCTTCGGTGCAAGCCGTCGGAGGCGGTTTTGCGTATGGGCGGATCATGTGACAGTGCCTTGGGTTGCCCTCATTAGGCTGCCAGCTAAAGTTATCAGACTTTTTCATGAAACATCTCCTCACTACAGCCCTGCTCTTTCTGCTGGTTGCAGTCTCTCAGGCAGGCAAGCCTAAGCACTTCATCTTTATTCCCAAGGATGTCTCCGGCGACCTGCCTGTGGCAGTTTGGCTTCATGGTTATCGCGGGTATTCGCCTTTGGGTCCAATGCCAGGAGAGACTGCGGAATCCATGCAGAAACTGGCCGATGCGCTGGGCGCTGTGATCCTCGGTTTTCCCGCTACGACAGACCTTGGAGATGACACTCAGCAGTGGTCCGAGGAGCCGGTGGCTGACCATGCTTACATTCAGGACAGGCTAAAAACTCTGACATCGGATTTGAAGCTGGATTTGAAGCGGGTCGGATTGTTTGGCTTTTCTCAGGGGGCCATGGTGGCGGCTGATCTTGCCACTCTCTATCCCGAGTCCTATCGGGGTGCCATTTTGATGTCACCTGGAGGCATGGGTGCACCAAAGGCTGCTGAGCGAAGGCTGCCACTGCATGCCACGCAGGTTTATTTTTGCTTTTGCGGTGCCGAAGAGCATCCGGGCAATGTCGGCCTCACAAAGGCTTATGCACAGCATCTAGAGCGGGTGCTCGGTGCCCACGTCACCCTGAAGCTCTACGAAGGTGTCTCCAAGCACACGCGGCCGCCGGATTTCATGACCCAGTTTACTTCTTGGATGGGAGCTATCCTCAAGCCGATGGAAAAGAACTGACCGTCTGCCACCGCCTGCCTCACCTCGGCACGATTCCCAGATAATTCCGCACGGTGCTCCAGCCGGGGTAGGAGCGTTCGTGGCCGTCCACGGTGCGGTAGTAGATCGCGGAGGAGTGGCCGCCGTCGAGATTGAGGGCGCGGTGCACGGTGAAGGCGGGCATCAGGCCGGGCGTGGAGAGCAGATCGCCCAGGTCACTGAGGGTGATCTCTTCCGCCGTGCCGATGAGCCACTGCGTGCTGCCATCGTTGGCGATGAACGTGCGCGCACTCTGCTTGCGGTAGTCCAGGCCTGGAACGACCTGGCCGTCATCGACGAGGCGCGGGCCCGCCTGCAGGAACTGGCTGGCTTCGGAGGGGCTGACTTCGTGATTCCACTGGATCTGCGGATGGGTGGTGACGGCGACCGCGCCGGTGAGGAGCGATCCCGTCTGCCATTCACCTGTCTTGCGTCCGTCTGCGATCATGAGGCCCATGGGCTTGAAGTCGCGGGAGAAGAATCCGCCATTCACCCCGGCGATGGCTCCGGCGGCCTGCAGGCTGTCTTTGATATGACTGCCGCCCGCCCAGTCGTTCGGCTGGTCGATCACCTTGAGCTCAAACTGCCGGCTGTCGAAGACCACGACCCGGATCTGATAGGTGTGCCCTTTGTGACCGATCTTGTATTCGATCAGCGAGGCATTGCCAAACAGCGGCTGGCCTTTGAAGTCGGAAATGGCAGTCCATTCGGCGGCCTTGGAGGGCGGAGCCGCAGGCTGGGCTGGCTGAGCTTCTTCCGTGCCTGGTACTGAAAGGCCCGACTCCGATTCCGTCGTGGGTGTCAGCGGGCGTGGCGGTGGCGTCGTGGCGCAGGAGGCCAGCACCAGAGTCAGAATGAATGCCAGTGCGCGTTTCATGGGCTCAGGCGAGGGTGGCGAGCTGCTCCTTCATGGCCGCCAGCGCACGCGCGCGGTGGCTGAGCTGGTTCTTGGTCTCGGCGGAAAGAACACCAAAGGTGTCAGCATAGCCGTCGGGGATGAAAAGGGCATCGTAGCCAAAGCCGCCCTCTCCCACCTCTTGCGTGAGCAGGCGGCCCTCGACACTGCCGTGCGTGATGTGCAACACCTTGCCATCTCGTGCCAGCACCATGCAGCAGTGAAAGCGGCCGGTGAAGGGGACGTCCTGCGGCAGCTTGGAGAGCTCGGTTTTCAGCTTGGCGCGGTTGTCGGCGGAGGTGGCGGTTTCTCCCGCATAGCGTGCGCTGCGCACACCGGGCGCGCCGCCCAAAATGTCCACCTCCAGGCCGGAGTCGTCCGCCAGCACCAGCAGGCCCGGCGCACCACGGCTGCCGCTCACGGCCTTGATGATGGCATTGGCTTCAAAGGTGTCACCAGTCTCCTCATCCAGCGTTACGCCGGGGTGAGCACGGAGATCCGCCACCTGCCAGGCATCTCCGAGGATGGCGGCGACTTCTTCAGTCTTGTGGGCGTTGGAGGTGGCGAAGACGATGGATGGCATTGGGAGGGGAAAGTTTACGGTTGTTGACCGTTGTTTACAGTGGTTGACGGTTGTCTCAATCCACTGTCAACAACCGTAAACAATCGTCAACTACCGTAAACTCCTGCTCAGTGCATCAGCGGCTCCAGCAGCCGCTCTTCAGTGATCAGGCCGAGAGGAAGCTGGCGCTCATCGAGCACGATGGCAAGGCGGCGGCCGGATTTGCGCAGGCGCTGCAGGGCGTGCAGGGCAGACAGGCTGGCGGGCACGGTGTCCAGAGTGCGCATGTGCTGGCGCACGAGGCGGTCGGGCGGGAGCGTGGCTGGCAGGTCGGTGGTGTCCAGCATGCCAATGAAGCTGCCGTTGTCTCCCAGCACGGGCAGCAGGGCGCAGTTCTGCTCGCGTGCGGCGATCAGCGCCGTGCTCAGCGGGATCTCCGCCGCCAGCGCCACACTGCGTGCCAGCGGCTGCATCACATCTGCCGTGCGCAGTTTTTTGTAGTCCAGCACACGCTCGATGAGGTGCGTGGCGTTGGGGGAGAGCTGCTGCTTGGAGGCCAGCTCCTGGGCCAGCGCTTTGAGGTCCTCCCGGCCGCGTGTCTGGCGCGCTTCATTGCTTTCGTCATCAGCTTTGCTGGAGGGCTTTCCGGCTACCGCACGGAAGAGCGGGCGCGCCAGCCCCACCAGATGCACCAGCGGCGAGACACTGCGCAGGGAGCGGAAAGGATAGCTGCGGAAGAGCTTCTTGGGCATCACCTCCAGCCCGATGAGAAACACCGGCAGCACAAAGACAAAAGCCAGCACATAGCCCCACAGGGTGGCATGATGAATGACGGGCAGGGCGATGAGCAGGAACGCGACGAGGTTGGTCAGGTGATTTGCCACCGTGATGCAGCCGATCAGCGCATCGCGGTCCTCCAGCAGCGGCAGCAGCCCGCGTGCGCGGCGGTCTCCGGCGCTGGCGGCGTGCCGCACGCGCACACGGCTCACGGCCATGACTGCGCTTTCCAGTCCGGAGAGCGTGAAGGAAAGCGCGAGGCAGAGGATGAGAAGAAAAGGCGTCATGCAGCAGGTCGTGGTATCGGCTGGCAGCGGGTGGTATTATTCAGCTTCCGGGCTGGGGGCGGGTTTGGGTTTCAGGCGCAGCTCCACCTCCTGGATGCGGGCCCGCACGATGCGGCGCACCTTGATGTCCGCCTCCTCCAGGCCGATGCGCTCTCCGGGCTTGGGCACATGGCCGAGCTGATTGAAGACCAGCCCACCGATGGTGTCGATGCCGTCTTCGTGCAGTTCCACGCCCAGCTCTTCGTGGATGTGGTCCAGCCGCGTGCCGCCATCCAGCAGAAAGCGGCCGTGGCCCAGGTCGCGGATCTCAGAGGCCTCCCCATGCCAGGGCGCGGCCTCATACAGCAGCCAGTCGGCGATCTCGCGGCGGGTGATCATGCCCTCCAGCCCGCCGTATTCATCCGCGATGAGCACCGGTTGCACATCGCCCTGCAGATGATGCTCCAGCGCCTCCAGCACGGGCATGGTCTCCGGCACAAAGGCAGGTGTGCGCATGAGTGTGCGCCAGTCCGGGCGGTTGGCCAGCTTCCATTCGCTGGTGTCGATCACGCCTTCCACAGAGTCGGGGGTCTCGCCATAGACGATGACAAACCTGCTGGCCGCCTTTTCCAGCGTGGCGGTGATTTTATCCGCAGCGTCCTCGCTGCTGATCAGCGCCAGATCCACGCGCGGCACCATGCAGTCGCGCACGGTCAGCGCCTCGATGTCCAGCGCCTCGTGGATCATGGAGCTCTCGTCGCTGTCCAGCAGGCCCTGCTCCTGGCGCATTTCCACCAGGGTCTCAAATTCATCCCGCGTCACGGGCATGCGCATCTTCACATGGCGCGTCACAAATTTCTGCAGCAGCACATCGGTGGTGCGGTCCACCAGAGCGGCCAGAGGATCCAGCACATTGCGCAGCGGGTGCAGCAGACGCAGGCTGCCGAGCAGAACCACGGAGGGATTGCGGGCGGCAAAAAATTTAGGAGCCATATCTCCTAGCAGAACCGTTGCCAAAAATAACACGGATGATGTCAGCCACGCATTCCATCCCAGAGCACGCAGCGGACCCGTCACGATCCAAAGGCCCAGCGCGGCCAGGGCGAGGTTCAGCCCCGCTGAGAGCAGCAATGTGCGATGCAGCTGCGCAAAGGGATTGGCCGTGATGGCGCGCAGCTTTTGCGCCACCGCACCTTCACCGGCAGCCAGCAGCTGCGCCTCGATGTCCCGCGCACTATGGATGGCTGTCTCCGTGGCGGAGATGGTGGCAAGAAGCAGCAGCAGAGCGAGGTAGATGGAAAAAGCGACCAGCAGGGACATCGAAAAACGGAAGGGTTTCAGTGTGGGAGGAGGGGGCGCTCGGGGTCAAGGTTAATTACGGAACAGCATCGCGTCTTCGTTCTTGCCAAGAGCCTGGCATCCTGATAGCACGGGGCTTTATGCGCATATTCCTTGCCACCCTGCTTTGCATCTCCGCCCTCAGCCTGCACGCCGCAGACAAGCTGAAGGTTCTCATCATTGACGGACAGAACAATCACAAATGGGAGATCACCACGCCCGTGCTGCGGAATGCGCTGGAGAGCAGCGGAGCCTTTGCCGTGGAGGTGAGCACCACTCCGCCCAAAGGCTCTCCGCCTGAGGCCTGGCATGCGTTCAAGCCGGTCTTCACCGACTACCAGGCCGTGGTAAGCAACTACAACGGCGAGCCCTGGCCGCAGAATGTGCGAGATGCCTTCACCAAGTATGTGGCCGATGGCGGCGGTTTTGTTTCCATCCATGCAGCGAACAATTCCTTCCCCGAGTGGAAGGAGTACAATGACATGATCGGCGTGGGTGGCTGGGGCGGACGTAATGAAAAGTCCGGCCCCTGGCTTTATGTGAAAGACGGCAAGCTCTTCCGCGACACCTCCGCAGGGAATGGCGGCGCGCACGGTCCGCAGCATGAGTTCATCGTGGAGGTGCAGAATGCGGAGCACCCCATCATGCGTGGTCTGCCCAAGCGCTGGCTGCACGCCAAGGACGAGCTTTACAGCAAGCTGCGCGGTCCTGCTGAAAATGTGGATGTACTGAGCACGGCGGTGTCTGATCTCACCTCCGTCAATGAGCCCAACAACATGGTGCTGGCTTATCATAAAGGCCGTGTCTTTCATACCACGCTCGGCCATGCGGACTACTCCATGCTGGATCGTGGCTTTTACACGATCGTGCAGCGCGGCACCGAGTGGGTGGCCACAGGCAAGGTGGAACGCACGGCAGCCGTGCCGGCAGATTTCCCCACGGAGACGGCTGTCAGTACGGTGAAGCTGGAAGGGTATCCGAAGCAGGAGCCCCCGAAGCCGAAGGCAAAGTAGACCGGTTACGCCAAAACCGGCGAGAAGAGTCCAGTTGCGGCGCGCAACTGGACTACTTTGCCGCCTCAATATCCCGTGCGATCTGCGCCTTCAGCTCTTCCAAGCTGGCAAATTTCATCTCGCTTCGCAGGTGGCGGGTGAAGCGGACTTCCATGTCCTTCCCATAGATGTCGCCGCTCCAGTTCAGGAGGTGTACTTCCAGCGAGGGATCGGCATCTGCTGCCACCGTGGGGCGGCGGCCGAGATTGGCCACGGCGGGCAGCCATTCGGAGCCAATGCGAGCCTCCACGGCGTACACGCCCAGAGGAGGAAGCAGTTCATTTTCCACCGCCACATTGGCCGTTGGAAAGCCGAGCTGGCGGCCGAGCTTCTGTCCTTCGCCCACGGGGCCAAAGACGGAGTAGCCCCGGCCCAGCATTGTGGCGGCGCGGGCAAAGTCGCCGTTTGAGACCGCCTCGCGGATCAGTGTGCTGCTGACCACCTGACCGTCGATTTTCAATGGCGGCACGCCATACACGGCAAAGTCGTGTTCCTGCCCCAGCTCCATGAGGAGGTGAATATTTCCCTCCCGCCCCCGGCCAAAGCTCCAGGTGTAGCCCACGGAGATGCAGCCCAGCGGGCGTGCGGCGCGCACCAGCTGCTGGATGAAATCGCGCGCCGGGGTTTTGGCTGTCTCAGCCGTGAAGGGGCAGGCCAGCAGGCATGAGATGCCGTTTTGCTCCAGGATGAGCTGCTGGTGGCGCGGGCCGCAGAGCAGGCGGGGGGCGGCGCCGGGGCGCAGCACCTGCGCGGGGTGGGGATCAAAGGTGACCACGACGGCGGTGCCGTGGTGCTGCGTGGCGTGCTCCTGGGCCGCGCGGATGACCTCCTGGTGCCCGAGGTGGATGCCGTCAAAAACTCCTACGGCGAGGGCGAGCGGGCCCGGAAGTGAAGAAAGAGAATCAATGGAGCGGAGAACCTGCATGCACGTGGTGGGGAGAATCAGCCATACCAGCGGCCATGCAGAGCGCAAGGCGAAGAGGGCGGAGCGCACGACGCTGTGTGCGGCAGCCCTGTGTAGAGGGGCGGATTACTTCAGGTTGCTCAGGGTGCTCCAGAAGCTCTGCAGCACGCTCTTGGTGCCCACGTTCATGCTGCTCTTCACGTCGGTGTGGGCGGTGCCGATCATGTGGGGCATCACTTCGCCGTAGGTGGGCATTTTGGTCCAGCCGAGAGCGATTTCCTGGGTGGCGGCGGCGGTGGTGGAGGTGTTGTTGGTATTCATATGATTCGTAAGTTTGAGAATTTCGGGGTGATTTAGGCGGTGAGATTCAGTTTTGAATGAAGCTTTGTTTATGGGTGTGAGAATCGAGTCACAAAAATGAGAATTACATGCCAAAAGGATGGCGGGGGAAGAAGCCAGCATAGTTGCGGCCCTTGGTGCGCCAGCGGGGACCTTCGCCGGTATACTGGCCGGAAGTGTCCATGCGAAGACCGCAGATGGTCATGAAAACGTGCTCACCAGGCTTCACCCAGATGGTGATGAAGCGGCCTTCGCCAGGCTGGCCATAGCTGGCGAACTCCTTGCTGGACAGGCAGCGGTTCAGCAATCCTGCCTTGATCAGCACATAAGAAGTGCTGCTGCTGCAGTCATAAGCGCTGTCCTCAATGTTGCGATGGCCGCCGCCCAGGACGTAGGGCTTGTTCTGGAGGGTGTTGGCGGCATAAACGGCATACTGAAGGGCCTGGGGGGCGGTTTGGCCCACGGTGGCAAAGCGGCCGTCAAAGCGGATCTGAGAATTGCCGACGCTGTTGGCAGCCTGCTGAGCTGCAGCGGCGCGCTCGGCGTTGGCCTTGGCTGCGGCCTGGTCGGCGTAGTAGCGGGCCCAACCTTCAGCGTAGGCCTGCTGCTGAGCGTTGTAGGCAGCCCAGGCCTGCGCATTGGCGGCCTGCTGTTCGTAAGCAGCCTGTGCTTGGGGGGCGGCATAGTAGCCGGCGGCATAATAACCATTCTGAGCTTTCGCGGCGGTGGCAACAGCAAGGAGGCTGACGGCAAGTGCGAGGCGGATGATCGTTTTCATGGCTGCGTGAGTGATTCTCGTTTCTTCTGGTATTTATAACAGAAATTAGAATCGTTGCAACAGCCATATCAAATTTTGATCATAAAATTGTAAAATTGATAATTCTCATTGAGAAAAAGCTTCATAAACCATTCATTATCAACGGTTATCAATATTGATAATTTCGCCTTCAGGGCTGATATTTCGGGCTTCTAAATGATAAAAATGGCGAAAAACGTCTAAAAAACCGGCATGTAATCGATATTTTCCGAAATTCCGATCATTCTAGAGAGGGTGGAAAAAATGACTTTCTTCTAATTCTTGCGCATGAGAGTTCTTCTTTGAGAATGCGGGCCGAATGAACCTGCGACATCGCTCACTCATGGTCTTGGAATTGGTGCTGGCTGCGGCCTCGGCGGGCACTCCTGAGCACGCACGTGCTGCGGAGGTGCCGCAGGTGGCGCGCTATTATGATGAGGAGGGCATGCGCTACCTGACGCTGAGAAACAACTCGGCCACGGGTGTGGAGGTGCAGGTGCGCTGGGCCTCGGAGCCAGGAAGCACGGGCACCTGGCTGGGGCAGGGGACCCGCAAGGACAATGTGGTGACCTTTGCCGCCTCGGTGGATGAGGGGCAGGAGCGGGGCACGTATTTCATCGCCAAGGGCGGTGAGTCGAAGATGGAGATCCTTTACAGGCCCGGGCAGAAGATGCCGCAGGATGCAGGATTGCTGGGCCTTTACCGCCGCATCAGCGATGAGAAGCGCCTGCAGCTGGCGCGCAAGGAGGCGCAGGCGGCTGAGGTGCGCCTGACCGAAACGCTGAAAGAGGCCGCTCGCAGCTGGCCTGCGGTGGACAAGGCGGTGCCTGCCGACTGGAAGGCGCGCTGGCCCGGACTGCTGAGCCGGTGGATGAAGATCGCCTACCAGCCACCGGAGGCACCCAAGCCCAAGCCCGGGCAGCCTGCGCTGGCACCGGCTGCGGCCAAGGACGCCGCCTCTCCGGAAAAGGATGCGGAGTACTGGCTCAAGATCGCGCAGGCCACGGCGCTGGGGTTTGGCTTCCTGCAGCAGTTGCCGCCGCTCAAGAGCACCTCATGGGATGGCGAGTATGACGACGGCTTTGGCGGTCATGTGAGCATCCGTGCCACGAAGGAAGGCAAACTTCGCGTGAACCTGAACTGTACCCGCGTGAATGAAAACCAAGGCAGCGACCTCCAGGGGCAGATCCTGCCTGAGGCGCTGAAAAAGCAAGGAGACGAAACCACGGCGCAGGCCGTTTTCATCGAGCCTGATGTGCCAGAAAATGCCAAGGAGGTGAATGTGACCCTGAAGCGCAAAGGCGGCTTCCTCTGGGTGGAGGTCCGCCGCAAGGCCGCCCTTCCCGGCGTCTTCTCCTGGCACGACGGCATCTACCGCTGGGGCCCGGTTCCCACGGAGTGAGGGCGGGGCTTTAAATATGGAGTGCGGTCGCGGAGTGAGGCACGAACGCAGCTACCGCTTTTGAGGGCCGGTAGGTTTGCGTGGAATGTGAAGACCTGCGGGAGGCACACGACTCACGTCATGCGCGGGGCTCATAGCCACAGGCGCATCACGAGACGCTCGAAGGCGGCAGCTCCACTTCCTCCTCCGCTCTCTGAGCTACGAAGGACCGGCCGTTCCTCGTTGCGCAGTCGCACTCCAAATACGCTCTGACGCATTGCGCGCTGCTTACGCCTTCTTCTCCGCCGTCGGCGGTGTCTCAAAGAACGAAGCCAGGGCCAGCAGGATGGCGGCGCTGACGACGCAGGAGTCGGCCACGTTGAAAGAGGGCCAGGGGTGGAAGGGCGGGAAGCCGAAGTCGAATTTCAGGAAGTCCACCACGTAGCCGTCGAAAAGCTTGCCATCCAGTAGGTGGCCGCCGTCGTGGCTGCGGAAGAGGCGGTCGGTCAGGTTTCCAAAGACGCCGGAGACCAGCAGCGCCACGGCCGTGCGACTTAGAGCGCCGGGGAAGTAGCCCTTCACATGCATGTAGCGGATGAAGGCCAGCGCCCCCAGCGACACGGCTGTGAAGACGTAGTTGGCATACTGCGTGCCGTTAAACATGCCAAAGGCCACGCCGGTATTGGCGGCATGGTGCAGCCAGAACACACCGGGGATGACCTCCTGCTCCGTTTCATACAGCCTGAAGTGCTGCACGATCCAGCTCTTGCTGAGCTGGTCGAGGATGTACAAAGGCAGGGAAAGGAGCAGGAAGAGGCGGATCATGGCACTAGGTGGAAAATCACGCGGGCTGCAGCACGACCTTGAGCAGGCCTTCCTTGTTGTCGTAAAGGCGCTTGAACCAGCCGGCACCTTCCTCCAGCGGGGCCACGGCGCTGAGCAGGGGCTCCACCTGAATGCTGCCGTCCTGAATGCGGCGGATCGCCTCGGGGTACTCACCGGCGCAGGAGCAGGAGCCCTTGATGGTGAGCTGGCGGGTCACGACCTCCTGGAGGGGGAAGGGGGTGTTGGGCTGCAGATTGCCAATCAGCACGACCTGCCCGCCCTTGCGCACGCTGCGGATGGCGAGGTCCAGCGGCGCGCCTGCGCCCACGACTTCAAAGCTAGCGTCGGCACCGTCGCCGTCGCAGATCTTGCGGATGTGCATGGCTAGGCCTTCCTGTTTGGCATTGAAGACCTCGTCTGCGCCCAGCTTGCGGGCCAGCTCCAGACGGCCGTCATCCAGATCCACGGCGATCACCTTTTCCCAGCCGCGCGCCTTGAGCGCCTGCACCACGAGCAGGCCGATGAGGCCCGCGCCGACGACCACGGCGGTGCCGCCTTTGGCTTCCTCGCCTTCGCAGTGGCAGTCATGGCCGCACTCCTTGGAGCCGCAGTCTTCTTCTTCCGCAGCCTGGGTGAAGGCCTCTCCCACTTCGATGCCATCGGCCAGATTCACCGCATGCAGGGCGATGGACACGGGCTCGGCAAAGGCGGCCTTCTCATAGGAAAGCTCGTCCGGGATGCGGTAGAGGATGCGGGTGGGCAGCGCGATCTTTTCCGCAAAGCAGCCGTGGCGGCGATACTCGCCGGGGGAGACGCCGAGCACCTTGCGGTTGGGGCAGAGATTCACAAAGCCGGACTGGCACTCGTCGCACTCGCCGCAGTACTCGGTGGAGTCAAAGGTCACGCGGTCGCCGAGGCTCCAGCCCTGCACGCCTTCGCCCAGGCCGATGATTTCGCCTGCAGCCTCATGGCCCATGACGATGGGCATCTGGCGGCGGCCGCTGCGGCCGTCCATGCCGTGGATGTCGCTGCCGCAGATGCCGCAGGCCGCCACCTTCACCAGCACCTCGCCAGCGGCGGGCGTGGGGTCGGGGAACTGGGTGTCGAAGTTGAACTCAGAGGGGGCGGTAAGGACGAGCGCTTTCATGGGAGCGCGGATCATGCCTCGGCTGGGGCGGGAGGCAAGGGGGGAAGTGTGAGTTCGTCCTCGTTCTCGTTCTCCTGCTCGTCCTCGATCATTGCGTGTGCGCAGGGGCTTTGGGGGCAAGCACTGAAAACTGAAAAATGAAAACTAAAAAATGCCGGGGATGGCCTCCGCTCGCTGATAAAGAAAGACGCAGCGTCCAAAAGCCCCATTCGTTATTGGAGATTTGGGTTTATTTCGTCATTCGGACTTTCTCATTCGTCATTTTCCCTCACTCCTCCCCGCTCACCTTGCCACGACCTTCCTTGATCCCCGCGCGGTGCCTCTTTCCGGCCACAAAGCGGCGTTTGAGCCCCCGGGGGCGGGCGCGGGTCTGGCGGCGGACTTTCTCGCGGTCGTTTTGGATCTCCATCTGTGCGGTCTTGAAGGCGGCTTCCAGGCGGTCGCACAGTTCCTGGCGGGCGATCAGGCGGTTCTGCGACTGCGAGCGCTCGCGCTGGCAGCGCACCTCCAGGCCGCTGGGCACGTGGCGCAGCACCACGGTGGAGCTGGTCTTGTTGATCTTTTGCCCGCCTGCCCCGCTGCCACGGATAAAGTCCTCCTCCAGATCCTCCTCGCGGATGCGGAGTCTCTGCATGCGTGCGCGTAGCGCGGGATCATCAGGCAGGTCGGCCATGGAATGAGTATCGGACCGGGTGATGGGGGCTGCAACTGGTGCGTGCATGGGGCGCGGTTAAGGGAACGGCGGTCAAAAATGACGAATGAGTAAATCCGAATGACGAAATAATGGCGAATGACGAAGATCGAAGCAGCGGCCCATATCCGCTACCCCTCCCGGCAAACGCACGCCCTCCGGGCAGCTGAATTCATCATTCGAGCTTCCTCATTTTTTAGACATTAGGATTTACTCATTCGTCATTCCTTGACGCTCCCATCCCGAATGCCGTCCGCGCAACCCGTTTGCATCCCCCGCGCAGCCCGCTATGGCTTGCCGATGGAAGAATACCACCGCCTGCTGCGCAAAGTGCTCGAACACGGAAGCTACCGTGAGGACCGCACCGGCACGGGCGCATACTCCGTCTTTGGCGAGCAGAGCCGCTACGATCTCAGCAGCACCTTCCCGCTCGTCACCACCAAGAAGCTGCACCTGCGCTCCATCATCCATGAGCTGCTGTGGTTTCTCAAAGGCGACACCAACGTCAAATACCTGCAGGACAACAAGGTGACCATCTGGGACGAATGGGCCGACGAAAACGGCGACCTCGGCCCCGTGTACGGCGCGCAGTGGCGACGCTGGCAGGGCGCACCGGAGGCGGAGACGCACGACCAGATCGCCCGGCTGATCCACGGCATCAAAACCAATCCCTACAGCCGCCGCCACATCGTCAGCGCGTGGAACGTGCCGCACATCGAGAAGATGGCGCTGCCACCCTGCCACTGCCTGTTTCAGTTCTTTGTCGATCGCGGCCGCCTGAGCTGCCAGCTCTACCAGCGCAGCGCGGACCTCTTCCTCGGCGTGCCGTTCAACATCGCCAGCTATGCCCTCCTCACGATGATGGTGGCCCAAGTCTGCGATCTCCAGCCCGGCGAATTCGTCCACACCTTCGGTGACCTGCATCTCTACAAGAACCACCTCGATCAGGCCAAGCTCCAGCTCACCCGCGAGTGCCGCGCTCTGCCCGTGATGAAGCTGAATCCCGACGTGAAGGAAATCGACGCCTTCCAGTACGAGGACTTCACGCTGGAAGGCTACGATCCGCATCCGAGCATCAAGGCGGAGATTGCGGTGTAGGTTTGGATCAAGTTAAGGCAGACATCTGCGTGTTGGGGGCTCTAGGCTTAGGAAAATTGCACAATTGCTAGTTGGATGCCCGATTTATTGTGCTCATGTTGGGCATGGCCTCTGAAGCTCGAGATGACAGTGCGCTAAAATTTGATCGCGATGCCTTTCACAAGGAAGTTCGGTCAAAGATCAATCTTCTTCCGCGTGAGGCACAGGTCGCCATTGCGGCACGAGCGGCCTGGCGTGTCGTGCCTCTGATGTTTACTGGTTGGAAAAGTCAAGATCGGCTCATTGAATGGTGGACTAAAAACAGCCATTCCATCCTGAGCGCCCTGATTCTGGCTACTCTTGAAGGCGTGCAAGCCGGTAAAGTTTCACGTGCTTCCGCTTCGGCTTCTTCCGCCTCATCGTCCGCTGCTTCCGCTGCTTCTGCTGCCTCCGCCGCAGCATACGCTGCAGCTTACGCCGCTGCCGCCGCTGCCGCGTACGCCGCCTCCGCGTACGCTGCCGTCGCTTACACCGCCGCCGACGCCGCAGCTGCAGCCGCCGCCTACGCATATGCTTACGCTGCCACCGCAGACGCTGCAGCCGCGGCCGATGCCTATTCTACCGCCGCCGCCACATCCAGAGCTAGACGTGCTCAGTTGGTCCAAGAGATTCGTGAGGATCTGGATTGTGCTGATGCACGGGGGGCATCTTTGATAAATACCCCTCTTTGGCGGAGCTTTTCCATAACAGGGGGTGAATCGATGTTACTCGCGCCGGAGACCATGCGCGGTCAGAAAGAAAAAGACATGTTATCTTCTTGGTACTCGGCCTTGGCGCACGGTGTTCCCCCAATTCAAGAAATGCGGCAGTGGTTCAACGAATGGTGGCTTGGTCATCCAAAAAATACGGAGCATGAACCTGCATTTGAGGACGAGTCATTTGAGCTGCACTCATCTCAAGTTCATGATTTTGGAGAGCCTTCCGTTCTGAGGCGCATCTACAAAGAACCGATTATCTCCAGCTCTTTGGCTAGCGATGGCGCAGCCCCGAAGCTCACGGACACGGCGGAGAAGTGCAAGGAGGCGCTGAGGGCCTTTGTGGCCAGTGGTGAGACGGAGGCTCCTATCACGGTCTCGGTGGAGGCACCTTGGGGCGCTGGGAAAACCTCGTTCCTCCATCATCTGCGCATTGCTTTGGAAGAGAAAGACCGCATCCCCACCGTGTGGTTTAATCCCTGGAAGCACGAGGCCGGGAAGACGCTCTGGGCGGCCTTTGCCGTGGCCTATGAGCGGCAGATGGCAGAGAAGCTTTCCTGGCTGGGGCTCTGGCGACGCAGGCTGTCGCTGAGCTGGCAGCGCCTCTCGACAGCAGAGAGGATTTTGCTGCTGTCTCGGCTGGCCTTGTGGCTGCTGGGACTGGCAGTGCTGGTATGGCTTTGGTGTCATGGCGAGGACTTCGCCAAGGATGCCGAGTCGAAGCTCAACACGCTCCTGGCCAGCAAGCTGCCGCTCGTGGGCATCCCCCTGCTGCTGTGGGGTTTTGTGAAGGACCTCGTGGGCAGCTTCGGCAGTCCGCTGAAGATCGACATGGTCAGTGTCTTCACCCGCAATCAGCATGAGGATGGCGTGGACGACCTGCACCGTTTTCACGAGGACTTTGAGCGTCTGATGTGTGCCTACACGCCTGGCAGCGGACCGCTGGAGCGCTTCATGGCGGACCTGCGCAGCCACACCGACCCGAACTGGCCCGACCAGTGGAGAGCCATCGCGCGGGCGGTAGTCCTGGGCATCTGCCGCTGGGTGCGGCGAGTGCTCTACACCTACAGCACTCCTGCGCCGGAGAAACTGAGCGTGTCTCCACGCCCTCTCTGGAGCCAGAACCGTGTGGTGGTCTTTATTGATGATCTGGACCGCTGTGAGGCACCGAAGGCAGCCGAGGTGCTGCAGAGCCTGCACCTGATGCTGAGCGGTGGCGGCCATGAGCGGCGCAAAAATGCGCCCAAGCCGCCCGGGGTGATCTGCGTCCTGGGCATGGACCGTGAGAAGGTGGCCGCCGCTGTGGCGGCCAAGCATGAGAAGCTGCTGCCCTTTCTGCTGCTGCCGAATGAAAAAGATGGCAAGCTGGCACCGCATCAGGCGCTGGGCTTTGGGCATGAGTTCTTGGAAAAGTTCATCCAGATCACCTTGCATCTGCCGGGGCTGGCGGGGCAGGATCAGGAACAGTACCTACGAATGATCACTGGATGGGAAGGTGAGGAAAATGCCGCTGCCTTCTCACCGGAAACTACACCGGGCAGCGCACAGCCTGCGGCAAATACAACTGCCACAACGCGCTCTGATGGCAAGCGCATGGTCTCCTCAAACCAGGATGAAGCCGAGCGGCTCAAGGCCGAGGAAGCTAAGAGAACACGAACGGCCGTGACAGTGGTGGAAGTTAAATTGAGAGACGGGCAGGCTGCCTTCCTTTGCGCCAGCTATGTGATCGAAGCCCTGGAGCGCAATCCAAGGAGGCTGAAGCAGTTTGTGAATCTCTTTCGCCTGCGCCTCTTCCTTGCCACTGCAATGGAGCTGTTGGACAGAACCTCACTCGATCCACAAGAGAAGCATCGTCATTTCCCCGGAACACTCAGCGTGCATGACATCGCCAAGCTGGTGGCGCTCGATCTTTGCTGCCCGCAGACCATGAGTGGTCTGCGCGAGGAGGCTGGCGTCTCCCTGGAAACAATCAAAGAGCGTGTCAAGAAGGAGCATCCCGAGCCGAGACAGGCGGTCATTTTGAAGATGCTCGACTCAGGTATTAACGGTGATCCTGAATCCAACTCCGCTTATGACCTGAGCAAGGCTCCGCTAGAAATGTACTTCCAGCAGCTTGCCTCAGTGGCGCAAGCGCCTGAGGCTCCGGCTACCAAGTAGCGATTTGGGAATTCTGAGCACCCAAGGTGAGGCCTGCCTTTGGGCGCAAAATAGAAACGGTGGTAAGGGGGCACGAGCATGCGCAAGGATTGTGGTCCGCACAGTCCTCTGTGCGGCTGATGCCACACGGCGCTTCCTTTTTTCCAGATTCTCCACGCGTGTTCTCCATCGCTCCGTCATGAAACGAGCGTTGGGTTTCTGCGCAGGCAGTTCATGGCCCACAGCTCAGGGGGGGGCGAGCCGCACAGAGGATTGCCTTCGGCTGGCTTCGCGTTGTGCGGACCACTGTGGGGGACTGCCTTCAACGAATGTAATCTGCATGGCTGTATACCGCATGACACCCGGCGGAGGCTGGGAGGCAGCCTCCTTGGTTTGCGCTGAGCTGCTGCGTGTTTACCTTCCTGTCTCCACCATGCGTGCGAACTCCGAGAAGAAGTACTTCGCATCGTGCGGGCCGGGGGCGGCTTCGGGGTGGTATTGGACGCTGAGCACGGGGGCCTCGCGGTGGCGCATGCCTTCCACGGTGCCGTCGTTGAGGTTGATGTGTGTCACCTCCACGTTGCTGGGCAGGGAGGAGGGGTCGATGGCAAAGCCGTGGTTCTGGCTGGTGATGGACACCTTGCCATTGCGCAGGTCCTTCACGGGCTGGTTGCCGCCGCGATGGCCGAACTTGAGCTTGAAGGTCTTGCCGCCGTAGGCGTGGCCGAGGATCTGGTGGCCCAGGCAGATGGCAAAGATGGGCTTCTTGCCGATGAGTTCCTTCACTTCCTTGTGGATGTAGTCGAGCGCGGCGGGATCGCCAGGGCCGTTGGAGAGGAAGATGCCGTCCGGATTGCGGGCCAGCACGTCCTTGGCGCTGGTGGTGGCGGGCACCACGTCCACGCGGAAGCCCTGCTGGCGCAGGCGGCGGAGGATGTTGCGCTTTACGCCGAAGTCATAGGCGATGATGTGGTGCTTGGCCTCGGGAAGGGGGTGGCGCACCACGCCATCGGCGCCGGGCTCGCGGTTCTGGGAGGGGCTGGGGATGTCCCAGTCGCCGCTCTCAGTGCTCTCGGGGTCCCAGAGGTAGGGGGCCTTGGTGGTCACTTCCTTGACGAAGTCGCTGCCTTCCATGGGGGGGCTGCTGGCGGCCTGCTTCACGGCTTCCTCCGCCGTGGCGGTGGTGGTGATGACGGCGCGCATGGCGCCGCGGGAGCGCAGGTGGCTGGTGAGGGCGCGGGTGTCCACACCCTGGATGCCGGGGATGCCCCACTGCTTGAGGTAGGCGTCCAGGCTCTGGGTGCTGCGCCAGTTGCTGGGCACTTCGCAGAGCTCCTCGATGACAAAGCCGCGCACGTGGGGCTGGTCGCTCTCCGTATCCAGGGGATTCACGCCGTAGTTCCCGATCATGGGGTAGGTCATGGTCACGATCTGACCACGGTAGGAGGGATCGGTGAGAACCTCCTGATAACCGCTCATGGAGGTGTTAAAGCAGATTTCGCCGGTGTGGGTGGCATCGGCGCCGAACGCCGTGCCTTCAAACACCCGGCCGTCTTCGAGGGCGAGGAGGGCTTTCTTCATCAAGGTTGCTCCCGTGGTCATAGCCAGAAGGGCGGGGGGTGCAAGAGGGAAAGGGCGGCAGGGGGGAAGGGAATCGTCCTCACTCTCTTCCTCGATCCCTGCGCGTCTCTCATGGAAGCCGGGTGGAAAATGACGAATGAGTGAATCCGAATGACGAAATAATGCCGGAAGAGGCATGCGCGGGCGAGTGGCTGCAAAAGCCGTGCAGGGCGCAAAAACGGGCTGGATGCGTTAGCGCTCAAGGCTCCACCCACAGATGATCGCAGGTGATGAAAAGCATCTGCAGGATGTCTTGTTCTTCAAATTCGGGCTTTCCCACGGGCTTCCAGAGGCCGACGAGGTGTGCGGTGCCGCTTGGCATGGTGGGTCCTGTGCTGAGATGGACGACCTGGTAATCTGTGAGAGGCAGCTCCAGTTTATGGTCTTGGGAGTCGATGATCTGCTCGCGATGCTCTTTGGGCTCGGCGGTGTGAAATTCTAACGAGAGGGTGGATTCGATCGCACGATTGTCGGCCCGTCGTTTGGGCTCGATTGAGAGGGTGAGACCGACCTGCCTGATATCCTGGTCAAACTCCGTCACACCTTTGTCATTCACTTTCACAGTGCTCAGGGAGGTGTGCTCACGCGCCTGGGTGGTAGTGGCCTGGGTGCCGAACCGGGTCTCGATGCGCGCTGTGTCGAGCGCCTGCACGGTGCCGGACTGCACCGCAGCCAGCAGGGCATCCAGCTCAGCACGCTGATCGCATTTGACTGCGGCCTGGGCGGTGAGCTGGCGCAGCAGCGGGCCCGGGCCCTGAAAGATCTGGGCGGTGTAGGCCACGGTGCTGGGACTGCGGCTGTCATCGAGGCCTGTCACATAGGCTTCCACGAGGTCGAGGTTTTCCTGAGTGCTGTGCACGATCAAAAGAGCGTGTGCGGGATCGAAAATGGCTGTGGCTCCTCTTGGAAAGCGAATTCCGGCAGCTTCGAGCACAGACTGTGCGGTGGGCTTTTTCTTGCCTTCTACGTTGGCGGAGGAGAGGAAATCAGGCGGGGCTTTGTAGCTCTGTGTGTGCCAGGATTTGGGATCGAGTGGTCTGGTGGGCGCTGCAATGCGCGGGTTGCTTTTGCGCGGCTTTACCTGCGTGACCACATCGCACTTCAGAAATGTGGCCCACAGCATGCCCTCGGCATCGCGTCCGGTGGGAGGGTGCAGGCTCAGCAGCCGGGTGCCGCCCGCAGTCATCACGAGTTTGGTGGTGGTTTGCGTGGCATGAAAATCCGGCACGGGGAGGTCAAAACGCAGCCCGGAGGCGGGATCGCGAAAGGTCTCGCGGCGCATGGCTGGCGGGGCGGGATGAAGCATGCAGGAAAGGATGACATCGAGTGTGCGGCCATCTCCCCGCAGCTCGGGCTCAATCTCAAAAACGGAGCCGACATCGCGATAGGCGATGCCGGGAATGGAGCGGCCTTTGGCATCCAGGCCAAACTCCTGCACGAAAAGGAGTTCGCTGCTGCTGCTGTGTTTGGCACGGACTGCGGATGGAGTCTCGATGAAAGCGGAATTGATGAATCTCCCTTCGCCGCGTGCCACAGCGGCCTCCACCTGGGCCCACATCCCAGCATGGTCGCTGGCTGCTGCAGAGGCGTGGGCGAGATGGCGCAAGAAGGCTGCAGGAGCCTGCACTGTGTGGAGTGTGCAGGCGATGGATTTGGGGGCCGCTTCCAGCGCTTCATCTACGAGCATGACAATACGTTCGATGTTGTCTGGAGTATTAATGAGATGCAGCACGCCGTCTTGCTGCGCCGCGCTGGCACCCTGGATGGCGGGGATTCCTTTTGCCTCCAGCCACTTTTGCAGCGGCTCAGCGGGCTCTCCCCATTCATTCACGAAGACTCCATCTGGCACACGGAGGGAGGCGGCCTGCAGACCTTTTGGGGTGTTTTTGGGGATTGGTGGCGACTGCAGCGGAGCCGCCGGCACGGGCTCCTGCGCATGAATCGTGGTGGTGAGAAAGACGGCCCACAGCAGATCTTGCGGGGCCTCTGCCTGCCCACATGGAGCAGTGACGCCGATCAACTTGGTGCTGCCATTGGCGCTGGAGATTGTCGTGGTAAACTCCGCCTGGGAAAAGCTGGTCGTGGAATATTCGGCGGCATTGCCGGTGCCAGGATCGGTGATGCTGACTGGCCTCAGCTGCGGCGGTGCCAGAGTCAGCTGGAGTCTCAGGGTGGAATCGAGGGCGGTTTTAAGCGCGGTGTCGCCAGAGTGAATGAGGGGTTCTATTTCAAGCTGCATTCCGAGCGGACGCATCTCCCGTTTCAATGTGGCGTGGCTCCTGGCATCAAAGCTCAGTCCCAGGGTGTGGATGCGCTCTTGTGCGGACGTGGATGTGGCACGTGTGCCGGACTGGATCTGCATCCAGTCATCGCTGATCACACGTGCTTTGGAGCCGGGCTGCTGCGCCTGTGCCAGCAGCGAGCCGAGCTCTGCGCCAGAATCTGCTTTGTGTGCGGCGGTTTCATTGATCCGTCGGATGATTTCTCCCGGGCCCTCGATGACCGTGAGCGAGTATACGACGTCGCGGGGGAAGTTTTCTCCTGCGGAATCCGCCAGCACCTGGATGAGGTGGAGCATCTCGGGCGTGTTGTGCACACGCAGAGTTCTGGTGCAGCTGTCATAGAATGCTGTGGCACCTGGCGGAAAGCTGATGCCCATTTGAGATAAAACATTCTGGGAAGTCAGGAGGGGCGGCGGTTTGAGCGGCAGCCCGGGTTGGCTGGCAGGGATGAAGGGATCCTTTGCAGCCGCAGAAGATGGATCTGATCCATCGGCAAGGGGATCGGCAGCTGGCTGACTCGCCGCCAGACTGCGGCTCATGGCGCGGAGGTCGAAATCGAGTTTGAACTCGCGCGTCGTCATTGCCACGGGCTCGGCGCAAAAGACGGAGGCGAATGCGAGTGGCGTGAAGAGACTGCACACACGGAACATTTCACGAGACTACGGGGGGCGGCGATGCGATGTCGAGCCTGGAATGCTGCACTGGGTGGGGGTGCCGAGAATCTGCCAGCTGCTGCATGCCGTGAATGGAATGAATCAAACGCGTTGCAGCCTGCGTTGATGAAAGCCAGCCTCTTATATCCACTTCATGACCACGCTCCGACTTCTCGCCGCTTTCCTCGCCCTCGTCTCCTCCGCTGCTGCGGCGCATCCGTTTCTCTGCTGCGACTATGGCGGCGGCAAGGTGTGTGTGGTTTCCGCTGAAGGAAAAATCGAGTGGCAGTGGGACTGCAAAGCCCCGCAGGACTGCTGGAAGCTGCCGAATGGAAATTACCTCTTCTGCTTTGTCAGCGGCGCGCTGGAGGTGACGCCTGACAAGAAGGTCGTCTGGGAGTACAAGGCTCCCACGGATGTGAAGGTGGAGGTGCATGCCTGCCAGCCGCTGCCGGATGGCAAGGTGATGTTGGTGGAATGCGGAACCAGCCGCATCATCGAGGTGGATCGCGCAGGCAAGGTCGCCAAGGAGATCAAGCTGAGCACCGCGCCGGAGATCAAGCTGCACAACCAGTTCCGTGGCACGCGCAAGCTGGCCAACGGCCACTACCTCGTGACCTTCAAAGGCGAGGGCAAAATCGTCGAGCTGGATGGCGAGGGCAAAGTGCTGCGCCAGATCAAGGTGCCCGGAGATCCGCATGAGGTCGTGCCGCTGCCGGAGGGTCACCTGCTCATCACCTGCGGCGACGGCCACCAGGTGCGCGAGATTGATGCCAAAGAGAACATCGTGTGGGAGCTCGGAGAAAACGACATCCCCGGCTACACCCTGCGCCTCATGGCTGGCTGCCAGCGCCTGCCGAATGGCAACACTGTCTTCTGCGTCTATCTCGGCCACGGCCACATCGGCGAGCAGGCCCAGGTCATCGAAGTCACGCGAGACAAGAAGATCGTCTGGAGCGTGGCTGACCACACGCAGTTCAAGACCATCAATCAGATCATGCTGCTGGACGTGCCCGGAGATGTGGCGAAGGGCGAGATTCTGCGCTGAGGTGCAGGCGCGTGCGCGAAGCGTCTTGGAGTGCGGTGCAAGCCTAGGCGCAGCACCGCTTTCGAGGCGGTGAAGAATGCGCACAGTTCGACAAACGTTTGTCCGGCTGACGAAAGCGGTGTCGTCGATGCACGCTTGCGCCTTGCATCTCTGCCACCGCACTCCACGACGCTGTCGCGAATTTCGTCAGCCTGTGACCTGCCTCAATAACTCCGCGCAAACACCACGCGGCGGGTGCTGGGCTTGCCGGTGAGGAAGCATTTTCCTTCTTCGGCAAACTGATCGCCGTGCGGGATGCAGCGGATGGTGACCTTCATGTCCTTGCTGAGAGTCTCTTCTTCCTCGCTGCTGCCAGCCCAGTGCATGAGTGCAAAGCCGCCTTCGGAGCCTTCGGCAAAGAAGGCTTTGAACTCCTCCAGCGTCTCCAGCTTCTTCATGTTGGCATCCCGCAGCGCGGTGGCGCGTGCGAGCAGGGCGTCCTGGATCTCCTGCAGGCGCTCGGTCACGGACTGGATGAGGTCTTCCTTGGGCACAAATTCCTTGGCCTTCGGTCCCTGGTCGCGGCGGCACACGGCCACGCTGCGGCTGGTGATGTCGCGCGGTCCCATTTCCAGGCGCATCGGCACGCCCTTCTTGATCCATTCCCAGTTCTTCGCGCCGCCCTGCAGGTCGCGTTTGTCCACGTGCACGCGCAGCGGCTCGCCGGCAAAGGTCTGTGTGCGCAGCGTCTGCGCCAGCGCCTCGCAGGCGTCGATGACTTCCTGACGCGTGTCGGGCTTCGGAGTCACAGGCAGGATGACGATCTGCGTGGGGGCCACACGTGGTGGGATGATCACGCCGTCGTCGTCGCCATGCGCCATGATCAGCGTGCCGATCATGCGGGTGCTCACGCCCCAGCTCGTGGTGTAGGCAAGCTGGCGGGTGTTGTCGCGGCCGAGGAACTGGATGTTCGCGGCCTTGGAGAAATTCTGCCCCAGGTAGTGGGAGGTGCCGGCCTGGATGGCCTTCTTGTCCTGCACCATGGCTTCGACGGTGAAGGTCTGCACCGCACCGGGGAAGCGCTCGCGCTCCGTCTTTTCGCCAGGGATCACCGGGATGGCCAGATGATCGCGCAGGAATTCCTCATACACCTTGTGCATGGTGCGGGTTTCCACGATGGCCTCTTCTTCCGTCTCATGCGCGGTGTGGCCTTCCTGCCAGAGGAATTCGGCGGTGCGCAGGAACAGGCGCGGGCGCATCTCCCAGCGCATGACGTTGCACCACTGGTTGATCAGCAGCGGCAGGTCGCGGTAGCTTTCCACCCAGCGGGCGAAAGCAGCACCGATAATTGTCTCGGAAGTCGGGCGAATCACGAAGGGCTCGGCCAGTTCGCCGGTGGGGATCATCTTGGTGGTGCCGTCCGGCTGCTTCTGCGCCTCCAGGCGATGATGCGTGACGACAGCGCACTCCGTGGCGAAGCCTTCCGCATGCTGCGCTTCTTTTTCCAGGTAGCTCAGGGGGATGAGGAGGGGGAAGTAGGCGTTCACATGGCCGGTGGCCTTGAACTTGGCATCGAGCTGGCGCTGAATGCTTTCCCACAGGCCGTAGCCCCAGGGCTTGATGACCATGCAGCCGCGCACCTCGGAGTTCTCCGCCATGTCGGCGGCACGAACGACCTGCTGGTACCATTCGGGAAAGTCTTGGGCACGTGTGGGGGTGATGGCGGTGGCGTTGCTCATGGGAATTGGGGTGCGCAGGATAGAAGCATTCGGCGGGCGGTCAATGGTCTGCTAGCCTTACGTCGAGGACCTTCAGGTGCCGGTCGGCAAAGTCCTCCCAGAAGGCAATCGCATAGCCTGCATGGACGTGCACGTCGAGCCTGCGCCCTGCGGCATCATGTTCTGAATAGTCGGCATAGTTCGCCGGGTAGCTGGTGATTTCCAGGAAGCGTTTGATCAAGCGCTTCCGATCCGCAGCCTTGAGGGAGTCGAGAAACACGATAACCTCATGCGCCACCAGCAGCCGATATTCGATCATGAGTCAGCCGCGTATCGCGCGGCCATCTCCTCCACTGTCACCCAATGCCCAGGCGTGGTGTCATCAATCCTGCGGGCCATCTCTTCAGCAAAGCCCGGCTCGCCCGGCTCCCTAAGCGTGGTCAGAAAGGCCGCCAGACGGCGACGATCCTGAGAGCCCAGCTTGCGGGCTTCTTGCATCAGCGTTTCCAGGCTCATGCTGGAAAGTCTATTCCTCCAAGGGGCGAAGGCAATGGGAACTTTGGTAGGGTGTTCAGTGAAAAAATCATGATTGCCCTGCAAGACTCGGCCCGCATAGACTGACTATCTCGTTTCTCTTATGCGCTCCCTGCTCTCCCTTGCCCTCCTCGTCGCTGCTGGCTCTGCTGCTCTGGCGGCCGATACCCACAAGCTGACACGTGTTTATGAAAAGCTCAAAACGGAGCGCCCCATCGCGGTGGTGGTGCCTGAAGACGGCAGCGGCCGTGAGTTTCTGGCGCTGCAGCGCGGGCAGATTTTGATCCTGCCGAAGGACGAGGCCGGCAGCGAGGCCAAGACCTTCCTCGATCTCTCCCCGCGTGGGATGGAGGCCAAGGACGGCCTGTTTGAAGAAGGGCTCAACGGCCTGGCCTTCCATCCGAAGTTCAAGGACAACGGTCTCTTCTACCTCTGCTACACACTGCAGAAACCCAAGCGCCTCGTCATCACCGAGATGAAGGCCAATGGCGACAAGGCCGATGAAAGCACCGAGCGCTCCCTGCTGGAGATCCCGCTGGTGAACTGGAACCACCACGGCGGCAACATCGTCTTCGGCCCGGATGGCTTCCTCTACATCGGCGTGGGCGACAACTCCAAGCGCAACGGCGAGCTCAAGATGTCTCAGCTCAATGCCACGCTCTACGGCAAGATCCTGCGCATCGACGTGGACAGCCGCGACTACTCCAAGGCCTACGGCATTCCTGCCGACAACCCCTACGCCAGCGGCGTGAATGCCCTGCCGCAGATCTATGCCAATGGCATCCGCAATCCCTGGGGCCTGAGCTTTGATGCAAAGGGCCACCTCTGGTGCGCCGACGTGGGCCAGGACATCTATGAGGAGATCAACTGGATCACCAACGGCGGCAACTACGGCTGGAACTTCCGTGAAGGCCCCGCCGCCTTCCCGCTGATGACCGACACCCCGCCCGCCGACGCCAAGTTCATCGAGCCCATCCACTCCTACACCCACGCCGACGGACTCAGCATCACCGGCGGCATTGTCTATACCGGCAAGTCACTGCCAGAGCTCCAGGGCAAATACGTGTATGGCGACTTCGTGCTCGGAAAGGTCTGGGCGCTCAAGACCGACGACAGCGGCAAGGAGCAGAGCAATGAGCTGCTCTACACCAGTCCGCAGACCCCTGCCGCTGATCCCAAGAAGAAGCCCACCATCCTGGTCAAGCCGACCGCCTTCTGCGCCAATGCCGCCGGAGAAATGCTCGTGCTCGACTGGAACGGAGGGATCTACAAGCTGGGCAAGTAACATCCGCTCCTTCACGCTTTCCGGCGTAGAGCGAATTTCCCCATTCGTTTTACCGCCGGGCTGCAGCGCAGGCTCTCAGGAGCGAGCTGGGGAATCGGCTCTGCGTAGCGGAGCCGCGCTCGTCTTGGCCGAATGATCGTGCAGCGGGCGGCCGTCCATGAGGTTGGCCACGTTGTTGGCCACCATCATCAGGACCACCAGCCCCAGCATGCCCCAGTGCACCACCATCATCAGCAGCTCCATGCAGCACAGCCGGGCCTGGCGTGAGGGCCTGCTGATGAGCTGCCAGCTCAGAAAGGCCAGCAGCGCACACTGGGCCAGCAGCAGGGGGTAAAAGGCCAGCAGCACCGTCTGCTGCAGCCACACGGGATACCCGCCGGCGTACGTCCAGAACCGGGGCTCCTCCCGCAGCCAGACAAAGAGCAGCAGCACCCCGGCCAGCAAAAAAGCCGCCACGTGTTGCAGCGGCCTTAGCGGGGCAAAGGGCCGGGGTCCGTCAGAAATCATCCTGCAAATGAAGCACTGGACCGTGACTTGGAAACTGTCTGCTGAAAAAGATGTACCCCGCTGCCATCGCGCTGGCTGCGCAATGTGTGCTTGAAATCCGGACCCGCAGACGGCATCTGGGCGCAATTTTCACACACCTGCCGCAAGGGAAGGCGCGAAAGGCTTTGAGCCTATGCAGCGTATTTCAGGGCAGTATCCCCAACTATGCTGCCTAAAACCACCCTTTCGCTGACATGCGCGGCCCTCGCCGCCGTGTCTCTTCGTGCCCAGGATTCTGGCGAGAAGATCACGTATCAGGACCACATCCGCCCGCTGCTGGAGAACAAATGCTTCTCCTGCCATAACCCTGATAAGAAGAAGGGCGATCTGGACCTGACGAGCTTTGCCGCGCTGATGGCCGGCGGCGGTGGCGGCTCCGTGGTGGATGCCGGAAACTCCGACAGCAGCCGTCTCTGGACCACCTGCGCCAAGAAAGAAGAGCCCTTCATGCCGCCGGAAGGCGCGCCGCTGGGCCAGAAGGATCTCGACCTCCTCGCCGCATGGATCAAAGGCGGCATCCTGGATACGAAGTCGAGCATCGCCAAAAAATCCAGCAAGCCCAAGGTGGACATGGCTGTGGCCGTCACCGGCGGCAAGCCCGAAGGCCCCATCGCCAAGCCGGAGCACGTGCTGCTGGAGCCCGTCATCGTCACGCAGCACACCACGGCCATCACCGCCATGGCCGCCAGCCCATGGACATCCCTGATGGCATTGGCTGCGCCCAAGCAGATCCTGCTTTACGACACCGATACCAAGCAGCTCGTGGGCATCTTCCCCTACACGGAAGGCTACGCGCACAGCCTGCGCTTCAGCCGCAATGGCTCCCTGCTCGTGATGGGTGGCGGCCGTGCCGGCAAAAACGGCCACGCCATTGTGTGGGACGTGAAGACCGGCAAGCGCATCACCGAAGTGGGCAAGGAGTTTGATCAGGTGATGTCTGCGGACATCAGCCCGGACCACAAGCTGATCGTCATCGGCAGCCCGTCCAAGAAGGTGAAGGCCTACGACACCGCCACCGGCGAAGAGGAGTACGTCATCAACAAGCACACCGAGTGGGTCATGAGCACCGCCTTCAGCCCTGATGGCGTGCTGCTGGCCACCAGTGACCGCAATGGCAACGTGAACGTGTGGGAGGCGGCCAATGGCGGCGAATTCTACATCCTGGGCCAGCACAAGGCCTCCTGCGTGGACGTGGCCTGGCGCGCGGATTCCAACATCCTCGCCTCATGCGCCACCGACGGCACCATCATCACCTGGGAGATGAGCGAGGGCAAGCAGGTGAAAAACTGGACCGCGCACAACGGCGGCGTGCAGTCCGTGTCCTTCACTCCGGACGGCAAGCTCGTCTCTTCTGGCAACGACGGCCTCGTGCGCGTCTGGGACATCAATGGCAACAAGCTGGCCGAAGCCCCGAACCAGGGCGACCTCGTGACCAAGGTGGTGGCGCTCTTTGACTCCAAGTCCGCCATCTCTGCCAACTGGCGCGGTGAGATCAAGCTCTGGAACCTCGGCACCCCTGCGCTCACGGAGGCCGGGCAGCTTAGCAGCAATCCCTCGCTGATCGCGCAGCGCATCGTGCAGACGGAGCAGCGACTGGCTGAGCTGACCGCCAAGCTCCCCTCTCTGAAAACCGCCGCACAGGCCGCCGAGGCCGATGCCAAGGCACGCGAAGAAGCCCTGGCCAAGGTGAAGGCTGAAGTGGCCGCCACCGAAGCCCGCAGCAAGAACCTGCCTGGAGAAATCGCCGCCGATGAAAAGGCGCTGGCCGACCTCAAGGCCGCACGCACCAAGGCAGATGCTGACAAGGCTGCACGCACCGCCGCCATCAAGGCGCATGCGGAAAAGTCCGCCAAGATCGCCGCTCAGGAGAAGGAACTGGCGCCTGTGGCTGCCGAGGCCGCCAAGCTGCCTGCCGCTGACAAGGCCGTGGCAGACACCACCGCCGCACTCGAAGCCGCTCAGAAGGAACTGGCCGCCAAGGCCGGAGACGCCGCCCTCACCGCCAAGGTGAAGGACGCTGAAGGCAAGCTCGCCGCCGCCAAGGCCGAGCAGCAGAAGATTGCCCCCGCCAAGGCCAAGGCCGACCAGCTCGCCGCCGCACTGGCCAAGGCCAAGTCCGAGCTGGGAGCCGCCCCCGCAGCTCCGGCAGATCTGGACAAAATCATCACTGAAACCGACGCCAAGATCAAAGCCACTGCCGATGGAATCGCCGCCAAGAAGGCCGAACTGCCCAAGCTGCCCGCGCTGGTGAAAGCAGGTCCTGATCGCCTCAAAAACGCCGAGTCCAACGCCGTCACCGGCCGCAACAACCTCGCCGCTGCGCAGTTTGCGGTGAAGTCCGCCAGCGACGAGATCGGCGTGCTGCAAAAAGTGCCCACCGCGCTGAAGGCCGCCCAGTTCAACACTGGCGTGCTGGCCGAGAAGGAAAAGCTGGCCAAGCTGGAGGCGGATTTCAACGACTTCACCGAAGCCAAGAAGGACGCCGAAGCCGCCAAGACGTCTGCTGCCGCACGTATCGAGGCTTCCAAGAAAGCCATCGCCGAATCCACCGCCGCACAGCCTGGACTCGAAGCCGCGCTGAAGAAGGCGCAGGGAGAGCAGGCTGGTCTGGAAACCGCCATCAAGCCCACGCGCGATGCCGATGCCGCCGCTGCTGCCAAGGTAAACGAGCAGAAGACCATCATCGCCACCAAGGAGGCCGAGATCGCCGCCGCCACGAAGGCCAAGGACGAAGGCATCGCCGCTGCCAAGAAAGCTGCCGAAGACATCAGCAAGCTCATCGAGAGCAAGAAGAAGAGCCTCGCCGAAGTGGCTGGCAAGCTGGACGCCCCTGAGAAGGCCGTGAAGGCCAAGCAGGATGCTATCGCTCCCAAGGAAGCCGCCGTGGCCGCCGCCAAAAAAGCGCATGCAGACGCCACTGCCGATCTGGCAGCCAAGGCCAAGGCAGACAAGGACGCCGAAGCCGCCCTGGCCGCTGCCAACGCCGCCGAAGATGCGGCTGAAAAAGCCCTCAAGGACACGCGCACCAAGCAGAAGACCGCGGCAGACGCCCTGGCCGCTGCCAAGAAAGAGCTGGCCGCCAAGTCTGGAGACGCCGCTCTCACCGCCAAGGTGGCCGAGGCCGAAAAAGCCGCCGCCGATGTGGCTGCCGCCATCAAGGCTGCTGAAGGAGAGCTGAATGCCAAGCGCACGGCCAAAACCCAGGCCAACTCCGCCAAGAACACCGCTCATGCCGCCAACAATCCGCAGGGCGTGAACAAAGCGCAGAACGCCGTGAAAGCCGCCGAGCAGCAGCTGGAGCAGGCGAAGGGCGAGCTGGCGAATGCTGACAAAAAAGCCGCCCCGCTGCGCGCCCAGCGCGACGCCATTCAGAAGGAGATCGAGGCCCAGGGCAAGGCCCTCGCTGAAAAGCAGGCCGCCCCAGCCGCGCTGGAAAAAGCCCTCGCCGAAAAGGTGGCGCCGCTGAATGCCGCCATTGCCGCCGCCAAGACCGCGCTGCCTCCGCTGGAGCAGGCCTACGCCGCCGCCCATGGCAAGCTGGACGCCGAGCAGAAGGTGCTCGACGCCAAAAAGGCTGAGGTCGCCAAAGCCAGCGCCGACTTTGAAGGCGCCAAGAAGAAGAAAACCGACGCCGAGGCCTCCATCGCCGCCGCCACCAAGGAGATCCCCGAGAAGGAAAAAATTATCGCCGAAGCCACCGCTGAGCTGGCCAAGCTGCAGCCGCAGCTGGAGCCCATGCGCACCAAGGTGAAGCAGATGAACGACCAGTATCTCACCATGCTGCCGAAGTAATCCGTCTGGCAATCGTGTTGCAGTATTCTGACTAAAAACAACTCGACTCCCGTGCCGTGCTCCAGTAAAAAGTGCGCCACGAATGAGCGAATATCTGATCACCCGCGAAGGCAAGGAAGTCGGCACCTACACTCTGCCCCAGATTCAGGATGGACTGAGATCCGGCCACCTGCAGCCCACGGACTGGGGCTGGCAGGAAGGGATGGAAGACTGGAAAGTGCTGGCTGACATCGCCGGTCCTGCACTGCCCCCGCCTGGAGGGCTGCCCAAGCCTGCCAACGCCATTTCATCTCCGCTCAGCGCGCCGATCAAACGAATGGATGTTCGTGCGCCGGATGGGGTCAATCCTTATGCCGCACCGGTGGCCAACATCGACATTACGGGTACCGGTGGTTCCGTGCCCCCGCTGGTGGTGCTGGAGCTGAAGGGCACACGTTTCTGGGTGCGGCTCATCTCCATTTTCATGTGGCTGGGCGTGCTGGCCATGGTGGGCGTGTGTGTGATCAATATTTTGTTCAGCGGAGCCATCGCCCAGGCATCTGGTGCCACGTCTCTGGGCAGCGCCTATGTGATGGGCACCACGGTGGGCTATGGCCTCATGACGCTGCTGTTTCTCTACCCCACGCTGCGGCTGACCAAGTATGCCTCCCGCATCACCTCGCTGGTCAGGACACGCTCCTACCTTGACCTGACCCAGGCTCTGTCTGAGCAGCGCCGCTTCTGGAAGTTTTACGGAGTCATCGCCCTGATCTACATCAGCTGTGTGGTTCTGGCCGTCGTGGTCGCGCTGGTGTTCATGCCCAAGAACTTCAAGCTCCCCACCCCCGGCGGTGGCTCCGCTCCCTCCGCTCAGCAGAGCATGGATCTTCCTGCACGTTGAGTCTTCGCAGGTCAGGCACGGCATAGGAGGCCCCTTGAGCACGGGCGCCGCCCCGCATGCTCGACACACATGCGCTAAAACACGTCACTGTCTGGGCATGCTCGCTGCTCATTGCCCGGCAGCTATGATGTCCTATTTGGTCACGCGTGAAGGTCAGGAACTCGGCACCTTCAAAACCTCCAAGATCGAGAAAGGCCTGAAGACCGGCTTTTTTCGCGTGTCGGATCTGGCCTGGCATGAAGCCTCCGGCTGGCAGGGGCTGTTTGAAATCGTTGGTTCTGACAAAGCTGCAGCGTCTGCCTCCGGTGCATCTCTTCTGAAGTCAGCGGCGCTGGATCTTCCGCTTTCCGCCAGGCACCGCGCTGCCTCCTGCGGTGTGGTGGCTCCCGCCGTGCTGGCAGCGCTTTCCGCCACGCGCCCTTGGGTGCGGTTTATTGCCGCCATGATGGGGATCGGTTGCGGCCTGGTCCTCGCCGCCTGGTTTGCCCTTGTTGCAGAAGGGGCGCATGCTACGGGAAACCGCCTTGCCCTAGGGGCTCTCTCAGCCCTTTTGTCCCTCTATCCGGCGCTGAAGCTGACGCAGTATGCCATGCATATTGAGCGGCTGGTTAAATCGCAGTCCCATGCCGATCTGGCGGCAGCGCTCACGGAGCAGCGGCTCTTTTGGAAGTTTCACGGCATCCTGCTGGTCGTCTTCATGGTGCTGCTTTTTCTGCTCATCGTTGCAGGCTCGGGTTTCATCGGGCAGGGACTTTTCTAAACCCCGGCGACTGCGCTTTCACCCGCACCGGCACTTGAATTGCGCGTGGAAGGGCGGCATGTGGAGGACTGAGCCTGACCATGAAGCCCTACTACATCACCACCGCCATCGACTACACCAACGCGCCGCCGCACATCGGCCACGCTTATGAGAAGGTGCTGGCGGACGTCATGGCCCGCTTTCAGCGGCTCAATGGACGTGAGGTGTACTTTCTCACTGGCGTGGACCAGCACGGGCAGAAGGTGCAGAAGAGCGCCGAAAAGGCTGGGCTGACACCGCAGGCGTTTGTGGATGGCGTGACGCAGCACTTCACCGCACTGTGGGAAAAGCTCAACGTCCGCTACGACGGCTGGGCCGCCACCACCGACATCAAGCACAAGCGCGTGGTGCAGGCCATGCTGCAAAAGCTGCACGACGCCGGCCAGCTCTACAAAAAGAGCTACTCCGGCCACTACAGCGTACGCCAGGAGCAATTCCTCACCGACAAGGAGCGCGGCCCTGATGGCAACTTCGGCGAGGAATGGGGTGAAGTGGAATGGCGTGAGGAAGATGCCTGGTACTTCAAGCTCAGCGAACACACCGAGTGGCTGAAAAACTTCATCCGTGGCAATCCCGAATTCATCTACCCGCCGCACCGCGCCAATGATGTGCTCAACGCTCTGGAGGGCTCCGGCGGCATTGACCTTTGCATCTCGCGCCCCAAGGACCGCCTCAGCTGGGGCATTCCTCTTCCCTTTGATGAAGATTCAGTAAACTTCGTCTGGTTCGACGCGCTCTCCAACTACATCAGCTTCGCCGGTTATCTGGCCGATGAAGTGGGCAACGAAGGCATGCCCGATTTTAAGAAGCTCTGGCCTGCGGATGCCGAGATCATCGGCAAGGACATCCTCATGCCCGCGCATGCCGTCTATTGGCCCATCATGCTGCACGCACTCGGCTTCACCGACGCGGAAATGCCCAAGCTCGTGGTGCACGGCTGGTGGAATGTGAAGGGTGCCAAGATGAGCAAGAGCCTGGGCAATGTGATCGACCCCAACGTGCTCTCCGGCACCTTCACGCCCGATGGTCTGCGCTACTACCTCATGCGCGACATCGCCACCGGCTACGACGCCGACTTCAGCGAGGAGCGCATCATCATGTCCTACAACAAGGAGCTGGCCGGCGGCCTGGGCAATCTGCTCAACCGCTCCATCAACATGGCGCAGAAGTACCGCAACGGCCTGCTCACGCCCGGTGATTACGATGACGAGATCAACCAGGCGCTGCGCCAGACCGTGGCCGAGGCCACGCCGCTGTACCTGGAAAAGATGAACGGCTGGGACATCCACGAAGGCATCGCCGCCGCGTGGAAGATCGTCACGCATGCGAATGCGTTTGTGGACAGCACCAAGCCTTTCACTCTCGCCAAAGACCCCGCGCAGGCCGCCCGCCTGGACAGCGTGCTCTACCACCTGGCCGAGGCGCTCACGCATGTCAGCGTGTTGCTAAGCCCCATCATGCCCACTGCCATGGCCACCGCCCGCGCGCAGATCGGCTGGCAGATGCCCGAGGGCTTCCTGGTCAGCGACCTCAAATGGGGCCTGCTGCCCAGCGGCCACCAGCTCGGTGCGCCCGTGCCGCTCTTTCCGCGTCTGGAGATCGCGGAGGAGAAGTGATGCTGTACACCTGGGCTGCTATCAGCGGATGAAGTAGCTCAGGTTCTCCAGCTCCACGGCCAGATCCACGCTGTTGACCACCACGTTTTCCGGTACGTCGAGCACGGTGGGGGAGAAGTTCAGGATGGCTTGGATGCCATGCTGCACCAGGTCATTGACCACCGACTGCGCGCCGCTGGCGGGCACAGAGAGAATGGCCATCTTGACATGCTGACGGCGGATGAACTCAGCCATGTCTGCCATGTCCAGCACCGGCACATTGACTCCGGGCACCTTGCGTGGCGCGAGGTCAAAGGCGGCGGCGATTTCAAAGCCCTCCTTGCGGAAGCCGCCGTAGCGCAGCAGAGCGGAGCCCAGATTCCCCACGCCCACGAGGATCACGGGCTGCAGTTTGTTCTGCCCCAGCACATCGCCGATGGTGCCGCTGAGGGCGTCCACATTGTAGCCCAGGCCGCGTGTGCCCAGCTGGCCAAAGTAAGCCAGGTCTTTGCGCAGCTGCGTGGACTTCACGCCGGCGGCCTTGGCCAGCGCGGCAGAGGACACCGTGTCCACCTGATTCTCACGCAGACGCTGCAGGCAGCGCTGGTAGATCGACAGGCGGTAGATCGACTTGCGGGGGATGTCTACTTTGGCGGGCATTTTGGGGGAACAATGTGAAAATTCACCCAAACATAACGAATGTCAAACGGGGCTAGGTTACAGGCCTATCACCTCAGGGGTCCAGCCTGAGGATCTGCTGTCTTCCGGACCGGGGCCGCATCGGGAATGCGCTGGGCGGCGGGGATTTGCAGATTTTGCTCCAGCATCTTGAGGTATTCGATCAGCCCCGGGGTGGCCTTTTTCTCATCGTAGAGCTTTTTCAAAATGCTGTAGCCCTTTTGCCAGGAGGCCGTGTCGGTGGACTGCGCATAGGCATAGGCAGCAAAGCGCTGGGTGAAATTCAGCCCGCCGTGCTGGAAGGAGCTCAAATAGGCGTCTCCGGCGGCCTTGAAGTCCTTGCTGCGGTTCCAGTGGATGTCCCCCAGCTTCTGCCACAGGCGCGGATTGTCGGGCAGGAATTTGAGGCCTTCGGTCAGGATGTCGATGCCGCGCTGCACGTGGTCGTGGTAAAGCTGGCCGCGCAGACCGGGCTTCAGGTCTTCGCTGTAGAGGTAGTAGGAGGCGGCATTGTAGGCCATGTGCCAGGAGGCCTCCTCCCAGTAGCGGGCATTGCGCGGCTGGAGGCGTGTCACGAGCTTGTAGTAGCTGTCCACCTGGGCCCAGTTCACATCGGTAAAGGCCACATGCGCACGCAGCTGGAAGATGCTGGCCACCAGGCCGCGCAGCCCGCCCAGCGTGGCGGCCAGGCCCATCTGGCCCATGTTTTCCTCCGTGCCCAGATGCAGGGGCTCGTCCACCAACCGCATGCGGCGCAGATCATGCGTGACGTGCTGCTCCAGCGGGAGCTTCAGCACGCCAAAGACCAGCAGCACAGCGAGGGCCTGGAGTTTTCGTTTCATGAAGGAGGGAAGGGATGGCCGCAAAGAGGCGCAAAAAGGAACAAAAAATCAGAGTTCCTTCTCAACAAAGACGAGGTGGGTGATGAAGAGGTAGGCGGCGAGGTAGAGAGCGGCGATGCCGGTCATGTCATAGACTGCGGTCCAGGGGACGATCTGGCCGTTGGCCACGCTGTCCACGATGTCGAACTGCGAGAGGTCCGGGCAGATGGCGGCGAGGATGAGGGTGGCGGCGCGCTTGGCGGTGCTGCCGAGGTAGGGCTGGAAGAGGAAGTCGCGGATGAGCGATTCGCCATGGCCTATGATGGTGATGCAGAAGGTGATGACGATGGTGAAGAGTGTGGAGCTGGCGATGCAGGAGAGCAGCAGCGCCACGGTGGTGACTACGGCGGCTTTCAGAAAGATAGCCCACACAGCCCAGTGCAGATTCCAGGTGAGCCCCTGTCGGGCCACGATCTCGCGCAACTGCGTCAGCGCCTCGGGGGTGTCCTGCTTGTCCTGGTGCAGCTGTGCGACAGCGGCGTCAAACAAGGAGGCCTGCTGGACCCACAGCACGAGGCTGAGCAGGGCGTCCATGATGACCAGCCCGCTGGCGATGAGCATGAGCACACCGCAGAGCTTTCCCAGCAGGTAGTCAAAGCGCGGCACGGGCTTGGACAGGATGGTGTAGAGCGTGCGGTCCTCCATGTCCTTGGGCAGCAGCAGGGCGGTGGACACCACGCCGATGACGATGCTGAAGATCTGCAGCGCGGCGAGGGACACCGTCTTGAGCTGGCTGAGCTGCTGCTCCGGATTGATGACGGAGAAGCCGAAGCCCACCACGACCACGAGCACGCAGAAGACCAGCAGGAAGGGCAGGATCTTCATGCGCATGAGCTGCGTCATGGTGGCGTGGGCCAGCGTCCATACGCGCGCGGGGGAAAAGCGCACGGTGGGTGTGCTGATGGAGGCGGAAGTCTGTGTGGCGGCCTGGCTCATGGTTTTTTCGGTTCGTTGGTGGCTTCCAGAAACAGGCGCTCCAGCGTAGTGCGCGGGTGGCCGCTGCGCAGCAGCCGGGTGTCTCCGCCCTCGGCCTTCACCAGCGCATCAATCTTGGCCAGCAGGGCGGGGGAGGCGTTTTCCAGCACCATCTCAGTCTGGTTTTCCACGGCGATGAGGTCCTCCAGCCGCCCCTCGCGGACCATGCGTCCGTGGGCCATGATGCCCACGCGGTCGCACACCTCCTGCATCTGCTCCAAGAGATGGGAGGTGACGAGCACGGTGATGCCACGTGCGCGGAATTCGATGATGAGATCGCGGATGATGCGCGAGCCCGCAGGGTCCACACCGGCGGTGGGCTCGTCCAGCACGAGGAGGCGTGGCTCATGGATGAGGGCCTGCGCCAGCCCGAGGCGCTGCAGCATGCCTTTGGAGTAGCCGCCCACACGGCGCGTGGCTGCATCTTCCAGCCCGGTCAGCGCCAGCATTTCATCGGCGCGGGATTTCAAGGCAGCACCGCTCATGCCGCAGAGCCTGCCGTAAAAGAGCAGCGTCTCGCGGCCGTTGAGGTGCTTGTAGAAATACGGGTTCTCAGGCAGGAAGCCCACGCTGTGGCGGCTGGCCACCTCCGTGCTCGGGATGCCGAAGATGCTGGTCTCTCCGGCGGTGGCCTTCAGCAAGCCCAGGATGACCTTCATGGTGGTGGACTTGCCGGAGCCGTTCGGACCGATGAGACCATAAACCTCTCCGGCCTCCACGGTGAGAGACACATCGTGCACGGCACGGAAGGCACCTTTGCCAAGACTGCCTTTGAAGATCTTGGTCAGGTTTTTGACAGAGACTGCAGGCGTGGTGCTCATGCGGGTGGATGGGGCTGGTTTACGCCACGATGGAAAATCCACGCAGTCCGGGCTGCGCGGCAATGGAATTCACTTCTCTTTCTTTGATGTGGGAGCCCAGGCTGCTCGTCTGGATGTCTTCCAGGAAGGCGTCCAGCTCATCGGGCTCAAAGGACTGCGCCAGCATCTCCACGCGGCCATCGGGCAGGTTCTTGACCCAGCCGGTCACGTCAAAGCCGGAGGCGATGCGCTTGGTGCTGTAACGAAAGCCCACGCCCTGGACGCGGCCTGAATAGAAAACATGTTTGGCGGTCATCATTTCATCAAAAGCTTGAGTGCGGCGCGGGCCTCCTCGCTGGCGGTCTCCAGCAGAACGACACCGGCATCGCCGCGGTTGCGCAGCAGGCTCACATGGCGGCCCTGTGCGGTGAATTCATTTTCTCCACTGGTCTTGTAGGTCTCGCGGAGGGAGTTGAGCATGGCCTTGTAGAAGGCGTCGGCGGTGGACTTGTCCATGAAGACGGTCTGCCAGGCGGCGTGGTCGCGCTTGGCACCGCCATCAGCGGCCCAGACCAGCAGGCGGTCAGCTACCAGACCACGTGCACCGAGGGCTGAGTCCTCATCATTGTTGTGCATGCGCAGGGCGGTCACGCAGGCAAATTTGCCCAGGCTGTCGTCCAGGTAGGGCAGCGCGCCTTTGAGCTTCACATCGCCCAGCGTGATCTCCACCGGCGCGGGGCGCTCGGGATCGAGATAGACCTCGGGCTCGATGACCTCCGCCGTGCTGATGGGCGGGCGGCTGTAGGCGGCATTGAGCTGGGGAAAATTGCCCGCGCTGTGCAGCGTCTGCGCAAACTCAAAGCCACGGCTGAAGGGGAAGAGCGCCAGCTCACGCAGATACGCAGGCATGGGCACCTGGTTCAGCGGGTGGTCGGGGTCTTCGGAGGGGAGCTCGTCCTTCGGCGCAGCCGCGGGATTTTGCAGCGAGAAAAGGAAGCGCGTCAGCCCCGCATCTCCGGCGATCAGAGACTCGCGCGCCAGGCGCATGTCCGTCTTGAGCGGGCCGTGCTGCGGCTGAAAGAGCGTGCTGCCGTACTCGCGCAGCAGCTGGCCAAAGGCGATGCCCATTGGCTCATTCGCGGTGACCTCGGGTCCGCTGGCTGTGGTGGGATCGATGGTGAACATGGTCTCCGATTCCGCGTCATACCAGCCGCCCAGCTGGCGTGCCAGCAGCGCCGCGCGCAGCGGCAGGGGATCGACGGCCTCGGGGATCCAGCCCAGTGTGGCCAGACCGCGAGCGAGCTTTTTGGCCTCGTCATTCGGCTGCTGGCGCTTGAGCCAGACGAGGATCACGGCCTCCACCTCCTCCTGGCTCACCTTCGTTGTCACAAGCGGCAGCGCATGCAGCTTTCGCATCTTCATCATGTCCAGGCCCATGCCAACAAAGTCGGGAGCCACATCCTCATCCTTCACGGGCGTGGCGGTCATTTTCTGCGCGTCCTTCACGCCCAGCATGCCCAGCTTCTGGATGAGCTGTGCGTTTTCATCCTTCAGCACATCATTCTGGCCCTGGAGGTACTCGATCTGTCCCTCCAGCAGCACGATCTGCTTTTTCAGGTCTTCCACCAGCGCCACCTCTTCGACAGGCACGTCGCGTTTCCCCACGGGCGTGGATTTCTTGGCGGGCTCGGCCTTCACCGCGATCGGCGGCGTTGCCTCCGGTTTCATCCCCGCCAGATACAAGGCCGCAGCGCCTCCGAGCGAAAGGAGGATGAGCAGCAGGATGGCGGGGTTGGGCTTCATCGGTGCAAATCATGCAGCGGAAAAGCAGCGCGGGCAATATCACCCGCTGCTTTCCCCTCACTTTTCCGCTTGGCGCAGCGCCGATCCACCCCAACATACCCGGCAGCGGGCTCAGCCGCCCGGCATCAACCATGTTCCGCTGGCGATTCGGCAACCACGATCTCGATCTCACCCATCGCGGGCTCATCATGGGCATTGTGAATGTCACGCCCGACAGCTTTTCAGATGGCGGGCGTTTCAACGATCCCGGACGCGCCGTGGAGCATGCCTTCACGCTGCTGGCAGAGGGGGCTGACATTCTGGATGTGGGCGGCGAATCCACCCGCCCAGGTGCTGAGCCAGTGAGCGAGGCCGAGGAGCTGCGCCGCGTGCTGCCGGTCATCCGCGCCGTGCGCTCACAGACGAAGGCGCTTATTTCCATCGACACCATGAAGGCCGTCGTGGCCCGAGCCGCGCTGGATGCCGGGGCCGACATCATCAATGACGTGACCGGCCTGCGCGGAGACGCCGCCATGCCGCGCGTGGCTGCGGAGACCCAGGCGGGCCTCGTGGTCATGCACATGACCGGCACGCCTCAGACCATGCAGCACCAGCCGCAGTACGATGACGTGGTGGCGGCTGTGGGTGACTACTTTGACAACCGCCTGCGCGTGCTGGAAGGCGAGGGCATCGACCCCGAGCGCATTGTTTTGGACCCCGGCTTTGGCTTTGGCAAAACCCTGGAGCACAACCTCTCCCTCATGCGCGCCCTGCCGCAGCTCAGCACCCGGCGCCCGCTGCTGGTGGGCGTGTCCCGCAAATCCATGATCGCCCGCGTCATGCACTCCGACGCCATGGAAGACCGCTTCTGGCCCACGATTGCGCTGAGTGCCTATGCCCGCGAGCATGGTGCGAGGATTGTGCGCGTGCATGATGTGAAGCCGAACTGCGATGCGCTGCGGATGATGGAGGCGATTTTGGGCGGGGTGTGAAAGACGCGACAGCTTTTTTGATGCTTGGATCGACTTAACTATCGTCTGGCATGAATGTTCACCGCATTACGCGCAAAGATCTATATACAAAACTCGACACGCCCTATAACCCGCCTGCTTGCAAGGCAGAGGACGAGTCCGCATGTGAAGAGTTTTTTGAAGAGTGGCATGACGTCCGCAACGGATTGCAGACTGTGCTCGAGCGTTTTGGTGAGCACGACGACTTTGATGATAAAGACTTCAATCTTGGAGACACCGCCATGTTGTCGCGTGGTATCGGAGTGACTTTCACCCGTGAGACGATGTTTAAGTCCCAGGTTCTGGAAGCCGTAGCCGCTTATATGGCTGTTCTTCCAAAAGATTATGAAGTGCACATCACTCTTCAACGAGATGGCGAAGAGGATCATGATCTTTTCGTTTCACGGGATACAGTTATGGCAGAGCTTCCTGAGGATTTGATGCGTAATCTGATGCCTGACACGTGGATGTGACAGTGGCAAAAGTTTGAATTTTGTCGAACATGCTGGACTGTTTTTCCATCACACCCCAAACAACGGAATCCCCAGCTTCTGCGCCACGCGTTTGGGCCGGCGCATTGCTTCGGCCATGCGGGCTGCTTCATCGGCGCCGCGCAGGTCTTTGCAGTCGGGGTGCGCTTCAGGTGACTCGATGAGGCCGAGCTGGTGCAGTACGTGGGCGGTGCTGTGTTTGTAGGGGGAGGCGCTCATGCGGTCGTCGAGGCGGAAGACCATGTCTTCAAAAGACTGGAAGGCCTCGAAGAGCTTGTAGACGCGTGTGTCAAAGCGGCCGGTGCCGGTCTTGAATTTCTTGTCGGCCACGCTGTCCAGCAACCACATGTCGCGGGCGGCGCAGATGAGCGGGCAGGCGCTGACGCCTGCGCCGATGAGCAGCGGCAGGCCGAGCTTGATGGCGGTGGCGATGCCGTAGTCGTCTCCGCTGTGCGGGGAGAAGGGCAGGTTCAGCCCTTTGCACATGGCGGCCCAGTAGTGGAAGTGCGGCTCGTCCAGCGTGCTGACCTTGCCGCCGACATACGCCGGATGCAGCGCGATCTGGTGGAACAGCCACGGATCAAACGGCGTGGCCCAGGGCACAAAGGAGGGCTCCAGCGCATGCGCGATTCCGGGGCGGATGAGGTGCTCGGCGATCTGAAAATAGGCGTCGCGTCGGGGCTCGTTTTCCAGCGTGTTGAGCAGCTTGCTGGTCATGATCATCATCTCGCAGTTGTCGTGCTCTTGCGCGATGTCGAGCAGCGGCCAGTAGCGCTCGGCTTTGAAGGCGGTGTCGTTTTCCGCGCCGCGTGCGGTCACTCCGGCAATGAAGCGCTGCGTGGGAAACTCCGCACGGAAGCGCCGCAGCACCTCGGCGTACAGGTCGTTGCTGAGGTCAAAGATGTAGCCGGTGTCCGCATTGAGCACGAAGACCATCTCCACGCCGTAGTGCTCGCCACACTGCTGCATCCAGCGTACGCTTTTTGTGAAGCCGTCCCAGTCAGGCTTCTTGTCCTTGAAGGGCAGCAGCGTGGCCACGCAGAGGCGCGCCTTGGTGGTATGATCCACCAGCTCCTCCTCGCTGGTGTAGGCCCAGACGGTTTCATTCCAGGCGGTGGAAGGCTGCAAGTCTGCGGGATTCGAAATGAGGGCGCGGTGGTCTGCCATGGGGGCAGTAGAGCACGCACCGCCATGCGCACCAAGACGAAATCCGAATGCCGACTATCTGAAAATGTGATTCAGCGGATGATCTTCAAAGTGCCCGCCTTGCCCGCAGGCCAGGCCGCGCCTTCCTTCACCCACTTGTTGATGATGGCGTATTCATCAGCGGTCAGGCGCTCGCCCACGGCGGGCATGACGCTGACTTTCTGGTGCACGGTCTTCACATTGACCACCATCAGGCTGGTCTCCGGATGGCCGGGGACGATGTAGGTGCCAAGGGCCTTGGTGCGCAGGGCTTCCTTGTGGCTGGCCAGACTGATATGGCCGGGCAGCGCCTGGCGGTTGTGGCACATCACACACTTGGCCTCCAGCACCGGCTTCACATGTGCTGCGAAATCGACAGGGCCATGCCTGGCGGCATGGATGGCTTCTTGGCTCAGCACGTTCTCGCCCAGCGGCTTGGTCTCCGAATCAGGAGGCGTGGCGCAGGAGGCAAGAGCAAGGACGCAGAGCAGGGCAGGGAGGCGGCGGATGTTCATGAGCATACAGGAGTACGGAGCTGGGCCGTGCGCAATACGCATGTCTGCTTCTTTTTTGAGGGATTGCCTTTCAGCCGCTCTTTGCGCTAAAACCATTCAAACATGAACCGCCGCCATTTCATCCGCTCCGCCGCCGCCCTGCCATTCATCTCCGCCATTGCCGCCGAAAAGCCGAAGAGGCTCATCCTGCGCTCGTCGTGGCAGACGGTGAACATTGGCGACATCGGCCACACGCCGGGTGTGCTGGCGCTGCTGGAGAAGCACCTGCCGGAGGTGGAGGTGCGCCTGTGGCCGAGCAAGCTGGACAATGGCGTGGCCGAGATGCTGGCGGCGCGTTTCCCGAAGGTGCAGGTGATCCAGGGAGAGGCGGTGAAGAAGGCCTTTGAGGAATGCGATTTCCTCCTGCACGGCTCCGGCCCCTCGCTGGTGGCGCAGGCGGATGTGGTGAAATGGAGCCAGGCCACGGGCAAGCCCTATGGTGTGTACGGCATCACCTTCTCCGGTCAGCAGAGCTCCAAGAGCAAGACGCAGCCGCAGGTGAAAACGGTGGATGTGCTCAGCGGCGCAAAGTTTGTGTATTTCCGCGATTCCGTTTCCCTGGAGCTGGCAAGGAAGATGGGCTGCACCTGCCCGCGCATGGAGTACGGGCCGGATGGAGCCTTCGCCGTCGACCTGAAGGATGACGCGAAGGCCGAGGCCTTTCTGAAGGAGCACGGACTGGAGCAGGGGAAATTCCTCTGCTGCATCCCGCGTCTGCGCAACACGCCCTACTGGACACTGCCGGAGAAGAAGGCGACCATCGATGAGAAGAAGGACGCACGCAACAAGGCCATGATGGACCACGACGGCAAGCCGCTGCTGGATGCCATCGTGAGCGTGATCAAGAACACCGATCTCAAGATACTGCTCTGCCCGGAGGACAAGACGCAGATGAAGGTGGGCAAGGAGATGCTCTATGACAAGCTGCCGGAAGAAGTGAAGGCGCGCGTGGTATGGCGGGAGAGCTACTGGCTTACGGACGAGGCCATCAGCACCTACCGCCGCAGCGCCGGGCTGTTTGGTCATGAGATGCACAGCCCCATCATGTGCATCGGCAATGGCATCCCTGCCATTGTGTGCCGCTGGGCCGAGCAGACCAGCAAGGGCTACATGTGGCGCGACATTGGCCTGGGTGAGTGGCTCTTTGACCTCGATAAAGAAGATGAGGTGGCAAAGGTGGCTGCCGCCGTGCTCGCGATGGCGAAAGATCCCGAGGGCTCCAAGGCGAAAGCCGCCAAGGCACGCGAGCTGGTGATGGCCAAATTTGCCGCCAGCATGGGCGTGGTGAAGGGATGCTTGTCAGTGGGCTGAGAATCAGATAAGTACGGTATTTTTCGGGAAAATACCGTCATATTCATGCGCATATTGGTGATCGAGGATGAACGTCAGCTGGCCCGGCATATCTGCTCGGCACTGACGAGGAACGGGCATGCCGCCAGCGCTTTGCATGATGGGGCGGAGGGGCTGAAGTTCGCGCTGCTGGATCCGCCCGATCTCATCGTGCTGGATCTGAACCTGCCCACGCTGGACGGCTTCAGCGTGCTGTCGCAGCTGCGGCAGAAACAGTGCCCTGCGCGGGTGCTCATCCTCACGGCACGCGGCGAGGTGGAGTATCGCGTGAAAGGGCTCAAAGCCGGTGCGGATGATTATCTGGGCAAGCCCTTCTCGATGGATGAGCTGGTGGCGCGCGTGGAGGCGCTGGGGCGCAGAGCAGCCACGCCGGAGGCCGGCGATCTGCTGAAGGTGGGCGATCTCCTGCTGGATGTGCACCGCAGACGCGTCACGCGTGCAGGGGAGGAGATTCCGCTTTCGCCGCGCGAGTTTGAGCTGCTGCAGGTGCTGATGGCGGAGCCGGGGCGGGTCTTTTCACGCACCGAGCTGTGCGACCGCGTGTGGCAGCGGGATCATGGCTATGACACGCGCACCGTGGAGATCTTCATCGTGCGGCTGCGCAAGAAGCTGGATGCCGGCTTTGACCATCCCCTCATTCACACCATCCGCGCCGTCGGCTACATGATCAAGGCGCAGGGCTGAAGAAGCCTGATTCATTTTAAAAGCACCCATTTTGAAAACGCATGAACGCTGCAATTTTCTGGCTGGCCTTGTTACTCCTGATGCCCTGCGGCGCGCTGGCTCAATCTGTGGTGGAAGGAAAGGTGGCCCTGCCCAAGACGAGGTCCACGCCGGTGATGAACAAGCGCTACGAGATCGTGACCAGGGGCGGTGTCATGTCCACCAACCCGCCGCTCGCGGTGGTGTACCTCGAAGGCGCTTTTCCCAAACCGGCCGCGCCGCCGGTCAAGCAGGTGATCCAGAAGGACTTCATGTTTTCGCCCACGCTGCTGCCAGTGCAGACAGGCACCAAGGTGGAGTTTCCAAATCTCGATGACACCTACCACAATGTGTTTTCGTTTTCACCGGCCAAGCGTTTCGACCTGGGCCGCTACCGCTCTGACGAGACGCCGATCCCTTCGCAGCTGCTGGACAAGGCAGGACTCATCACGCTGCGCTGCGACATCCATGAGCACATGCGCGGCATCATCCTCGTGCTGGACACGCCCTACTTTGTGGTGAGCGAGGCAGATGGGAGCTTCAAGCTGAGCAACCTGCCCGCAGGGAACTACAAGCTCAAGGCCTGGATCAGCAGCCGCACGACATTGGAGAAACCCATCACCCTCGGCAGCGGAGCTGCGCTGCGAGTGAATTTTCCGTGAGCAAAGCAGCACAGCAGCCAAGGCAGGATGTGGCGGGCTTTCGCTCGCGTCTGCTCGTGGGCATGATGCTGGTGGTGGTGGGGCTCACTGCGGTGGTTTTATATGTCGCAGAGCGCCGGGTGGTGAGCGACACCGAGCAGGCTTCGAGGCTGGCCTATGTCAATGAACTGGCGGCCATGCACCGGCTGCAGGAGCTGAGGCATACGGCGCTGGCGGAACGCTGCAAGACGCTGGTGCACCGTCCGCGCATTCATGCCGCGCTGGAGGACAACGCGCTGGATCTGCTCTACCCGAGCGCTCGCGATGAATTGCGGGACGTCATGGATGCGGCGGATGAGGTGGGCATCTTGCATGCGACCTTTTACCGCTTTCTCGATGCCAGCGGCCAGGTGATCAAACCGCCGCCGGAAGAGAATGTGGGAAGGCTCAGTGAAGAGGAGGAAGCCCGGCTGACGCTCAAGCAGGTGCCAGCGACGCAGCAGACCGGCTATCTGCTGCGCCGTGATGCCGAGGGGGCTGAGACGGTGGATGCCGTGATCGCCGCGCCGGTCATTTCCACGGAGACGCACGAGGTCATTGCGGCGCTGGTGCTGGGCTTCAAACCTTTTGCCGACCAGCCGCAGGATGCGGGCACCCAGCGGGCGATTTGGGTGGATGGGCGGATGAGTCCGGCGCTTGTGGATCCAGCAGGGGCTTCTGCGCTGGCTTGGAAGGTGGCCGAGGCGCTCTCACTGCCAGATGCTGCGATCAGCAGTTTGAAGATCGATGTTCAGGGGGTGCCACATCAGGCGTTTCTCACGCGGCTGAATCCAGGCTCGATGTTTATGCCTGCGTTTGAGGTCAGCCTGCATTCGCTGGCGCCGTCCATGCAGCGCCTGCAGCAGCTGCGCTGGCAGATTCTCACCGCAGGCGGGCTGCTGCTGCTGCTGGGGCTGGCGGCCAGTCATGTCATCGCTGCACGGCTCTCCGTGCCGGTGGAAAAGCTGGCGCTGGATTCTGCGGTGAACTTCGCCGGGCGTGAGCAGGCCGAGGCTGCGCTGGTGATGACGAGTGTGGAGCTGCAGCGCTCGGTGCGTTTTTCAGCGGATGCCTCCCATCAGCTGAAGACACCGGTGACCGTGCTGCGCGCCGGGCTGGAGGAGCTGCTGCAGCAGCCGGGGCTCTCTGCGCAGTCGCGGGAGGAGATCGAGGCGCTGATCCGCCAGACCGTGCGGCTCACCAGCATGATCCATGATCTGCTGCTGCTCTCGCGCATGGATGCGGGCAGGCTGCGGCTGGATATGGAGAGCGTGGATCTCTCGCAGCTCGTCGCTTCACTGGCGGATGACCTGAGCGTGCTGCCAGATGCTGCGGATGTAGAGGTGGAGATGGACGTGCCTGCAGGGCTGCACATCCAGGGGGAGAAGCGCTACACCTCCATCATTCTGCAAAACCTGCTGGAGAACGCCTGGAAGTACAACGAGCGCGGCGGGCGCATCTGCATTGCCGCCAGGGTGGAGCAGACACGAGTATGCCTGAGCGTGGGAAACAGCGGCGACGGCATCCCGCAGCAGGCGCAGCCACATATCTTTGAGCGCTTCCACCGCGCTGCAGCCAATGAGGGCACACCCGGACATGGGCTGGGGTTGGACCTGGCGCGTGAGCTGACGCGATTGCATGGCGGCGAGCTGCGCCTCGTGCGCTCTGCGCCGGGCTGGACCGAATTTGAAGCCACCTTTCTCCTCGCCACTGCGGCGTCATCATCATGAGTCGTTTGCTTGTCATCCTTCTCTCCCTGCTGCTCGTCTGCGGTGCCTGTGCTCATGCCGAGGACATTCTCGATCGCGTGGAGGAGGCCTCGGCGTTCAGCATCCTTGATGGTGACGTGCATGGAAAGATCAGCGGACTGGCCAATCTGGAGGCCTATCGCTTCAGCGGCACGCCGCTGGGTTCGATCTTCACCTCCCGGCGCGACTTCTTCAATCCGCGCCTCATCTTGTTTGCCGATGTGCAGATGGGGGAGCATCTGTATGGCTTTGTGCAGTCACGCTTTGACCGTGGTTTTAATCCACGGGACAACACCACGCAGCTCCGCCTGGATGAATACGCACTGCGCCTCACACCATGGAAAGACGGGCGCTTTAATTTCCAGGTGGGCAAGTTTGCCACCGTGGTGGGCAACTGGGTGGGCCGCCATCTGGCGTGGGAAAATCCGTTCATCAATGCGCCGATGCTGTATGACAACTTCACCGCCATCTATGACGCCGAGATCCCCGCCTCGGCGAAGCAGTTTCTCTCCGGGGCCACGGATGACCGCTACGACTACAACCCGGTCGTGTGGGGACCGTCTTATGCCACAGGGGCGTCTGTTTCTGGCATGCTGGGCAAGTTTGATTATGCGGCGGAGATCAAGAACTCCAGCCTGTCATCGCGTCCCGAATCCTGGGAGCTGCGGAACATGAATTTCGCACATCCCACGCTCAGCGCGCGTATTGGCGTCCGCCCGGATCAGGCATGGAATCTGGGCCTCTCCTACAGTGAGGGCGCTTATCTGGTGGGACATGCGTTTGCCACACAGCCTCCAGGCACAGGGCCGGGGGATTATCACCAGCAGGTGATCGCGCAGGACATCAGCTTTGCGTGGCATCATCTGCAGATCTGGGCGGAGGTCTTTGAGGCACGGTTTCAGGTGCCGAATGCCGGCAATGCCGACACGCTGGGTTATTACATTGAGGCCAAGTACAAGTTTACCCCGCAGCTCTTTGGTGCGCTGCGCTGGAACCAGATGCATTTTTCGAGAATGTCTGACGGAGCAGGCGGCAGCTCGCCGTGGTTTCCAGACATGTGGCGCGTGGATGCCGCCGTGGGCTTCCGCATGACGGCGCACACCCAGCTCAAACTGCAGTACAGCCTGCAGCACGAGAACGTCACCCACGAGCCGCTCTCCCACATGCTGGCAGTGCAGCTCACGGTGCGGTTTTAAGCGCAGCGCTCCTGCGCAAGGAGCAAAGCGTAACAGTTTGGAAGGATGGTAACAGCCACGTTACGGTCATGTGCTTCCGGTTTCGCTGTCGTGGGAATATTAATTCACATGTCATTCATCACCGCGGTTGGTGATGAGAAAAAGTCAGCATTAACACCGAAACCAACAAGCATATGAAACACATCCTCCCCGTTCAGAAGCTGATGGCATGCCTCACGCTCAGCGGCCTGCTCTTCTCCTCCATCGCCCAGGCCAAAAATGGCGCGACAGATCCCATCCCAGGCACCAGCAAAGGAGCCACAAACACAGGTGGTGGCGGCGGTGGTGGCGGCAAAAAATCAACGACGCCTGTGGTGCTGCCTCCGATCCCCAGCACGCCTGTGCAGCCGCTGGTCACCGGCACGCTGACCTTCACCGCCAGCAGCTACAATGGCACCACTCCGAACTGCGGCGGTACCTATCGCATTGATCCCTACTATCCCACGCTCTCTCTGATCACGGTGGATGTTTCGGTGAGCTCTCTGAGCACCACTGACGGCTCGCCTCTCTTCATCGTCGTCAATGGCGCGGGTGGCACCTTCTATCCGTTCCTCGGCGGTTCCATGACTGTGACCGGCGGCAGCGCCACCGGCACCTCTCAGATCTACTGCACCCCTGGCTCCACCATCACCAGCGTCTCGATTGTGGACCTGAATGGAGTGGTCGTGGCCACCGGCAAGTAATCCAACAGCCCAGTGCATCCATCCGCAGAGGTCATGAGGCCTCTGCGGATTTTTTGTGTGCAGATGGGATCCTACGCTGAGGCGGTCTGGCAGATAGGCATAGCGCCCAGGCGTGGAGGATTGATGGAAAAATGTAATCGCCCGTGCGCGGTCGGAGGCTGATACGCGGTTGTGAATCTTGCAAAGTTAGTCTGGACTAATTTTGCAGGCTGTGAAAAAACATCCACCCCAACGCGCCCATGATTGTTTCCTTCCAGGCTTTCCCTGTTCGTCGTCTTGTCATTTTGGCAGCGCTGTCCTGTTGTTGTCCGGGGCATGCTCACCAGGCTCCTGGCTTGCTTGCGCCTGCGGTGAGCCCAGAGGCTGCTGCGGCGGATGTGGAAAACTGGAGCATCCATATGCAGAACACCAATGTGCTGCAGGGGCACACGGGCATCCGCTCGCCCTACGCCGGGCAGGACAGCCTGAACTCCGCACCGCAGATGCGGCAGACGGTTTCGCTGGACCTCCTATTCGGCCTGCGGCTGTGGGAGGGGGCGGAGATGCATCTGGATGGGATGATGTGGCAGGGCTATGGCATGAGCAATGCACTCGGCATGGCGGGCTTTCCGAACGGCGAAGCCTTTCGCAAAGGCACCAGCGAGCCCAATGGCAACATCTCACGCGCTTTCATCCGCCAGACCTTTGGTTTTGGCAGCGAGATGGACGATGCCCCCTCGGGTTCGCTCTTTCTCAAAGGCAGGCAGCACAAGTCCCGCCTCGTGGTCACGCTGGGCCGCTTTGGTGCGAAGGACATTTTTGACGGCAATGCGTATGCCAATGACGCGCGCACGCAGTTCATGAACTGGAGCCTGATGGCGAATGGCGCATGGGACTATCCGGCGGACAGCTTGGGCTTTACCACCGGCGGGGCGGTGGAGCTGTACTTGACGGACTGGGTGCTGCGCTACGGCTTCTTTCAGGTGCCGAATGTGTCCAACGGCATCGCCATGGACCCGCATGTGTTCAAAGCCTGGGCGCAGGTGCTGGAGCTGGAGCACAAGCATCAGCTCGGCGGGCGTCCCGGAGCGGTGCGTCTTCTGATGTATGCCAACCGCGCACACATGGGCAGCTTTCAGCAGACGCTGGCCAATCCCATCCGGCCGGCAGACATCACCAACAGCCGCGCCTATCGCCTGAAGTATGGCGTCTGCCTGAATGCGGATCAGGAGATCGCGGATGGCGTGGGCATCTTCACCCGTCTCGGCTGGAGCAATGGCAAAGATGAGGCCTGGTCCTTCACCGATGTGGACAGCTCAGCCTCCCTGGGCATCAGCGTCAAAGGCAAGTCCTGGAACCGCCCGGCGGACACGCTGGCGATGGCGGGCATCGTCAACGCGATCTCCAGCGTGCATGCGGCCTACCATCAGCAGGGAGGTAATGGCATCCTGGTGGGAGACGGCACGCTGTCCTATGGCGCGGAGAAGATCATCGAAACCTACTACGACATCGCCGTGGCCTCATGGCTGCATCTGGCCTTTGACTACCAGTTTGCCATGAATCCAGCCTACAATCGCGATCGCGGCCCGGTGCATGTGTTTGGGGCGCGCCTGCACTGGGAGTTTTGAGAGGGCCGCAATGGAGAGGGTGGGCTCCAGTTGCGGCGCAACTGGGCAGCTTTACGCGTGGCGTCCTTTGAAGGTCAGTTCGGCGATGCCGGACTTGTCCAGGCCACCGAGGCCGAGAGATACCATCTTCTCATACTGCGCCTTGGTGGCGTCGTTGAGAGGCAGGCTGAGGCCCACGGTCTTGGCCACATCGGCGGCGATGCCGCTGTCCTTGGCGGCGTGCTCGGCGGAGAACCAGCAGTCGTGCTCGCGGGCCACCATGTCGGCGCTGTCGGTTTCCAGCACGCGGGAGTTGGCGCCCGTCTGGCTGAAGACCTCGCGGATCATGTTCAGGTCATGGCCCAGCGCGGCGGCGAGGCCCAGGCCCTCGGCCAGACCGGCGGTATTGATGTTCATGACCATGTTTACCAGCGCCTTTACCTCAGCAGCACGGCCGGGGCCGCCGATGAAGCGGCGGTTCACGCTCATCTGCTCGATCATCGGCTGCACCTGCTGGTAGATGGCCTCGTCTCCTGCGAGCATGAGGTACAGTTTGCCCTCGCGAGCATGGCTGATGGAGGAGGCCATGCAGGCCTCCAGGCTGTGGGCGCCGGCTTTTTCAGCGGCGGCATACACCTCACGGTGGATGGCGGGGGAAAGGGTGGCGCAGTTGATGAAGATCCTGCCCTTGGCGTTGGTCAGCAGGTTGTCTCCGCTGCCGAGGAAGATGGCGCGCATGGCGGCGTCATTCGTCACCACAGTGAAGATGACATCTGCTGCGGCGGTGACTTCTGCGAGGCTGGTGCAGGCTTTGCAGCCGAGCTCGGCGGCCAGTTCGGCGGCGGCCTGGGTGTTCACATCGAGCACGGCGGTGACGCTGTAGCCACAATCTTTGAGACGACGGGCCATGTTGGCCCCCATTTTACCGACTCCGACAAATGCAACGGTCTGGGACATGAGGATGAAAAATAAAGCTTGGGCTGGTTGGTTGGGTTTACTTGAACTCTGGATAGAACGGATTGTGCGCCTTTTCCTCTCCAACGGTCGTCATGGGACCGTGGCCGGGGCAGATGACAGTGTTGTCTGGCAGGGAGAAGATTTCTTTGCGGTTGGTGGCCAGGGCATCCGCATAGGAGACCATGCCGCCACCCATGCTGGAGGCAAAGAGGGCGTCTCCCACCACGGCCACAGTGCGCTTGAGGCCGGTGACGACGTAGGTGATGCCGCCCTTCGAGTGGCCCCGGGTGCTGCGTGGCTCGATGCGCAGGCCGCCGGACTCCCAGGAGTCGGTGTCGCCCAGCTTGAAGGTCTTGGCCCCGGGGCAGGACTCCGCTTCATTCACAAAGACGGTCACGGCACCATCGGCGGAGAGCCTGGCCAGATCGGCAATGTGGTCTGTGTGCGTGTGGGTGATGAAAATGAGGCTGAGGTTGAGCCCCTTTCGCTGGATGAAGTCGATCATCGGCCCGGCATCTGCCCCGGTGTCAAAGGCCACGGCGTTCTTGGTTTCGGAGTCCCACACGAGGTAGGAGTTCACCGTCATGTCGTGATAGGGGGTGTTAAACTGCTCCACGCCGGTCAGCGTCACGGGCAGGGGGCGCCACTCGTTGTGCGCCATGGCCACCAGGGAGAGGCCATCCAGGTGCAGGTGGGGGGCGATCTTGCGCAGCACGCGGTCGTCCACCTTGCCGTTTTTGGCCTCGGCGATTTCCTCGGCGCTGATGCCGGAAAGGGCTGCGAGGTCGGCATCGCTGATGCCCTGGCCGCGCATGGATTTGGCGATTACGTCATTAAATAGGTCTTCGAGGGGGATCTGCATGGGGCGAATTCAAGGCGGTTTGCCATCGGATGGCAAGGCCTATGTGCCACATCAGCAAAGCACAAACTTTGTCAGCGGGGAGTCCTTGCCTCCTGCGGACTCGCTAGTAACATCGGCGCGCCATGACCGATCTCGACATCCGTGAAATCCACTTTCTGCGCGGCCCCAACATCTGGACCAATGACCCCGTGATGGAAGCCTGGGTGGATCTCGGCAGCTTGAAGGACACTTCGTCAGACATCGTCCCCGGATTCTCGGAGCAGATCAAGAAGTGGTTTCCCGGCATGATCGAGCACCGCTGCAGCATCGGCGAACGCGGCGGCTTCTTTCAGCGCCTCGACACCGGCACCTGGCCGGGGCACATCCTGGAGCACGTGACGCTGGAGTTGCAGACGCTGGCGGGCAATACCGTCGGCTTTGGCAAGGCACGCGAAACCTGCGTGGAAGGGTTGTACAAAGTCGTCATCGAATACCTGGACGAAAACGTGGCCGAGGCCTGTCTGCATGAGGCACGTGAGATCCTGCTGGCTGGCTACGCTGGCAAAGACTACGACATCGAGGATGCCGTGGCGCGCATGAAGCGCGTGGTGGACCGCAACGCCCTCGGCCCCAGCACCAATTCCATCATCGCCGCCGCGCAGCAGCGTGGCATCCCTTTCCGTCGCCTACGGGAAGGGCGCAGCCTGGTGCAGTTTGGCCAGGGGGCCAATCAGCGCCGCATCTGGACGGCGGAGACCGACCGCACCGGGGCCATTGCCGAGCACATCGTGCAGGACAAGGACCTGACCCGTCAGCTTCTCAAAAAAGCCGGCGTGCCCGTGCCCGAGGGCCGAGTGGTGGCCAATCCGGAGGACGCCTGGGAGGCGGCTGAGGACATCGGATTCCCCGTGGTGGTGAAGCCGCAGGACGCCAACCATGGACGTGGCGTGTTCATCAATCTGACCACGCGGGAGCAGATCGAGAGCGCCTTCCAGACCGCCGCCAATGAAGGCGAAGGTGTGATGGTGGAGCGCTTCATCCCCGGCAACGATCACCGCCTGCTGGTGGTGGGTGGGCAGCTCATCGCCGCCAGCCGTGGCGACCACGCCGTCGTCGTGGGCAACGGCACCGACACCATCGCTACACTGGTGGAAAACCAGCTTAACACCAATCCGCTGCGTGGCACGAGCGACTACTGCCCCTGGTCCAAGATCGACACCGAGGAGTGGGACGCTGCCATCCTCTCAGAACTGGACAAGCAGGACTACCAGCCGGACTCGATCCCCAAGGACGGTGTGCGCGTGCTGATCTCCCGCTTTGCCAACTGGTCCACGGAGGTCACCGGGCTCGTGCATCCGCGCAATCGCGATCATGTCACCATCGCCGCGCAGGTGGCGGGGCTGGACATCTGCGGCATCGACGTGGTGTGCACAGACATCAGCAAGCCGCTGGAAGAGCAGGGCGGCGCCGTGGTGGAGCTCAATGCCAGCCCTGGGCTCGTGATGCATCTGCGCCCTGCCACCGGAGAGGTGCGCCCGGTGGGAGAGGCCATCATCGACATGATGTTCCCCGCAGGGAAAAACGGCCGCATTCCTGTGATCGGCGTCACCGGCACGCATGGCAAGACCACCACCGTGAAGCTGCTGGCGCATCTGATGAAGGCCACGGGCAAGTTCCTGGGCGTCTGCCACAGCGAGGGGCTGCAGTTTGGCGAGCGCTTTGCCGCCACCAAGACTGGCGACCGCACCAGCGGCACTCGCGGTGTGCTGCTGCACCCGTGGACGGAGCTGGCCATCTGCGAGAGCAGCGCGGAGTCTATCATTCTTGAAGGACTGGGCTATGACCGCTGCCAGATCGGCGTGGTGCTGAATGTGGGCACCGAGCATCTCGGCCTCGGCTACACCGACACCATGGAAAAGATGGTGAAGGTGAAGCGCTGTGTGGTGGATGTGGTGCTGCCGGAAGGCGTGGCCGTGCTGAATGCCGACGACGCCCTGGTGGCGGAGATGGCCGAGAGCGAGCACTGCCTGGCCAGCGTCATGTTCTTCTCCCACGTGGCGGACAATCCCATCATCGCCGCGCATCGTGAGAAAGGCGGCAAGGCCCTCTTTGTGAAAGAGGATTCCATCGTCTTGGCCGAAGGGGACAAGGAGCGCGTGCTCTGCGCGCTCAGCGCCGTGGCTCTGCCGCATACGGGGCATCTGGCGTTCAATCTCCAGAACGTGCTCGCTGCCGTGGGCGCTGCGTGGGCCTATGGCCTGCCAGACCAGACGATCGTCGAAGGTCTGGGCAGCTACGCCTGAGCTTAGATGCCGGAATGACACCGCCAGAGCCCTGGCGGAGCATCGAGCCTACAGTCGGATGTAGATCTTGCGGCGGTACATCCAGAAGGCCACCAGCCAGAAGAGCGCAAAGGTGCAGGCCCCGATGGTGACCGGCTGCAGCTCAGGACCGAAGATCTGGAAAATACGCGTACCAAAGTGCTGCCGCAGCGTGGCGGAGCACCACACATCCAAAGTGTGGCGCATGACATAGAAAGCCAGGGAGTTCACCCCTACCACGAGGAAGGGAAAAGCCCAATCTCGCCGCTGTTTGACATCCACGATCTGATACAAGCCGGAGAGGATCAGCAGGGCGCAGCCACCACTGAAGAAAACCCAGGCCGGAGTCCAGAGCCGCTTCACGATGGGGCAGATGCCGGCGAAGTGCAGGAAAAAGCTGAAAAGCAGGCAGGACAGACCGGCGATCCAAAGCTTCCGGGTCGGGTTTCCACCCTGCTTGAGCCAGGTGCCCGCCATCAGACCCAGGGTGATGGTGGCGATGGTGGGGATGAAATTCAGCGTGGTGTAGCCGCCGAGATAGCCCACATAGGGACGCTCGCGGGGGAACTGGTTGAGCAGCCACATGTCAAAGCTCCAGCCGGCGTTGCGGTTGTGGTTCCAGTGCGCGTAGAATCCGGTGAAGTCGTGCTGCCAGCCCTCGGGCGTGTTGAAGGCCTGCGGGTCCGCATGCGGCGGGATGACGGGATAGAGCGCGTAGATAAGCCAGGTGCCGATGAGGATGATGGAAAACCAGATCCAGCGCGTGCGCTCCGTGCAGTAGGCCAGGGCAAAGACGGCCATGTAGCCCAGCCCCGTCTGCGTCAGTGTTTCATCAAAGGTCCAGTGCGTGATGTCGTGGTCCACGCTGCGCAGGAAGATGCCGATGAGGATCAGCGCCACGGAGCGCCACAGGGCGTGCAGCGTGGTATGCCACTGGGACTGCCCCTTGTTCTTGCGGGATGAAACGGAGAACACCATCGACGCCCCGGTGAGAAAGGCGAAGGACGGATGGATCAGGTCATTGAGCGAGCAGCCGACCCACGGGATGTGGGAAGAATGATGACCGAGAAACTGCCAGACGAAGCTGTCCGGGAAGTTCTTGGCCACCTCGTCCAGCTCCAGCAGGCGCAGTCCCAGCAGGAACATGACGATGCCGCGATAGACATCCAGGGAACCGATACGCGGGGACGTTGCGGGAGAACTCGTGTTCAAGCGGGGGCGTTAATAGTAGTGCTCCAGCTTGCGTTTGCTCACGCGGTCGAGGCTGGGTACGCTCGGAATTAGATAGCGAGTGTTTCGTCTGTCCACTATTACCAGTCTGCCGTGGCCCAGATTTTGGATGCTCTCATCCGTCTCCACTTCAAACGTGGTGTCTCCACGGTCTGTGGTCACATGCCACTGGTGGCCGTCCGCCATGCGCACGATGCGGTGGATCACCTGGATGATGGGCACGAAGTCGCGCCGCGCCAGCGCGCCGAGCAGCAATGAGCGCGAGGGCTCTGGCAGAGTCTGGGGGTCCTCCACACAGAGGATTTCACGTGAGTTTTCAGACTGGATGGAGATCCAGTGATCTTTCTCCGTGAGCGGGAACATCTTGGCGGGATGCACATTGACGTGACGTGTGCCGCCGGGGGCGATGAGGATGAGGCGGCCCAGAGCGTCCTGCTCAAAGGAGATGTCTGGTGGTGGCGTCGTGCTCATGCGTTGTTCACCTCCAGCATGGCCTGGTGCAGGCGGGCATAGCTGCCGCTGCGCTCAAGCAGTTCCTCATGGGTGCCGATTTCCTTGATGCGCCCTTCTTCAATGACCACCAGGCGGTTGGCCTTGCGCAGGGTGCCCAGGCGGTGGGCGATGGCGATGGTCGTGCGGCCTTTCACGAGGTGGTCCAGCGCGGCCTGGATCTCGCGCTCGGTCTCCGTGTCCACGGCGGAGGTGGCTTCATCGAGAATCAGAATGGCGGGGTCCACCAGCAGCGCACGGGCGATGCTGATGCGCTGGCGCTCGCCGCCAGAGAGCGCCTGGCCGCGCTCTCCCACCATGCTGTCGTAGGCATCCGGCAGGCGCATGATGAAGTCGTGCGCACGTGCCGCATGTGCGGCGGCTACGATCTCGGCGCGCGTGGCGTCCGGCTTTCCATAGGCGATGTTTTCGGAGATGGTGCCGTAGAAGAGATAGGGCTCCTGCAGCACGAGGCCGAGGTTCCGGCGGTAGGCCATGACGTCGATCTCGCTCAGATTATGGCCATCCACCAGCACGGCGCCTTCGCTCACCTCAAAGAAGCGGCAGGCCAGGTTTACCAGCGTGGTCTTGCCAGCGCCGCTCGGGCCCACAAAGCCCACCATCTCCCCGGGGGCGATCTTGAGGTTGATGCCGCGAATGATCTCACGTGAGCCATGGCGGAATTTCACCTCCTTGAACTCGATCTCCCCGCGCAGGCGGCCCACCTTGATGGGGTTCAGCTGCGCAGGCACGTCCGGCTTCACATCCAGCACGTCAAAGATGCGGTGCGCACTGGCGGCCGCGCGCTGCATGGAGGCGGTGAAGCGGCTCATGGAGTCCATGCGCTCGTAGAAGCTGCTGATGTAGAGAACAAAGCCCGTCAGCACCCCCACGGTGATGCTGTCATGCGCCACGCTCCAGGCACCCACGGCCCAGACGATGAGCAGGCCGATGTCTGTGAGCAGCTTGATCATGGGCGTGAAGAAGGACCAGGTCTTGTTCACGCGGTCATTGGTGTCAAAGATGTGCTTGTCCGCGATGCGGAAGCGCTCGATCTCCCGCTGCTCCTGCGCAAAGGCCTTCACCACGCGCACGCCGGGGATGGTGTCTGCCAGCACGCTGGTCAGCTGGCTGCCCGCACGGCTGGCGGCGGCAAAGCCACCACGTAGGTACTCGCGCACACGCTGCACCATCCACGCGATGATGGGCACCGGGCCCAGCGCGGCCACGGCCAGCAGGGGATTGATGCTGAAGAGAATGACCGCCGTGAAGAGGAACTGCAGCACATCGCAAAAGAAGTCGATGAAGTTCACCGAGATGAACAGGGAGAGATGCTCCGTGTCCGAGCTGATGCGGGAGATGAGGTCTCCGGTGCGTTTGCGGTTGAAGTAGGTCAGGGAGAGCTTCTGAAGGTGCTCAAAGGTCTCCCGCCGCATGCGGCTGGTCACCAGCTCGGCGATCCGTGCCACCACAAAGGTCTTGCCCCAGTTCAGCGCCCAGGTCAGCAGCGCGGCCAGCGCCAGGGCGGAGATGAACATATAGACCTTGTGCACATGCACATGCTCCGTCTGGCTCTGCAGCGGGATCAGCACATCATCCACGAGGGACATCGTCAGCCAGGGGGCGATCATCTGCGCCCCCGTGCTTGCCATGGTCAGCGTCAGCCCCAGCAGCAGCAGGCGGTACCATGGGCGGCAGAAGGTCAGCAGGCGGAAGAGTGGCTTGGCGGCGGGGATGTTGGCGCTGTCGGAAACTTCAGAGTCAAAAAGCTCTTCTTCCTCCTCTTCGGCTGCTTCGGCGCTTCCGGCCTCTGCACCGGCGTCCTCTCCGCTGAGGATGCGGCATTGCTCGCGGAAGCGTGCCACAAAGGCCTCCGCCTGACGCAGGCAGCCGGAGGTGACTCGCCACTGACCCAGCAGGGTGCCCCCGCCGATGAGGTGCAGAGCGATGGTGGCCCCCATCTCCTCCAGCTTGAACTCCTGCAGGTCCGCGAGCTTCCAGGAAACAAAGCGCGGCTGCTTGGAACCGGAGTCCTCAAAATGCAGCAGGCGCATGTTGGTCAGAACGATCAGCCCATGGCGAAAGTGCAGCCCAGCATCCAGGTCCGTCATCAGACGGGCCACCGTGCGCTCCCCGGATGCCAGTCTTGATTCGGCATGCTGAAGCAGGAGATCGGGAAGGTCTTGGAGGTAGGAAAGGGGCAAGTTTAGGGAGACGGATCGTAAAGCCGCTGAAAGTCCCGTGTTAAGAGAGCTTGTCAAACTGACGCCGTTATTTCCCAAAACGGGTGCAACCAGTCTGATTCTGACTGGTTTAAGGCCGATCTTTCCCTTGACCTTGCGCAGGTCTGGGGACTATTCCGCGTTTTCCATTTTCCTGCTTGCCAAACTCTGCTCCATCCAGCGAACTCCGCTCCACCCAAGTGCGCAAAATCCTGGCTCTGCGCGGCCCCAACCTCTGGGCCCGTGAAACGGTCCTCGAGTGCCGGGTGGAATTCCCCGAACTGACCGACTACGTGCCCAACTGGCGGTCCTGGCTTCTCTCCTGGCTCCCCGCTCTGGAGCCGCAGCTCAGCTCCATCGATGCCACTCCGCAGCCTGAAGCACTGGCTTCTCTGCTGCTGCACATCACGCTCAATCTCCAAAGCCGCTCTGATCTGCTGCTGAGCTTTGGCAAGATCATGCCCACCGCTGAGCCGCGCACGCTTCGCATCATCATCCAGTATGATGAGGAGGCTGTGGCACGCCCCGCCTTTCAGCTTGCTCGTCGGATGCTCGATGCAGCTCTTTACGGACAGACGCTGGATGTGAACGCCGCCATTACGGAGCTGAATGACCTGGCGAATGACATCTGCCTGGGACCGAGCACCCGTGCCATGGCGGACGCCGCGCGCGTGCGGGGCATCCCGGTCACCCGCCTCACAGAGGGCAGCCTGGTGCAGCTGGGCTGGGGCTCCAAGCAGCGGAAAATCCTGGCCGCCGCCACCAGCCACACGAGCGCGATCGCCGAGGACATCGTGCAGGACAAGGACTTCACCCTCAAGCTGCTCAATGAGATCGGCCTGCCGGTGCCGCAGGGCCGTCCGGTGAAAAACGCCGAGGACGCCTGGGCTGCCGCCAATGAGATCGGCCTGCCGGTGGTGGTGAAACCGCAGGACGGCAACCAAGGCCGTGGTGTGGCGCTCAATTTGTACACCCGCGAGCAGGTGGTCACCGCCTATGCCGCCGCACGCGAGGAAAGCCGCTCCGTGATTGTGGAGCAGTTTGCCGAAGGGGAGGACTACCGGGTGCTCGTGATCGGCAAGGAGCTCATCGCCGCCTCCCGCCGCTACCCGGCGCATGTGATCGGGGACGGAGTGCATACCATTCAGGAGCTGGTGGCTGAGAAAAATCGAGACCCGCGCCGAGCCGCCGACCACGCCGCCGCGCTGAGCCGCATCCGCATTGATGCCGTGGCGCTGGCCGTGCTGGCAGAGCAGGGCGTCACGCCTGAGTCGATCCCTGAGAAGGACCGCATGATCCTCATCCGCCGTAATGCGAACCTCAGCACCGGTGGCACTGCCGTGGACTGTACTGCCGAGGTGCATCCCACGATTTGCGCCGCCGCTGTGGAAGCCGCCCAGATGGTCGGGCTGGACATCTGCGGGCTCGACATGATCGCCCCGGACATCACGCAGCCGCTGAGCCCGAAGAACGGAGTCATCATCGAGCTGAACGCACGCCCCGGGCTGCGCATGCATCTTTACCCCTCAGAGGGCGAAGCCCGTCCGGTGGGCAAGGCGGTGATCGACACCATGTTTGCCCCCGGCTGCCGTGGCCGCATCCCCATCGTGGCGGTGACCGGCGTAAACGGCAAGACCACCACCACACGCTTCATCGCGCATCTGCTGACCCAGAATCAATGGTGCGTGGGGATGACGAGCACGGACGGTGTTTTCGTCGGCTCCCGCATGATCGACACCGGCGACTGCAGTGGCCCCAAAAGCGCCCGCAGCATCCTTTCCTATCCGCTGTGCGATGCCGCCGTGCTGGAAACCGCCCGTGGTGGCATCCTGCGCGAAGGCCTGGCCTTTGACCACTGTGACGTGGCCGTGGTGACCAACATCGGCTGTGGCGACCACCTGGGCATCAATGACATCAACACCCCCGAACAGCTCGCGGAGGTGAAGCAGTGCATCGTGGCTGCCGTACCCGCAGACGGCCATGCCGTGCTGAATGCCGCTGACCCGCTGGTGGTGAAGATGTCTGAAACCTACCCGCGCAAGACCATCTTCTTTGCCCTGGATGGCGAGAACGCCGTCATCGTGCGGCACCGCATCAAGGGAGAGCGCGCCATCTTTGTGCGCGACGGCAGCATCGTCCGCGCCTCCGGTCCCAATGAGGATGTCTTCATTTCGCTGAGCGAGGTGCCCCTCACCCACGGTGGGCGCATCGGCTTCCAGGTGGAAAACACGCTGGCCTCTGTGGCCGCAGCCTGGGCGCTGGGCATCGACGACGAACTCATCCGCCAGGGCGTGCGCAGCTTTGTGCCCAGCCTGGATCAGAACGCTGGCCGCTTCAACGTGCTGGACCTCAAGGGCATCACCGTCATCGTGGACTACGGCCACAACGTGGACGCGCTGCGTGCGCTGCTGGATGGCCTGCGCCAGTTTGAAAACAAGCGCCGCATCGTGGTTTACAGCTCTGCGGGAGATCGCCGCGACAGCGACATCGTCGAGCAGGGCCGCATGCTGGCCTCTGAATTTGACGAGGCCTGGCTCTACGAGGGCGACTATGTGCGCGGCCGTGAGTCTGGCGAGATCATGCGCCTCCTGGCCCAGGGGCTGGAGAACGCCCCGCGCACCCGGCGCGTGGAGTCCATCATCGGTCACCTGAAATCGGTGGATCTGGCCATGGAGTCCGCACAGGCGGGAGATTTGGTGATGATCCAGGCGGATACGGCGGATGAAACCGTGCAGTATCTCAAGGAGAAGTACGGCGCGTGCTGAGGTGAGTGGTTTCCGATTCGATGAATCGCTTGCCACAGCACGCAGAATTCGGCTACTAGGGGCGTTGATTTCAACCCATGACCACGACCACTGCCATCATCCTTAGCATTGCCTCCGGTTATCTCTGCGGCTCGGTGCCGTTTGGCTACCTCGCAGGAAAGCTCAAGGGAATCGACATACGTCAGCATGGCAGCGGCAATATTGGTGCCACCAATGCCATCCGCGTGCTGGGGAAGGGGATCGGCATCCCGGTGTTTATCCTGGACATGGTTAAAGGCTGGCTGCCGGTGTGGCTGGCGGCGGGCTGGATCGCCCAGACCGGAGCTACGGTGGAGGTGATCTCCATCGGCAAGGTGCTGGCAGGTTTTGCTGCCGTGCTCGGCCACATGTTCACCTTCTGGCTGGGCTTTAAAGGCGGCAAAGGCATCGCCACCACGGGTGGTGTGCTCTTTGGTATTTCCAAGGCGGGCATGCTTGGCGGCTGGATCGGCTTCCTGACCTTTCTCTTTGCCTTCCGCTATGTGTCGCTCGGCTCGCTGGCGGCGGCGGTGGGCGTGCCCACGGCCATGGCCATCCAGATGTATCGTGAGGGACAGTGGGACTTTGTCATGCTGGGCTTTGGCATCGTGGTCATGATCCTCGCCTTTGTGCGTCACCGCTCCAACATCCAGCGCCTGCTCGCAGGCACGGAGAGCAAAGCCTTCACCAAAAAGAAGCCGCAGCCATGATCCAGAGCGCCACCGTCATCGGTGCCGGGAGCTGGGGCACCGCACTTGCTGCTTTGCTGTCCTGGCGTGGCCTGGACGTGCAGTTCTGGGGCCGCGATGCCGAGCTGATGGCTCAGCTCCGCGACACCCGCCGCAGCTCACGCTACCTGCCAGATCTGGAGTTGCCGAAGCAGGTGCGGGTCACGTCTGATCTTGCTGCGCTCCAGCCTGCAGACATGCTGGTCTTTGTGGTACCTTCCAAAGCCATGCTCGGCACGGCGAAGCTCGTGGCGCAGTGTGGCGCGGCGTCTCGCGCCAAGGTGCTGGTATCATGCTCCAAGGGCATCGAGCTGGAAACCGGCCGCCGTATGACGGAGCTGATCGGCTCCGCCATCCCCGGCGTGCCGCTGGCCGTGCTCACCGGGCCGAATCATGCGGAGGAAGTGGCACGCCAGATGGCCACCGCTGCCGTGGTGGCCTGCGCAGATGCCGAGATGGCCAAGGCGGTGCAGGCCTGCTTTACGCTGCCATTTTTCCGCAGCTATACGACGGATGACATCGTGGGTGCTGAATGGGCTGGCGCGATGAAGAACCCCTACGCCATCGCGGCGGGCATCGCCCAAGGACTGAAGATGGGGGACAACACCCTCGCCGCCCTCGTCACCCGCGCACTGGCGGAAATGGTGCGCCTCGGCGTGGCTGAAGGCGGCAAGGTGGAGACTTTCTATGGCCTCAGCGGTGTGGGTGATCTCATGGGCACCTGCTACTCCGAGCACAGCCGCAACCACCGCGTGGGCATGATGCTGGGGCAGGGCCGCCCGCTGGATGAGATCATCTCCAGCACACGCATGGTGGCCGAGGGCGTGCTGAACACCGCCAGCCTGCACCGTGCGGCCCAGGCACGCGGCGTGCGCATGCCGCTGCTGGACGAGATCAACGCGGTGCTGCATCAGGGCAAATCCCCCATTGAGGGTATGCGCGCCCTCTTCTCACGAGATCCCCGCCCTGAGGCGGACTGACTACCTTTCCATGGCTGATACTAACGGTTACGAACTCCTCGACAGCGGCTCTTTCCAGAAGCTGGAGCGCTTTGGCAATGTGGTGCTCTCACGCCCCTGTGCGCAGGCCGTCTGGCGGCAGACGCGGCCCAAGGCGGACTGGCAGCAGGTGACCGCCACCTTTTTCCGCGACGGCGGCAACCAGTGGCGTGGCCGTGACAAACTGCCGGAGACCTGGGCCATCGAGGTGGACGGCACCAAGTTCCAGCTCAGCTCCACCGACTTTGGCCATCTGGGCATCTTTCCCGAGCAGCGCGACCAATGGCAGCGCATCCGCGCCGTGTGCACGGAATACGCCAAAAAGCACAACCGCCCGGCGCGGGTGCTGAACCTCTTTGCCTACTCCGGCGGCAGCACGCTGGCCGCTGCGCATGCCGGGGCGGAAGTCTGTCATGTGGATGCCTCCAAGGGCATGGTGGACTGGGCGCGCAAAAACGCCGCGATCAACGGCCTGGAGGAAAAGCCGGTGCGCTGGATCGTGGATGATGTGACGAAGTTTCTGGAGCGCGAGCTGCGGCGCGAGCGGCAGTACGACCTGCTGATCCTCGACCCGCCCAGCTACGGGCGCGGCGCCAAAGGCGAAGTCTTCAAGATCGAAAACGACCTGCCTCCGCTGCTCACGCTGCTGGGGAAGCTCATCTCCCCCGAGCCGCTCGGAGTGCTGCTCTCCTGCCACACGCCTGAGCTCACGCCCATCTCTCTGCATCATCTGCTGCTGCAGCAGTTTGGCCGCAGCGGCGGCAAGGTGGAGCAGGGTGAGATGCAGCTGCGCGGCGGCCCTGGTGTGCTGCCCGTGCCCAGCGGCAGCTACGCCTGGTGGCTGGCCTGATTGAGCATTCGACATTCTGCCTCCGTCATCCGACATTGCTTTGATGACTGCGTTTCTCCTCCGCCGCGCCTTCAGCAGCGTGATCGTGATCTTCTGCGTGATCTCGATCACCTTCGTGCTGGCGCGGATCACGCCCGGGGGCCCCTTTGACAGGGAGAAGGAGCCCCCCAAGCACGTGAAGGAGGCGCTGGAAAAAAAGTACAAGCTCAGCGGCACCCTGTGGCAGCAGTACACCTCCTATGTCTCCTCCCTGGTGCATCTGGACCTGGGGCTTTCCACCAAGTACCGTGACTGGAGCGTGGCCGAGCTGCTGAAGCAGAAGATGCCCAATTCCTTTGCGCTGGGCGCGCTGGCCTTTGTGATCGCGAGCTGTGCCGGCGTCACGCTCGGCAGTCTGGCGGCGATGAAGCGCGAAACTTGGATCGATCGCTCGGCGATGTTCGCTGCACTGCTGACCATCTCCATCCCTTCCTTTGTCAGCGGGCCGTTTTTGATCGCCCTCTTCGCGCTAGGGCTGGGCTGGCTGCCGGTGGGCGGCTGGGGCACGGTGCAGCAGATGATCCTGCCCGGGCTCTGCCTCGCCGCGCCCTACATCGCCTACGTGGCGCGGCTGATGCGCAACAGCCTGCTGGACGTGCTGAAGAGCGACTTTCTGCGCACCGCGCGCGCCAAGGGGCTGAGCGAGACGCAGGCCGTGGTGCGGCATGCGGTCAAGGTGGCCATCCTGCCGGTGATCACCTTTCTCGGGCCGCTGGCGGCGCATCTGCTCACGGGCTCGATGATCGTGGAAAGCGTCTTCAACATCTCCGGCGCGGGGATGATCTTTGTGAACTCGATCCAGAACCGCGATGTCTTCCTGCTCGGTGGCGCGGTCATTGTGTACTGCGTGCTGCTCGTGCTTTTCAATCTGCTGGTGGACGTGATCTACACGCTGCTGGACAAACGCATCAAACTCTATGCCTGAAGCCGCCGCTCCAGCAGCCATCGCACGGCCGGACGGCTGGCAGATCCTGAAGCGCAACCGCGCGGCGCTCATCGCGCTCGGGTTTCTCGCGTGCCTGTCCCTCATCGCCATCGTGGTGCCCCTGCTGCTGCCTGAGGCGCTGAAGCTCACCAGCAGCAACTCCTTCGTGCCTCCTTCATCGGCGCACCTGCTGGGCACCGACGTGAACGGGCAGGACATGCTCTACCGCCTGCTCTCCGGCGCGCGTGTCTCGCTCGGTGTGGGCTTGGTGGGCGCGCTGATCAGCCTCGGCATCGGCACGCTTTATGGAATGATCAGCGGCTACGCGGGCGGGCGTGTTGATGGCGTGATGATGCGCACCATCGAGGTGCTGCAGTCTGTGCCGCGCATCCTCTTCATCATGATCCTCATCGCCGCGCTGGATGAGTATGTGAAGGAATGGGTGGATGGCTGGCGGCTCTCTGCCGAAGCGCATGGCTGGGGATGGACAGCCAAAGTGATGACGGACTTGAAGGCCTACTCCAAAGTGCTGGTGATGGTCGTTTCACTCGGCCTCGTCGAATGGCTGACGATGGCGCGCATTGTACGCGGACAGGTGCTGGTGCTGCGGGAGATGACCTTTGTGACAGCCTCCCGCGCCATGGGCCAAAGCGCCTGGGGCGTGCTGTGGCGGCACCTGCTGCCCAATCTGAGCACCATCATCCTCACTTACCTCACGCTCACCATTCCCGCAGTGATTTTGGATGAGTCCCTCCTGAGCTTTCTCGGCCTCGGCATCGAAGATCCCGCCGCAAGCTGGGGCTCTCTGCTCAAGGATGGCGCGCAGGTCATCAATCCCATCGAGAGCAAGTGGTGGCTGCTCGTCTTTCCCGCCCTGCTCATGTCCGCCAGCCTCCTTGCCCTGAACTTCCTCGGCGATGGCCTGCGCGATGCGTTTGACCCGAAAAGCAGAGAGTGAAAGAGGCCTCAGGACGCCGTCTCATCCTGCTCGCTGTCGTCTGCAAAATCTTCCATGCTCAGGGCGTCTCCGAGCTTTTCCATGTAGGCGTCCATGTCTGCTTCATTGATGGCCTGCTGTGCGGCATGCTCGTCTTCATCCAGCACCCACAGGCGCTCGGAGATCGAGATCTCAAACTCGGTGGTCTGCACCACCATGCGTCCGTTGAAGTCGCTGAACCATTCCAGATAGAGGGCATTCGCCCACACCCAGGGGATCTCGTGCAGCCGCTCTTCCTTGATTGCCTGCATCCATTCCTCCTCGGGTGCCAGAAGCTTCTTCACCCGCTGCGAGGCGGTGATGTCTCCAACGGAGCCTGTCTGCACCAGACGCAGCCCCTCGTCATACTCCGGCTGGGCTTCAGGATGCGGATTCACAAAGCTGAGCTTTGAGCCCGCCACATCCGGCCAGGCATCGCCGATGAGGTCCAGCATCATCGGTTCCTCGCGCCCCAGCAGCCAGATCCTCCCGGTCACACGGCCTTTGGTCGTGTTGTCGATTTCACCACGCACGATGCATTTGTTGGGTCGCCAGGCCATGGGGGATAAAGTTGGATTACTCTCGTGTTGGATGCAGATCATCAAGCATCTGCGAAACGGATGGATGATTGGTGCCGCGTGCTTCTGCCTCCATTTTACGCAAAGGCTGAAGGATGAGTTTTTCCACATCTAGGCTGCGCCCAAAAAGGTTGGGCCACAAGTCCAGCACATTCAGGCGGAAGTGATTTACATCATCATGCTCAGGCAGGCGGAAATAAGGGCCGCACTCCAGCAGGTCACTGATGAGATCATCTTCATTGGGATGCCCTCCGCAGAGCTGGCGAACGCGTTGAAAAGCACGCAGGTCTTTGAGGACTATGCCTTCCTGCTCCGGCATGCGGCTGCGATGCAGTTTGCCGATCAGCACGTCTCGCACATGGGGCACGACAATCCTGATGCCGTGCCTTGTTTCCATGTGGGCTCGGTGGAGGTAGTGCGCAGTGGTGCGGAAAAAATGGCTCGGGCAGAGTTGAAGTCCAAATGCCGGGCGCAGAGATCCTCCGGCTGTGAGCTCCAGCTTTTTGGCCACGGCACGGAGAGGTGCAGGATCTCCTGAAACCATGATGTCCGCATCTGCGCTGGTGAAGGAGTCATCGAGGCAGAGCTGGATGGGTACTGAGCCAAACAAGGTGAGAGGGCCGGTGAATTCCGGCAGCTCCTTACGCAGGCCGGCGAAGAACGAATCCAGCACAAGGCCTGCCGCACATGACCAGTTGGGAGGTGGAAGAAGCCAGTCCATCATGAGGCCTCGGTTTTTCCAGGTTGAACCGAAAGCCAGCGCATGGCCTGGCGGACCAGACGGTCCTCCACACAGGGATCGGCCGCCACGCCGCGAGCCACGGTGCACCACTTGCGGCGCTCCTTGAGTCTCCGGCTCACAAGCACCCGGGCCACCAGCCTTGCCAGCCGCTGCGGCGTATCCAGACCACCAGCCGCAGAAAAGCGCCTGAGCCGCTCCAGCACCTGGGCGGATTCAGACGGCGTGGCAGTGGGGGGCTGCATGTGCAAAAATAGCTGCTGAAACCTTCTGTATCAACCGTGAAGAGGCGGCTGTATTCGAGGCTCTCGACAAATGCCGCTCCTAAAGTAGGTTGATTCCATGACAGCCACTGTCGAACGCATCAAACAGGAAATCCGCAGCCTTGCTCCTGAAGAGGTGGATGAACTGCTGCGCGATCTTCAAAACGAATACTCCATGCCCTCTCCCGCTGGAGACGACGAGGCCTCCATCGAAGCCGAGTGGGATGCCGAGATCGACCGCCGTGTGCGGGAGATTGAGGAGGGTAAAGTGGAGCTGATTTCTGGAGAAGAACTACGCCGCAGCACGGATGCGCTGATGGAAGAGCTTGGACTCAAGCGTCTTGCATGAGCGATGATTTTAATATTCATCCTGCAGCTCGTGAGGAACTGCATGACGCCATTCGCTATTATGCCAGCGTTGCTGAAGATCATTCGCTAGCCATTGATTTTGAAACAACGTTTTATCGTTACACTGACGCCATTGTGGCTAGTCCGCTTCTCTACAACATCCGCCGCATGTCTGTGCGCCGTGCCAACCTCAAGCCCCGGTTCAGCGAGTACTACATCGCCTACATGATCTGGCGGCAGAAGGTCGTCATTCTCGCAGTCGCACACGCAAAGCGCCGCCCCTATTACTGGCGGCAGCGCATTGGAGAAGCGAAGGACATGTTTTGATCCGGGCGTTCAATGCGCCTGCAGCCAGTTCAGGCCAGTCCCTGCTTCCACCTCCACCGGCACGCCTTCCAGCGACAGGGCGTTTTTCATGGCTTCGAGAATGAGGGGGCGGGCCTGCTCCACTTCGCTGGCGGGCATTTCGAAGAGGAGTTCGTCGTGCACCTGGAGGAGCATGCGAGCCTGCAGTCCGGCCTTGGTCAGGGCGGCGTCCACGTGGATCATGGCCAGCTTGATCATGTCGGCGGCGGTGCCTTGGATGGGGGTGTTCATGGCCACGCGCTCGGCCTGGCCGCGCACGGTGGCATTGGCGCTGGTGAGATCGCGGATGACGCGGCGGCGGCCGGTGAGGGTCTCCACGTAGCCGCTCTTTTTGGCGTCTTCGACGATCTTCTCCATGAAGCGTTTGATGCCGGGGAACTGCTTGAAATAGTTCTCGATGATGGTGGCGGCTTCACCGCGCGGAATGCCCAGTCGCTGGCTGAGGCCGAAGGCGGAGATGCCGTAGATGATGCCGAAGTTCACCATCTTGGCGGTGCGGCGCATTTCGGGCAGCACGCCATCCAGCTCCACACCATACACGCGTGCGGCGGTGGCTTGGTGAATGTCGTGGCCGTTGGCAAAGGCCTCCATCATGGCCTTGTCCCCGCTGAGGGCGGCCATGACGCGCAGCTCGATCTGCGAGTAGTCAGCGCTTAGAAGCACCCAGCCATCAAAGCCCGGCACGAAGGCCTTGCGGATTTCGCGGCCGAGATCGCTGCGGATGGGGATGTTCTGCAGATTGGGGTTGGTCGAGGCCATGCGGCCCGTGGCGGCCATGAGCTGGTGGAAGGTGGTATGCACCCGACCCGTGACCTTGGAGACCGCATGCGGCAGCGCTTCGACATAGGTGCTGTTCAGCTTGGTCACTTCGCGGTAGTCCAGGATGTCCTGAATGATGGGGTGCAGCCCCATGAGTGACTGCAGCACCTGCTCATTGGTCTGATACTGACCTGTGGCGGTCTTCTTGGGTTTTTCGAGAAGTTTGAGGCGCTCAAACAGCACTTCGCCGAGCTGCTTGGGGCTGTTGAGATTGAAGGGCGCGCCTGCATATTCCTGAATGCGGCGCTGCAGCTCCTGCGCCTTCTTTTCCAACTCCAGACCATACTCGCGCAGCGCCTGCACATCGATCTTCACGCCAAAGTTTTCCATCTTCGTCAGCACGGGCAGCAGCGGGCACTCGACTTTGTCGAAGACATACTGCTGCTCTTTCAATTCAGGGCGCATTTTGGTGGCCAGCTGCCACGTCACATCCGCATCTTCGGCGGCGTAGTCGGCCACCTTGCGGGCGTCCTTTTCAGCCACGTCGGCCATGGTGGCCTGGCTGAAGAGATCATCTTTCTCCGTGCCGATGAGGCTGGAGATGGGCACGGGCGTGTAGTGCAGATACACCTCCGAGAGGTAGTCCATGCCGTGGCGCTGCTCGGCGTCGATTAGCGAGTGCGCCAGCATGGAATCAAAGAACGGTCCGCTGACCTCCACGCCATGCGCGAGCAGTACACTCAGATCAAATTTCAGATTGTGCCCGATCTTCTCCACCCCGGGCCGTGTGAGCACCTCGCGGAATTCTTCCAGCACTGCCTTGGCCGCCGCTTTGTCGCGCGGGAAATGCACAAACCAGCCCTCATGAGCCTGCCAGGAGAATGCGATGCCGACGATCTGCGTGTCGCGCGGATCAAGGCCTGTGGTCTCCAGGTCAAAACAGAAGGATGAAAGTGAAGCAAGCTGCGCGATGAGCTTCTGCCGCTCCTCCGCAGTCTGCACCAGATGATAGGTGTGCTGCGTGTCAGCGATGGTGCTGAGCTTGGCTGGGGTGGCTGCGGCAAAGAGATCGTCCTGCGCAGGCGCCTCTGCAGGCGCGGAGCCCGCGGCCTCCATCTTACGGCTGCGGCCTGCTTTGAAGTCATCGCCATACAGGCGACGGCCCAGCGCGTTGAATTCAAATTCGGTGAAGAAGGCCTTCAGCACTTCATCGTTGTGCGGTTTCACCACGAGATCCGCCACCTGCACCTCATAGGGGGCATCGTGGAAGATGGTGGCCAGTTTCTTGGAGAGCATAGCATCCTCCTTGCTGGCCTCCAGCTTCTCCTTCTGCTTGCCTTTGAGCTGGCCTACGTTGGCCAGCAGATTTTCCACGCTGCCAAACTGCTGGATGAGAGAGGTGGCGGTCTTTTCGCCAAAGCCTTTCACGCCGGGGATGTTGTCCACCGCGTCTCCCATGAGCGCGAGAATGTCGATGACCTGTTCCGGGCGCTCGATGCCCCAGCGCTCGCACACTTCCTTCACACCAAGGATCTCTGTATCCGCTCCGGAGCGGCCCGGCTTGTAGATCTTCACATGCTCGGAGACGAGCTGGCCAAAGTCCTTGTCAGGCGTGACCATGAAGGTCTCGATGCCTTCCTTCTCGGCACGCTTGGCCATGATGCCGATGATGTCGTCCGCCTCGTAGCCGTCGCGCACCAGGATGGGTACGTTCATGGCCTCCATGAGCCGCTTGATCTGTGGGATGGCCATGCTGATGTCCTCGGGCATCTCCTCGCGCTGCGCCTTGTAGGCCGGAAACATCTCGTGGCGCGGCGTCGGCGCGGAAGTGTCCAGCGCCACCGCCAGATGCGTGGGCTGCTGGTTTTTCAGGATGTCGAGCAGCGTGTTGGCAAAGCCGTAGAGCGCAGACGTGTTCACGCCGTCGCTGGTGCGAATGGGGGCTTTGATGAAGGCAAAGTGCGCGCGGTAAAGCAGCGCCATGCCATCGAGGAGGAAGAGGCGTTGGGACATTGAGCCTCAGACTAGAGAGAGGGATGAGGGGCGCAAATGAAGGTCTGGGGAGGTTTCGCGCTTTGTCTGAAAAGAATGACGAATGTCGAAATCCGAATGCCGAAATAATGATGAAGGCCGAATGCCGAAATTCCGGCCATTCGTCATTCGGATTTACTCATTCGTCATTCGCCCGCGCCGCGGACACCAGTGTTTCCATTCGGCACCTCACGCTCCTTGCAGTGTGATCGCCGCATCCTCCATCGCGCGGCTGGCTTCGGTCTCGTCATTGATCACCTGGGTGGCGCCGAGGCGCTTGAGCCGTTCTACGTCCGAGCTAAATCGGGCGCGGGCCAGCACGGAGATGTCCGGGCGGTGCTCGCGGATCATCGCGAGCGCCTGCGCATTCACCGTGGCGTCGGGAAAGGTCAGGGCCACCATGCGTGCGTGCTTCAGCTTGGTCAGTTCCCAGGTCTCCTCGTGGCTGGCATCAGCAAAGAGCACGGCCTGCCCCTGGCGCTGCAGCTGCTGCACCGTCTCGGCGTTCAGCTCCACCACGAGCGTGCGCACGCCGGAGTCGAGCAGGGCTTTGTTTACTTTTTCGCCCACCGGGCCGTGGCCGCAGACGATGGCATGGTCCGTGATGCCGCTGATGCGCTGGCGCAGATTGCCGGGATCGATCTTTACCGGCTTGCGGCGGCCCCAGCCACGCTTCACCAGCCAGTCACCGAGCGGGATGCCAGACTTCAGCAGCGCAGGGAGCAGCCCCATCGAGAGCGCGCTGGCGGCCAGCAGCGTCTGCTGCGTGTCGTGGCTCCAGAGATGCGCGCTTCCTGCATTTTGCAGCAGCACCAGGGAAAACTCACCCGCGCTGCACAGGCCGATGCCTGCCAGCAGCGCCTGCTTGTGCACGAGCCCGAGGTAACGCGCGATGAAGGTGATGATGACGGCCTTGCTGAGCATCAGCACGGCAGTGATGGCGCAGATGGGCAGCCACAGCGCAAAGGCGGCCTTCACATCGATCATGAGACCCACGGAGACAAAGAAGAGCGTGAGGAAGAGATCCTTCAGCGGCATCACATCCGCCAAAATGCGGTGCTTGAAAATCGACTCGCTGACCGCCAGCCCGGCCACAAAGGCACCGAGCGCCAGCCCCAGTCCTAGCAGACCACCCACGAAAGCCAGGCCCACGCAGCTGCCGATCACCGTGAGGGTGAAGAGCTCGCGGCTGCGAGTGCGCGTCACCGCATTCAGCAGCCAGGGGATGACCCAGCGCGCGGCCACGCCCGCCAGAATGACGAAGGCACCTCCACGCAGCACCAGCGAGCCCAGCCGCGGCATCAGTGCGGTGGATTCTCCCTCATGCGGCAGCAGCAGCGGCAGAAAGAGGAAGAAGACGATGATGAAAAGGTCCTGAAAAATCGCCACGGCCAGCGACATTCGCGCACCCGGGCTGGCCTCCAGCCCGAGATCCTGAAAGCTCTTCAGGCTCACCGCCGTGGAGCTCATGGCCAGAGACACGGCCAGCAGCACCGCTCCCTGCCAGGTGGTGGAGTGCAGCGCCAGAGAGGCTGCCGCCGCAGCCGCCATGCACAGCACCATCTGCCAGCCGCCGCCCACAAAGGCCAGACGGCGCAGAAAGCGCAGCTCTCCGAGGGAGAACTCCAGCCCCAGCGTAAACATGAGCAGCACCACGCCAAACTCCGCCATCTGCGACACCTGCCCATGCGACTCCCCGCCGCCCAGCACGTTCAGGATGCCGGAGTTCGCGATCAGCACGCCGCAGATGAAGTAGCCCGCCAGCAGGGACTGCCTCAAATGCAGCAGCAGCAGCGACACCAGCACCACGCCCGCAAGCATCAGCGCCAGCAACGCAAAGAGCGGCGGGATGGCGGCGGCGGCTATGGTAAAAGCTGGTATCATGTGGTGATTTCTCCTTCGCTGTTCAGGTTTGGGAGATCAAGCGCGGATGCAGGTATTGTGCCTCATGAGGATAAATGAGCACGACTAAAGAAATCATTTATCCCACGAGGCAAACCGCCGCTCTCACCAGCGTCGGTTGCATCGATCATTTCCGCGCCGATACAGGCTTCGTACTGTCTCAGCTCTCACGGCGTTCGTCGGAGCTGTACTGCAGGTTGTAGAGATTTTGGTAGATGTCATTTCGGGCCAGCAGTTCGGCATGCGGTCCACGGTCAACCACGCGTCCTTGCTCCATGACGATGATCTGGTCTGCTTCCAGGATGGTGGAAAGACGGTGCGCGATGGCCACCACCGTCTTGCCTGCTGACAGCGTGTGGATGGCCTCCTGGATGATCTTCTCGCTCTCGGTGTCGAGCGCTGAGGTGGCTTCATCGAGAAGCAGCACCGGCGAGTCGCGCAGGATGGCGCGGGCGATGGAGATGCGCTGCCTCTGGCCGCCGGAGAGATTGCAGCCGCCCTCGCCCACGATGGCGTCGTAGCCGTTGCTGATCTGCTCGATGAACTCATGCGCATGCGCTTTCTTCGCCGCAGCGATGATCTCCGCCTCGGTGGCGTCCAGACGGCCATAGCGGATGTTTTCGCGGATGGTGTCGTGAAAGAGGAAGGTGTCCTGGCTCACGATGCCGATGTTGGCACGCACGGAGTGCTGCGTGCAGGTGCGGATGTCGCGGCCATCCAGCAGTACGGAGCCTGCATCAGGATCGTAGAAGCGCAGCATGAGAGAGAAGAGCGTGCTCTTGCCCGCGCCACTGCGGCCCACGAGGGCGTAGAATTTCCCGGGCTCAAACTGCAGGTTGATGTCCTGCACTGCGGGTGTGTCTTTTTTGACGTCGTCCTTGTCGCGGTAGTAGAAGGTGATGTCCTTGAAAGTCACCGCACCCGAGCTGCGGCCGATGGCCAGTGCATCCGGCGCATCCTGAATGTCCGGCTGGCGGTTCAGGATCTCAAAAACCATGCCTGCGGCGACGGTGGTCTTTTGCAGGAAAAGCTGCACGCGGCTCAGCTCCTTGAGCGGCGGATAGATCTGCGTCAGCGCCATCACCAGCACAAAGAAAGTCTGCGCCTCCACGCCGCGGGACCACGCATACACCAGCCCGGCGGCGATGCCAAAGGAGGCCACGGTTTCCACGATCGGCCCGATGAGTTCCAGCGCCTTGCCCCAGCGCACCATATTCTGCGTCATGCTGGCATTGGAGCGGTCAAAGCGGTCCATCTCATGCGCTTCGCGGCCGTAGGCTTTGACGAGACGGATGCCGGCAAAGGACTCCTGCATGGAGGACATGAGCGCACGGGAGTCGTACTCCTCCTTGGCACCCACTTTGCGCACGCGCTTGCCCAGGCGCAGAATCGGGTAGAGGCAGGCCGGGAAAATGACCAGCGACATGAGCGTGAAAAACCAGTCGCTGGCAAAGAGGGGGATCAGAATGGCGATGATGGACACCGGGCGCTGCGCCACCGTCTGGATAAGCTGCATGGCATTGCGCTGCACCACGCCGGTCTGGCTGATCACGGTCTGCATCAGCTCGCCGGTGCGGGCGTTGTTAAAATAACCCGGAGACTGGCGCATGATGCTGCGGAAGGCGTCATTGCGGATCTGATATACCACCTTGCTCGTCACCCACGTCTGCATGTAGCTGGAGAGATAACCGAGGAAGCCACGGCAGAAAATGAGTGCAGGAATGAAGGCGCACGCGATCGCCACCCCCGTAAAGCCCACGGGCGTGTCTGAGGACACACCGAGAATTTCCGCCGGATTCAGTTCACCAATGAGCGGCAGCTTGATGGTCTCTCCCAGCGTGGTGGTCTTGCCCCGAAGCACCAGCGAGAAGATGAGCTGGAAGCCGATGATCATCACGCCATTAAACAGGCCGCTGAGGATGCCGAGCACGCTGCTGAGGATGAAGCGGCCTTTGTATGGCAGCACATACTTCCAGATGGCCTGCAGGGTGCCCGCCACCACCGCACGGATTTGGGGATCGGACAGGTTGATCTTGGCCGGGGGAGGTGGTGCGGAAGGTTTGGACATGAAAAAGGAAGGAACCCGACTAGTGCCGCATCGGCATCATTCGCACAACCGGGAAGTCTGTCATGCCTTTGGCATGCATTGCGTTGTGCCGACCTGTTTTTGCGCTGCCGGATCTATCCCAGATGGCGGTGGTAGATGGCCTCCAGGCGGTCCAGCATGGTGTCCAGGCTGTGCTCACGCATGATGAAGCTGCGGCCTTCGGCGCACATCGCCTGCGTTTTCTCACGCTGCTCCAGCGTCTCGCGGATGGCTCTGGCCAGCGCCACAGCATCCTGCATAGGCACGAGGCGGCCGGTCTCGCCGTCTTTGATGATACTCGGTATACCTCCCACATTGCTGGCCACCACCGGAACACCGCTAGCGAGCGATTGCAGTCCGGACTGTGGGATGGCCTCGTGAAAGGAGGGAATGGCCACGATGTCCAGTGCACGAATGATGTCCGGCACGTCCTCGCGGTGCCCCGCCAGGGTGAAGAGGTCCTGCACACCCAGCTTTTCGAGGACTGCCTCCAGATAGCTGCGCCAGGGGCCGTCTCCCGCGATCACGCAGTGGATGCGCAGCCCCTGATCACGCAGCAGCCCTGCGGCTTCGGCCAGAATCTGCGTGCCCTTGGCATATCGGATCACGGTGATCATGCCCACCAGCGGCGTGCCGGCTGGCAGTGCAGGCAGCGGCAGCGTGGCGCGCGGCCCATCCGGGCGGAAGCGTTCCACATCCACGCCCGTTGGCAGAGTGGTCACTTCATCGGGATCCAGGTTAAAGGTGGACAACAGCGTGTCCGTGATCTTCGGGCTGGTGGTGATGATGTGGTGGCTCCACTCCTTGTACATCAGCCGGCTGAGCGACTGGTTGGGAATTGGCACGTCAAAGTGGCGGCTGCGGATGATCAGCGGCACACGGGCCACACGCGCCGCCAGCGTGAGCATCCAGCCATCGCGCGAGCTGTGGGGGTTCACGATCTCGATGCGGTTTTGCTTCAGCCACCAGGCCAGCCGCATTACGTAAAATGGCAGCAGCAGTCGCCGCCGGAAATTCTGCGCCAGCACGGGCACGCCTGCCAGCTCCGCACGACGGTAGATCTGGCTGTTTTCCGGAGCCACCAGCCAGACCTCGCTGCCTCGGCGGCGCATGCCGGTCATCTCAGCCAGGATCCGGTGCTCCTGCCCGCCCCAGCCGAGGGAGGCTTCAGAGTGAACGATGCGCCATTTGCGATGTGAAAGGGGATTGTCTGCCATGTAGTCCGCACTGCTCTATTGCCCAAGCAGCGGCGAACTAAACTTTTATTTTGCGCGCAAGTTTCAGCAAAAAGCCCGGCAGGGGGGACGAGACGCGCTTTTTTCTGTGACCTCCTGCTCAAGATGTCGCCGGTAGATCACGTCCAGACGATCCAGCATGATTTCCAGGCTGTGCTCGTTTTCCACCTTCGCCCGTCCGGCCCGGCACATCTGCTGTGTGCGCTCAGGTTCGTCGATGGCCTCTGCAATCCGTGCCGCCAGGGCGGTCGCGTCGCCTTTGGGGAAAATACGCCCGGTCCTCCCTTCCTGGATGATCTCCGGGATGCCGCCGCAGTCGCTGCCTACCACAGCCGTGCCGCAGGCCAGCGCCTGCAGGCCGATCTGCGGCACTCCTTCATGGGCCAGCGAGGGGATGCACAGCACATCGAGCGCGCGCAGCACATCCGCCACATCCTCACGATGCCCGGTGAATTGCACCTGATCTTCCACCCCAAAAGCGCGCGCTTTCTCCCGGTAGATCTCCACGGGCACACCCCCGCCCACGACGACAAACTGGAAGTTGCGCCCTGCTGCACGCAGTTTTTGCACAGCCTCAAAAAAGGTCGGGTGGCCTTTCCAGGAGCGCAGCACGGACACCATGCCGACCACAGGCGCCGCTTCTGGCCCGGTTCGCACGGGCAACTCGGCACGCGGGCCCTGCTGCTCATAGAGTGCGGTGTCGATTCCTGTGGGCAGCGTTGTCACACGGTCATCCGGCAGGCGGAAGGTGCGGCGGATGTAGTCGGTGATCTTCTGGCTGGTGGTCAGGGCGTGGTCCGCCAGCGTGGTGAATTTGTATCGGCTGAACTTGGGATTCCGATCAATCACATCGATGTGGCGGGTGCGCACCACCAGCGGAGTGTGGCTCAGTCTTGCTGCCACGCCCAGCTGCAAGCCATCGCGTGAGCTGTGGGTGTTGACGATTTGAATTCTTTCCCGGCGCAGCCAGCGGGCCAGGCGCAGCACCTCCCAGGGCAGCCATTTGCGGTCAAACGTGCAGGGCATGGTGGGAATGCCTGCTGCTTTGGCGCGTGTCATGATTTGGCTCTGAGGATCCGCGACCAGGAAAACAGAACAGCCCCGACGCTGAAAGCCTGTCAATTCTGCCATGACACGATGCTCCTGCCCACCCCAGCCGAGAGAGGCTTCTGAATGCACGATGCGCCAAGGTTCGGGTGATGAGGTTTTCATGGTTTAAGAAAATGAAAATCAATGGTTTGCATTGATATTTTTGGGTTGGTCAATGCGGTGGGTTGGGTGTCTTTTTCCCGTTTTTAGGAAAAAGCATCTAAAAAATCAATACCAATTTAAGGTAGTGCAAAATGCTTCACAAAAGTAGCGCTTAGTTTTTCATGGTTGTAGCGCTATGAAAATCAAATCGTGGTTCTCAGCACTACGGACTAATGAGGTGAGGCCGCTTTTTGGAAAAAAGTTCTGGCATGCCTCCAGCCTTGCCTTCATATCCGTTTTCACCTTTCTGACTTACTGCATGACGTCATCCACCATAGGTATCATCGGCCTGGGCTATGTGGGCCTGCCATTGAGCCTCCAATTTGCCCGGACGGGCAGCACCGTGCTGGGATTCGACATTGATCCCGCCAAGATCAACAGCCTGGAAGCCGGAGAGAGCTACATCCTGCACATCACCGGGGAATCTGTGAAGACGCAGCGGGATGCAGGCCGCTTCTCCGCCACCACGGATTTTGCCCGGGTGAAGGAGTGCGAGGCCATCATCATCTGCGTGCCCACTCCCCTGGCCAAGCATCGCGATCCCGACCTGACCTACGTCCTCAACACCGGCAAGGCCATCGCCCCGCATTTGCAGCCGGGTCAGCTCGTGGTGCTGGAATCCACCACCTACCCGGGCACCACCGACACCGAACTGCGTGAGGTGCTGGAGGCGGGCTCAAACCTCAAGGCAGGCGTGGATTTCCATCTGGCCTTCTCTCCTGAACGTGAAGACCCGGGCAATCCGCAGAGCGATGTGGCGGTGATCCCAAAGGTCGTTGGTGGTCTTACCCCCGAGTGCCAGAAGCACGCCCTGAGCGTGTATGGCCGTGCCATCAAGACTCTCGTGCCGGTGGAGTCCTGCCGTGTGGCGGAGGCGGTGAAGCTGACCGAAAACATCTTCCGTGCGGTCAACATCGCCATGGTGAACGAGCTCAAGGTGGTGTACGCCGCCATGGGCATCGACATCTGGGATGTCATTGAGGCAGCGAAGACCAAGCCCTTTGGCTTCATGCCCTTCTATCCGGGCCCCGGTCTCGGCGGCCACTGCATCCCCATCGACCCTTTCTATCTCACCTGGAAGGCGCGCGAGTATGGGCAGGAGACGCGCTTCATCGAACTGGCTGGCGAGGTGAACACCGCCATGCCCTCCTACGTGATCACCCGTGTGGGCGAGGCGCTGTCCTCCCTCCACCTGACCATCCGCGACAGCCGCATCCTCATGATCGGCATCGCCTACAAGTCCAACGTGGACGACGATCGCGAAAGCCCCGCCTACGTGCTCTGGGAGCTGCTGGAGCAGCAGGGCGCCCAGGTGGACTACCACGACCCGCATGTGCCTGTGATCCGCCCGTCCCGCGAGCACGCCCACTTTGCCGGAAGGAAGAGCGTGGCGCTCACGGCTGCGGCACTCTCTGAATACGACCTCGTCCTGGTGGCCACCAACCACAAGGCGGTGGATGTGGCTCTCGTGGCCGAGCATTCCCGTCTGGTGGTGGACTCCCGCAATGCGCTCAGCGCCCTGATGAAGGGCAAACCAAACTATTTTAAAGCATGAAAGCTCTCGTCACAGGTGGTGCAGGTTTCATCGGGTCCCACATCACGGAGGAGCTCTGCCGCAGAGGGGCGGAGGTTATCGTGCTGGACAATCTCTCGCTCGGCAATCCCAAGAACCTGGACTGGAAAAAACCCGGGGACAAAGTCGATCTCGTCGAGGGAGACATCCGTGACCGCGACCTGCTGGCCAAGCTGATGCCGGGCGTGGATTGGGTGTTTCACCAGGGTGCGCTGCCCTCGGTGCCGCGCTCCGTCGCCGAGCCGCTGGAAAGCAATGCGCAGAATCTGGACGGCACACTGAATGTGCTGCTGGCCGCACGTGATGCCGGCGTGAAGCGCCTGATGTTTGCTTCTTCTTCCTCCATCTACGGAAACGCGGATGCGCCCTCCAAGCACGAAAGCCTTCCCGTGCAGCCTCTTTCCCCTTATGCGCTGCAAAAGTACGGCGGTGAGCGCTACTGCCAGCTTTTCCACCAGCTCTATGGCTTTGAAGCCATCGCGCTGCGCTACTTCAACATCTTCGGTCCGCGTCAGGCCTTTGATTCGCCGTATTCGGGCGTGATCGCCAAGTTCTGCACCCTGATGCTCGAAGGCAAAGCCCCTGTCATCTTTGGAGACGGCAGCCAGGCGCGTGACTTTACCTTTGTGGACAATGCGGTCTCCGCGAATCTGCTGGCGGCGGAGGCCCCGGCGGAGAAGGCGGCGGGCAAAGTTTTTAATGTGGCCGCCGGTCATTCCATCGACCTGATCCGTCTGGTGAAGGACATCAACCAGCTCACGGGCCAGCAACTGCAGCCGCGCTTTGAGTCTGCACGTGCAGGCGATGTGCTGCACTCACTTGCAGACATCAGCGCAGCGCGCGCCGGACTCGGCTATGAGGTGAAGGTGGCCTGGGAGGAAGGTCTGCGCCAGACGCTGGAGTTTTACAAGCAGGTCGGCAAGGCAGGTTGACCGACCGGCTACGCTCTCCCATGGCTCAACTCCGCGACATCAACGACCTTTGGCAGAATCCTGCTGCACCAAGCTTCATCATCGCTGAAGTCGCGCAGGCGCATGACGGCAGCCTCGGCACCGCGCATGCCTACATCGATGCTGCTGCGGCAGCAGGTGCTGATGCGGTGAAGTTTCAGACCCACATCGCGGCGGAGGAAAGCTCCGCGCTGGACACCTGGCGTGTGAAATTCAGCAAACAGGACGCCACGCGCTACGATTACTGGAAGCGCATGGAGTTCACCGAACCGCAATGGGTGGAACTCAAGCAGCATGCGGAGGAAAAAGGGCTCGTGTTTTTGAGTTCTCCTTTCTCGCTGGCCGCCATCCGGCTGCTGGAGCGCATTGGCGTGCCTGCTTGGAAGGTGGCCTCCGGTGAAGTGACGAACCGGCTTTTTTTGGATGCCATGATCGATACGCGCAAGCCGGTGCTTGTTTCCAGCGGCATGAGCTATCTGGAGGAAATGGATGCCACGGTGGCGCATCTGAAGGCAGCAGGATCTCCGGTGGCGGTGTTTCAGTGCACCACGGCTTATCCATGCCCTGCGGAAAAGATCGGGCTGAACCAGATCTCCGAACTGATGCAGCGCTACGACTGCCCGGTGGGGCTTTCGGATCATTCTGGAACGCCGTATCCTTCTCTGGCAGCGGTCACCCTGGGCGCGAAACTGATCGAAGTGCACATCACCTTCAGCCGTGAGATGTTCGGGCCGGATGTGTCTGCATCGCTCACGACCGATGAATTCAAGCAGATGGTGGCAGGTGTGCGCTTTATCGAGACGATGAAGGCAAACCCTTTCCCCAAGGACTCGGTGGCTGAGACGCTGGAGCCGCTGCGCCGCATGTTTGGCCAGAGCCTTGTGGCGGCGGCGGATCTGCCGGCGGGCACGGTGCTCAAGCGTGAAGACCTTTCCTGCCGCAAGCCGGGGCATGGCATTGCCGCAGCGGACTACACCTCCCTTATTGGCCGGAAGCTGAAGCAAGCGGTGAAGGCCGCGCAGTTTTTGCAGCCGGAAGATTTTGCGTGATGAACCTGATCCTGATTGTCGATACCGTTCAGTTTTACCGGGATGTGTTCCGTTCCCGGCTGCTGGAGGAGCTGCTCGCAGATGAGAGCAGCCGCATCACGCTTTACTGCACCTTCAACCTGGAGGCGACGCAGAAGGAATTTGAGCACGAACGCGTGCGCATCGTGGCGCTGAAGCGCAAGAAGCCGACCTGGTTTTCCTCCTTCCTGTTTTCATGGGCCAAGGACCTGTGGACGGTGGAGCAGCCGGAGAGCAGCTTCACGCAGAAGCGCATGATCGAAGCCCTGGCCAACAAGCGCAAGAACCTGCATTTCCGGCTCGGCATCGCACGAATGGCCATGCAGATGGGCATCACCTCGCAGGGGATCATCCGCTTCATGGAGCATTTTGGCCATGATGCTGACTTTGAGAAGCTCATCCGTGAAGTGAAGCCGGATGCGGTGGTGTTTGCCAACATGATCCCTTCCGACCTGGAATGTCTCAAGGAGGCACGCAGGCACAAAATCCCGCTTATTCTCGCAGTGGCCAGCTGGGACAACCCCACCTCCAAGGGGCCGCTGACGGTCATTCCTGACTACACGCTCGTCTGGTCCACGGAAATGACGCAGGAGATGGCGCAATGCCACGGCATGCCACAAGACAGCATGTCTGTCGTGGGAGTGATCTATTTTGAGAACTACTTCTCCCCGGAGAAGCTGATGACACGGGAGGAGTTCTGCAAGCAGCTCGGCGTGGCGCCGGAGACGAAGATCATCCAGTTTGCCACCGGAGACAGCGCCGTGATCCGCTGCAACCAGCCCTTCGTCCGCCTGCTGCAGCGCATCATTGCAGAGCAGCCGTTTGAGCATCCCTGCCATCTGCTGGTGCGGGTGAGCCCGAAAGACATTTACACGCTCTACAAGGAATTTGAAGGACTCCCGCATACCACGGTGCAGTATCCGCTGGGAGAGGGAAGCGCCTTTGGCCGCCACTCCTGGATCCCTCAGGCAGATGAGGACTATGAACGAGCCTCCACGCTGAAAAACACCGATGTGCTCCTGACGAGCGGATCTTCGATCATTTTGGACGCTGCGTGCTTTGACATTCCAGTGGTGAACCTGGCTTACGACTGCGACCTGGATCTGCCGCCGTGGCTCTCTGTGGTGCGGTTTTTCAAATATGTGCACGCACAGCCGGTGCTGCAGGAAGATGCCACCTGGATGGTGCACAATGACGAACAACTGCGCACCGCACTGGCCGAGTGTGTCAGCCATCCCGAAAAGCGCCGCAAAGAACGCCGTGCCCTGCTGGAGCGTGCCGTGACGCACACAGACGGCCAGACCTGCAGGCGCTGGCGCGAAGCTGTGGCTGGCTACCTGGCCAAAGGGGCGCCGAGGAGGTAAAAACGGCTTATCCAATGGAATGCCGCAGCACTGACGGGCCTGATGAGGCAGATGTCAGCAGAAGTGTGTCTGCGGTGGCGCTGATCGACGGGCAGGAGTGCCAGTAGTGTTCGGCATGGTGTTTGAGGGGGGTATGTGACAAAAACGTTGCTGTACCTTTGGGCCAAGGGTGGCATGAAGTTGCTGATGGCTG